>NZ_BAAFPR010000015.1:0-66202 GCF_042847315.1 Lacticaseibacillus jixiensis
CAGGTGAGCCTTGCATCTAGCTGCGCTGCGCTTGCGTCGATGCAAGTCTCACCTGACTCCACACGGTTCACGGCCTGACCGTCTCGCCGGCCCCACACCCCTACGCCTCACCGATCCTACATTGTTTGAACCAGGATATCTAACAGTTCGATCAACAAAACACCAGCAGATCACGTCTATCAACTAGACGTGGGTTCAACGCATCAAGCGCAGATAGTGCAGAACATCAAAGTCATCACATCGATGACAAGTTAAGTATGTAAGGTTGCCACACAACCAAGATCCACAGACAACCAAAAACCGCCAGAACTCTAAAACAGTTCTGGCGGAAAAATCATATTGTCGCTAACGTCGGCGTAAATCAAGCAATGAACTACACCTATCACCACTTACATCCGGCAATCAGATTTCACTTCTCAACGCCTTTGCAATCTGCCGATGATGTTCACCAAGCCCATCACTATCCCGATTCGAATACTGGAGGACAGGCGTTGCGCAGGCGCGCGGGGAAAGCGGCGGTCAGGCCGTGAAACGTGTGGTGTCCAGGAAGACTCGCGTACTTTGCGAGGCTTGCTCGACACCACACGCGGCAAGTTTCAAGACCCGCGCTGAGCAAAGCGATGCGGGGCTTGAAACTTAGGCGTAAAACACGCGCTTTTTGCGTGGTTGAAGCCGGCCGCACCGCCTGCACCGCCGCTTTCCCCGCGCGCCGGAGCGACGCCTGTCCGGGCTTTACCCAAAACTGGCGTCCAAACTTCAAACGCTGTGGTTTTCGTCGAGCTCCGCAAAGCAACGCGGGTACAATTAGCTACGCCCCCGCACTCGCGGCAAAGTACGCCGCAAGCACGAGGGCTAGGCTAATTGACCCGCTAAGAGCGCTTTGCTTCGCTCTGGTTAGGCCATGATCTCTTCCAGTAACGCCTTGCCTTTAGCCTCATCTACTCTAAACGCGCGGCCGAGGGCAAGCGTTTTGTCAACGATAATGCTTTGCGCGTCGATCACCTGATACGGGTGATCTGGGGCGATTTCTTGGGCCAAGGACAATTCGGTGCAGCCTAAGACGATCACGTTGACGCCGAAGCGCTCGTGCATCTGGCGCAAGATATCGTGATACAGCGCCTTGTCCACATGGTTATGGGCCTTGATGTGGTCATAAATCAAGGTCATCACCATGTCTTGGATCTTTTTGTCGCCAAGCTCGACTTGGTAGCCGTGGTTTTCGATTTCTCGCGCGTAAATACCATCAGCCAGCGTACCTTGCGTGGCGATCAAGCCGATTTTCTGCTCCTTGGGAAAGTTCTTAGCCATTTCCGCAATGGCCACATGCGGCATGTGCAGCAGCGGCACCTTCGTCGCTTGTTGCAAGTCGTCATAGAAGTAATGGGCAGTGTTGCAAACCATGACCATGAACTCAGGATGCAAGAGGCTTTGTTGTTGGATGTCTTCAAGCAAGTCAGGGTAGAAGCTGGGCTTGCTGTGATCCAGGATGTAGCTGGTGCGATCAGGCACTGAAGCGTGATTGACCAAGATATAATCCATATAATCTTGATCACGCTGGGCATTGCTGCGGGCGTTTAACAAACGCACATAGCTTTCAGTTGCCGGCGTGCCCATCCCTCCGATCACAGTGAAAAAACGTTGCATGCTTAGCCTTCTTTCAATTCAGACGCAATTTCCTTAACCACGTTCAAGTCTTGCGGCCATGGCGTATCGATGCCGCGGACCTTCTGATAAGGATCAGCGCCTTTGCCGGCGACGATCACCACGTCGCCTGGTTTGCTGGCTTCGATGGCCTCACGAATCGCCGCCTTGCGATCCAAGATGATCTTCACCTCGACTTTGTCATGATCGATGCCGCTGTCGATTTCCTTGGCAATGTCTGCTGGGTCTTCAAAGCCTGGATCATCGGTGGTCAAATAAGCGACACTCGCATATTCTGTCAGCACTTTGGCAAAACCAGGTCGGCGCGAAACCCCTTTATCACCAGGTGAGCCCACGACAACCAACATCTTCGGGTCTTGGTATTCCGCCTTGAGAAAATGCATCAAGGCTTTCATACTGCCATAGTTATGGGCATAATCCACATACACGATGCCGTGGCCATCGATTTGATATTGCTCCATGCGCCCTGGGATCTGGACGTTGGCGATACCAGGGTTGGCTTTATGGCCATCAACGCCGGCCAAGCCGCCGCCGATCAAGGCCGCCGTGGCGTTAGACTCGTTGAAGTCCCCGATCAAGCTTAAGCAATATGGGCCGCCGATGTTGAGATCAGCCGCTTTTTGTGTGACTGGCACTAAGGTAAAGCGGCTCTTGGTGGTATCTAAGGTCTGGCTTTCAAAGCGGAAGTCGATGTCGATGTCATCGCGCGCCGGCTTGAAGTCAGCGTTGGCAAACAAGTAAATCGATTCTGGATACGTGGTGGTCGTTGCCGCGGCGTAGACTTCATCGAAGTGATCGGTTTCGGCATTGATCACGACCTTGCGCGAATTGACCAACAGCTGCATCTTGGAATGCAGATAGTTGGCGAAATTCGGGTGCTCATTGGGGCCGATGTGGTCTGGTGTGATGTTCAAGAAGAAGCCGACATCATAGGTCAACCCAAACACGCGGTTGCGCAGATAAGCTTGGCTGGAAACTTCCATCACCAAATGCGTCATCCCGTTATCTACGGCTTGGCGCATGTCGTGAAACAAGTCCAAGGATTCTGGGGTGGTGAGATCAGACTTGAATTTCTGATCCGGGTTAGGGCCGACGATGCGATCAAGCGTCGAGAACAACGCCACGCGCTTAGGGTGCGCTTGTTCCAAGATCCCGCGCGTGAAGTATGCTGAAGTCGTCTTGCCTTTGGTGCCGGTATAGGCGATCACGAATAAATCGTCTTGCGGAAAATCATAGAAAGCCGCCGCCAGAATCGCCATGGCCTTGGTCACATTGACCACGATCAAGGCGTTCATGCCGTTGCCTTCTACATAGGGTTTCTCGGCAACATAGGTGATCGCACCGTTATCTTTGGCCATCGACAAGTAGATCGGCCGAAAATGCGTGCCTTTGCAAAAGAACAGGCTGGGGCCTGAGATCTTGCGCGAATCATAGGCGATGCCAGACATTTGCGTGTCTAGCGAATTCTGGACAGCCGAGCTTTTGAGTAAGTGATGTTCCTTGAGTAATAAAATACATGCGTTCAACGATAATGCCATGATGATCTCCTTAGAAATGCGTGGTTAACAGCGCACAAGTACGTCTAATTATAACAGATTACAAACAGTGTTACACGCTGATGGCAACAACGGTGACTGGGTAAGTACCAGCTGGCGCTTGTACTTGCACCACGGCATGCAATGGGGCATTAAGCACCGCTTGGCCCAGTGGCGAATCACTGGTTAAGTTGTCATCGCTTAAGCCGCCTTCTTTGGGCCCGACCACGTGATACGTGGCCACATCCCCGTCGCCAAAATCCAGCTTCACCGTCGTGCCAATGGCAACTTTGGTGCCATCGGGCTGTGGCACCACTTCGCCATAGCGGATCACTTTATCTAAATACCGCATGCGCCCTTCTAATTGCCGCAGATCCCGCTTGGCCGCTGAGTATTCGGCATTCTCTGAGCGATCGCCTAATGCCGCAGCCGCGGCTAAGCGGTGGATTCGCGTGGGCCGCTCTTGTTTAAGGGCTTCGATTTCTGCTTTAAAAGCCGCCACGCCGGCTGGTGTGATTGGATGATATTCCATATTGCCGCATCCTTTCGTCTATCTGCTTTCATCATACCGCGTTGCTGCTGGCGCTGCATCCGCCGTTAGCCACAGCCGCCAAGCAATAAAAAAGGTCCACCTCAATTGAAGTGAACCGTTTACGCTTAGAACAAACTGCTAAACCACTCGCCGATTCCATGCAAGATCAGCTTGAAGGTGTTGTTGCGCTTGACTTGCTTGGCCGTGACTAGGGTCACAGACTTGCTGGGTTTGTCGTTTAAGTAACCCAAGGTGTCATTAGCCGTCCCTACCGTTAAGCTGCCGGCTTTGGCGTTTTTCTGCACCGGCGCTTCAAGGGTTTGCTTCAAGTGTGCGGTGTAGGTGTAACGCAAGTCTTTGGCGGTAGTGGCAGCCGGCACATAAAGCTTCAACGTCTTAGTTGCTTTCAACCCGACGCGCGCTTTGGTGCCGTGTTTGACCTTCAAGCTGGCGTGGCCGCGGACGGGTTGGCCTTTGGTGGTGACTGTCATTTGTTTCCAGTTGGCAAACACCCAATTCATCAGCTTACCGGTTTCCACAAAGCGCTTGTTGTCGCCTTGGCCGTTGGCGTGCATGACCACAGTGATGATGCGCATGCCGTTTTTCTCAACGGTACCGGTGAAGCAATCGCCAGCGCGGTCAGTCGTCCCGGTTTTCAAGCCGTCCACATTCAAGCCGGCTACCGCGGCTTTCGTGCCTGGCAGCATGGCGTTGTAATTGGTCATCGGGATCTTGTCGTTATTATCCACAAAATCTAGCGTCTTGAGCTTGGTGGTTTCAAGCACCTGCGGATAATCATGCAGCAAGTGCTGGGCGATCTTCGCAACATCGTTTGCCGACATGGTGTTTTCAGCATTGGGTTTGGACCCGGGATAGCGGTCGGCAGCATCAATGGCGCTGTTGTCTAAACCAGTGGCATTGATGATGGTGGCGTCGTTGATGCCCCAAGTTTGCAATTGGGCGCGCATGGCGTCAACGAACTTGGTTTGCGAGCCTGCCACCTTGTTGCCTAACAGCATCATTGCGGCATTGGCCGAATCGATCAATGCCGCTTGATACAACTGACGCACCGTGTAGGTCCCATCTGCGCGAAACGGCACATTGGACAAGTCGGTATTGTTGCTGAGCTTGGTGATGCTGGCGCTGGGCTTGATGGTATCTGTCCATTGCAGCTTGCCATCAGCAATGGCTTGATGCACCAAATAGATTCCCAGCAGCTTCGTCATTGATGCCAGCGGCAGTACCTGCTGGGCATTTTTGCTGTACAGTACCTTACCAGTTTGGGCTTCAACGGCGACTGCCGCGGTGGCGTTGATATCAACATCAGCCGCGTGCACCTGAGTGGTTTGGGCCAAGCCGATAAACAACGCGCATGCCGCGACGATCCCGGCGAGTCTGCGCCATAATTTTGCCATGAAAAGTTTTTCCTCCTAGAGAACTGATACTCACTAGCATACCACGCGCCGTTTATTTCTGCGGACGTTTCAACGTTGTGCCTAGCCGCAATGGCAAATGGATCACGAAGCTGGTTAATTCCGGCGTCGAATCTGCATAGATGTAGCCGCCATGCAAGGCGATGAAACTTTGGGCAATGGCCAAGCCTAAGCCGCTGCCGCCGGTTTCTTGCGAGCGCGAACCTTCCACGCGATAGAAGCGGTCAAACAGCCGATTCAGCGAGTCGTTAGGAATCGCATCCCCATCGTTAGAGACTTTGATCACGGCTTCTGAGCCGACTTTCTGCGCTTCTAAGAACAGATGCCGTGCCCCTTTGCCATATTTGAAGGCATTGATGATCAAGTTGTTGAACACGCGGCTGAGCTTCTCGGTGTCTGCTTGCATCATCAACGGATCCGGGTTGCCGGAAACGCTGATGGCGATACCTTTCTTCTCGGCTTCCAACTCATAAGACGCCGCCAATTGTTCCAACATTGCCACCATATTAAAGTCTACAGCATTCAGCGGCGTCGTGGTTTGGCGCGCCTTGGTGTATTCAAACAAGTCTTCCACCAAGACTTTCATTTGCTTGGCCTTGAGATATGCCGTGTGGGTGTATTTCACCATTTCTTCGGGATTTTGATACTGCTGGTCTTCGATCAAGCCTAAATAACCGATGATGCTGGTCAGCGGCGTGCGAATGTCATGGGAAACATTGGTGATCAATTCATCTTTGGACTGCTCAATGCGCCGCTCTTCTTCCATGGCATTCACGGTGGAATCCACCAGCGCATTGATCGAAGCGATCACCTTCTGCAAGTCGCTGTTCACCTCAAAGTTGATGCGGTGTTCAAAATGCCCATCGGCAATGTAGTGCAGCTCGCCGATCACGTGGCGCATTTGCATCTGGCGGTAGCGCCGGATCAAGCGCCAATACACCACGATCGCATCAGCAATGGCCATCGCCCCGACAATAAAATTCTGCCAGCTCCATAAATGGACGTTATTTTGGCCAAAAGTCAGCACATTCTTGATGCCCCAAATCGAATCTTGCAAATGCGGGTCAGCCGCGATCATCTGCTTGCCCAACACCACCATGGCGAGGTTAAGCATCAATAACAAAATGACCGTGATCAGCCCTTCGCCCCACAGCTCCGATTTCTCCTTGCCAGTTAAGTGGACCTTCTCCATTGGTTATGCCTCGACTTTATACCCCACGCCCCAGACGGTTTCGATCACTTTCTCACCGCCGGTCGCTTCTTCGATCTTGTCACGCAAATGCGACACATGGACCATCACGGTTTTGGCAGAGACGATCGATTCTTGTTGCCAAACGCGCTCGAAGATCTCGTCGGCAGAGAAGACGCGGTTCGGATGACTGGCCAATAAGTACAAAATCCCAAACTCCAACGCGGTCAGCGAAATCGACTTGCCAGTCAGCGTTGTGACTTCATGCGAATCTTTCTTGATGGTCAACGGCCCGACTTCCAACACGTCAGGTTCCGGGTTGGTGACGGTGTTTTGCGCCCGCCGCAGCAAGCTCTTGACGCGCGCCATCACTTCCAGCGGGTTGAAGGGCTTGGTCACATAATCATCGGCGCCGGTGATCAGGCCTTGGATCTTGTCCATGTCGCCAGTCTTGGCGCTGACGATGATGATCGGGATCTGCGAATCCTTGCGCACTTCTTTGACCACATCGATGCCTGACATGTTTGGCATCATGATGTCTAAGATCATCAAACTGATATCAGGTGTCGTGACCAGCTTGGTGATGGCTTCTTTTCCGGAAAAGGCCTTGATCGGTTCATAGCCTTCATTCTTGACATAAATGCTGAGTAATTCAACGATTTCTTTGTCGTCGTCTACGATTAAGATTTTCATAGCGTATTCTCCTGTTGTCCGGAACTATTCTGCATTCATTGTACCAGAGCAAACCTGCAGTCGCTTGATTGCAGAAAAGTATTAAGAAAATAACAAACCCAGGGCGGAGCAAAGCGGGTTTAGTGGTGGATATAAGGCGGGATGACGTTTGGGCGGTCTTGGCCCAAGCGGCGTCACGACTTATATCACGCCACGTTGCTTTGCGCAGCCCGACGAAGACCACAGGCGTATAAAGCGGGGTCTTGGTCAGGGCCGGACAGGCATTGCTGCGGCGCGCGGGGAAAGCGTCGGCGCAGGCGGTGCGGCCGGCTCCAACCACGCAAAGTGCGCGTGTTTTACGCCTAAGTTTCAAGCCCCGCATCGCTTCGCTCAGCGCGGGTCTTGAAACTTGCCGCGATCAGCGAAGCGAGCCAAGCACAACCCGCTTGTCTCACTACGCTGATCGTTTCACGGCCTGACCGACGTTTTCCCCGCGCACCTCCGCAACGCCTGTCCTCGCGTAGTCGAATCAGGATCGTACTTGGCTTGATTGACGACATCAGCAAATCGCGGTAGCTAACCGGATGGAAATCTGTTCGTGTATTGATCAGACAAAGTACGGACAAGAGACGATATTGGTTGGATTTGAATTAACACAACAAAGTTATCCTACGGGAGCGAAGCAGCCCGTTCTTCTTAGCGGCGGCCCATCCCCAAGCACCGCCTTGCATACAAATAAGCGTCCCCACCGCGTGTGGAGACGCTTATGTTTTGCCTTTATTGCTTGAAGCGCCTGCTCACCTTGGCCAGATCATCATCGGTCAATGCGCGCACAGCCCAGATGATCCCGTACTTCACACCCAACGCGATCACCAAGAACGCCAACCCGAAAAGCAGCGGATAAAAAATCAATGTCACCACTGTAAACATCATCGCCTTCACCTCCATGGGCAAAGTATATGCCCTTTCATTTTGATAGACAAGCAAAAAGCGCCTGCCGCTTTGGCAGACGCTTCAAGCTTATTCGACTGAGTAGTTCGGGGCTTCTTTGGTGATTTGCACGTCATGCGGATGGCTTTCTTTCAAGCCTGCACCAGAGATCTGGATAAATTGTGCTTTGTCGGCCAGTTCTGGAATGGTGCCGGCACCAACATAACCCATGCCGGAGCGCAAGCCGCCATCCATTTGGTAGATAACATCAGCTAAGCTGCCTTTGTAAGCCACACGGCCTTCGATACCTTCTGGCACCAGCTTCTTGGATTCGTTGACGCCGGATTGGAAGTAACGATCGGAACTGCCATGGCCTTGCGCCATAGCGCCGATGGAACCCATGCCGCGGTATGTCTTGAAGCGGCGGCCTTGATAAATTTCAAAGGAACCAGGTGCTTCGTCAGTCCCTGCCAACATGGAACCCAGCATTACGGCAGTACCGCCGGCAGCCAAGGCCTTCACGATATCGCCGGAGAACTTGATCCCGCCATCGGCAATGATCGTCTTGCCGCGCTTGCGGGCTTCAGTTGCAGCGTCGTATACCGCAGTCAGTTGCGGTACACCGACCCCAGCCACGATCCGGGTGGTGCAAATGGAACCAGGGCCGATCCCAACTTTGACAACATCGACGCCGGCATCATACAAAGCAGCGGCACCTTCGGCAGTCGCAACGTTGCCGGCAATCAAGGTCACACTTGGGAAGTGTTCGCGGATCTCTTTGATCTTGCGCAAGACGCCTGCCGAATGACCATGCGCCGTGTCGATGACCAATGCATCAGCACCGGCATCCAATAAGGCTTGGGCGCGTTCGAAGGTGTCACTGGTGACCCCAACGGCAGCAGCAACCAGCAAGCGGCCATGATCGTCTTTGGCAGCGTTCGGGAATTCGACGACTTTCTCAATATCCTTGATGGTGATCAAGCCGCTGAGGCCCCCGGCTTCATCAACCAATGGGAGCTTTTCGATCTTGTGTGCTTGCAAGATCTTCTCAGCTTCTTCAAGGCTGGTTCCAGCTGGTGCCGTCACCAAGTGTTCCGCAGTCATCACGCTGCCGATGGCCACGTCATGATTAGAGACATAGCGCAAGTCGCGATTAGTGATGATCCCAGTGAGCTTACGCGAATCCTTGGAGTCAACGATCGGCACCCCGGAGATGCGATACTTCTTCATCAAGTCGTTAGCGGCAGACACTGGATCGTTAGCAGTCAAGAAGAACGGGTTGATGATCACACCGTTCTCAGAACGCTTAACCGTTAGCACTTCGTCAGCCTGTGCTTCGATACTCATGTTCTTATGGATGACACCTAAGCCGCCTTGGCGTGCCATGGCGATCGCCATGTCGCTTTCGGTAACGGTATCCATCCCAGCAGAGAGAATTGGAATGTTGAGCTTTAAATTGTCGGCCAGTTGGACAGAAAGGTCAACGTCTTGAGGCAGAACGTGACTTTCAGCAGGTATTAATAACACATCATCAAATGTAAAACCGCGGCGCGCAAACTTTGTCTCCCAATTACTCAAGTGGACAGCCCTCTTTCGTTTTTTGTTGTTGACCAGAATAGCATTCATCCTGAGGTTCGTCAATTACTACTTATTGAGCATTAAAAAAAGCCCGTCATAGCGGGCTTTCTAAATGAGAATTGCCTCATTTTTTCGCGAAAAAGAGCCGAACGATTGGCAACTTAGCGCCAATTTTTTCAGCAAAACGTCTCCTTGCGTCGAACAAATGATGCAATAAATATATTTTCATTCGGGATTATTGAGCAGCCATTAAACCTGGCAGCTTATAACGCCGCTTAAGCAGCCAGTGCGCGCCATAGCCCACTACCGTCATCACTGCATAGGCCTGCCAAGGTGCCGGGCTGGTGATCGGCGACTTGATCTGAGAGAGACCGGTAGACAGGAAAGAGCCCAGCAGGATCGCCGCAAACGCGCCCACAGTAATGAGCCAAGTCTTGGTCCGCTTGCCCTTCGGCTGACGCGCCCAGTCATTGTAATAAGCGAAGATGTACCCCGCCATGACGGCCATGACGATCACAGAGGCCAAGCCAGAACTGGTTTGAACGGCCTTGGGCTTAAAGTAGCCCATTATGCCATACATTAAGCCAAAGATGCTGGCAAACAGCAAGCTTAAATCAAGGCCGCTCAGCCATAACGACACATGCGGCCGCGGCTTTGGGGCATTGATGATACTGTCGGCTTTGACCGTCACTGGACCATAGATCTGAGTGGCCGGCTTGCCAGTGCGTTGGGCCTCGACCATCTCCGGCAAGATATCAACTAAGACCTTGTGTTCTTGCGCGTCGGTGTATTGATGTTCTTTTAGAATGCGCCGCAACTTGAAGACGTATTCGTCGTTCTTCTTGGTCAACTCGCTTAACAACGCCTCGACGTCGACTTCAGGCTGAACCTCTTCTGGTGTGTTCTTCTTATCTGCCACTACTAAATCCCCCCATGCGTGCAAATGTGTTGTGATGCTGGTGTGGTCCTCGTCGAGCTGCGTGGCGCATCGCGGGTGCGGTTAGCTACGCGATTACACTCGGGGCAAAATGCGCCCCAAACGCAATAGCTAAGCTACCCGACCCGCTAAGTGCGCGCCACTGCGCTCTGGTTCTCGTCGAGCTGCACAGCCCAACGCGATTGCGTGTAAGCTGTCCTGAGCTTATGGCAAAGTACGCCATTAGCTCAGGCCATCTTACACACATCGCTAAACCCGGGCTGCTCCGCTCTGGTTCTCGTCGAGCTGCGCAAAGCAACGCGATCGCGTATAAGTCATCCCGATCCAATGGCACAAACCGCCATCGGCTCAGGCTGCCTTATACACATCGCTAAACCCGCTTTGCTCCGCTCTGGTTAGACGTTGAAGCGGAATTCGATGATATCGCCGTCTTGCACCAGATATTCCTTACCTTCAGAACGCAGGCGGCCGGCTTCGCGGACTGCGGCGGTGCTGCCGAGCTTATCCAAGTCGGCAAAGCTCATCGTTTCGGCGCGAATGAAGCCGCGCTCGAAGTCGGAATGGATGATCCCAGCCACTTGCGGCGCCTTCATGCCGCGCTTGAAGGTCCAAGCGCGGGTTTCTTTGCCACCAGCCGTAAAGAACGTGGCCAAGCCTAACAAGTGATAAGAAGCTTTGATCAACTTATCCAAACCAGATTCGCTGACGCCTTCTGCTTCCAAGAAATCAGCCTTATCTGCATCATCGAGTTCGGCGATTTCTTCTTCAGTACGGGCAGACACAGCAATCACTTCAGCGTCTTCTTTGGCCGCATATTCTTGGATCTGACTGACATATTCGCAACCGTCTGGATCAGCCATATCATCTTCGGCGATGTTGGCCACATACAAAACTGGCTTCGTCGTCAACAAGAACAGGCCTTTAACGATTTGCTGTTCGTCCTCGTTGAACTCAAGGGAACGCACTGGCTGGCCTTCTTCAAGCGCCGGCTTGATCTTCTTAAGCACCTCGAATTCAGCAACTGCTTCTTTGTCGCGAGTGCGGGCGATTTTTTCGACCTTGGCGTAGCGCTTGTTAACTGACTCTAAGTCCGCCAGTGCCAATTCCAAGTTAATCGTTTCGATATCGTCGATTGGGTCGACTTTACCGGTGACACTGGTGATCTCATCGTCGTCAAAAGCGCGCACCACGTGAATGATGGCATCGACTTGGCGAATGTTCTCCAAGAACTTGTTGCCCAGTCCTTCACCTTTAGAAGCGCCTTTGACGATACCGGCGATGTCGGTAAATTCAAAAGTCGTGTGGATGATCTTCTTGGCCGGGATCAGTTCGTCGATCCGCGCCAAACGCGCATCAGGCACTTCCACCATGCCGACGTTAGGATCGATCGTAGCAAAAGGATAATTCGCCATTTCGGCGCCTGCTTTGGTGATCGCGTTGAATAAAGTCGATTTGCCGACGTTTGGTAAGCCGACAATACCTGCTGTTAAAGCCATGGATTCGTTCACTCTTTCTGTGTTTGTAGGTTTGGTGTATGGAAGCATACGTTGGTAAATAGGGTTTGCTCAGAGTCGCTGTCTTTGACCCTGGTGGAGCTGCGTGGTTAACCGTCCCGCTCTCTCCGCCTCGGTTAAAGTTATCTATCCTGATTCGAATATCGTAGGACAGGTGTTGCGGAGGCGCGCGGGGGCTGCAAGACGGTCAGGCCGTGAAACGATCAGCATTGTGAGACAAGCGCACTTTGCTTGGCTTGCGATGCTGATCGCGGCAAGAATTTAGACGTGCAGGCGAGCAAAGCGAGCGCATGGCTAAATTCTTAGGCGGAAAACGCGCGCCCTTTGCGCGGTTGCAGCCGGCCGCACAGCCTGCGCCGTCTTGCAGCCCCCGCGCGCCGGAGCAACACCTGTCCGGGGGCCTGCGACGTTGTGGTCTTCGTCGAGCTGCGCAAAGCAACGGGCCTGCGTGTAAGTCATGACGCCGCTTGGGCCAAGTACGCCCAAACGTCATCCTGCCTTACACTCCGCCCTAAAACCGCTTTGCTCCGCTCTGGGCTATCCCAGCACTTTTTTCATTTTACGATCGAAATCGTGGCGCGGCATCATGACGATATGGCCGCAGCCAGTGCATTTGATCTTGATATCCATCCCCATGCGGATGATTTCCCAATCATTGACCCCGCATGCGTGAGGCTTCTTCATTAAAACATGATCATGTAAAGCGTACATGAGTGGGCCCCCTTAGTCTAGATTAACCTCAAGTAATGCCAAGATTCGCGTTAAATCATCCTCATTACTGAAGTCGATTTCGATCTTGCCTTTACCTTTCTGGGTTTGGGCGATGTTGACCTTGGTGCCGAAGCGATCACCAAGCTGGTTCTCGCTGGCGCGCAAGTATGGTGACTTCGGCGTTTGCGGCTTCTTCTTCTTCGGCGTCGCTTGCGAATTAAGTTGCGTGATCAACTGGTCCAACTGACGCACCGTCAGCTGTTCTTTGATCGCCCGCTTGGCCAAGCCGACCAGTTGCGACTTGTCCTTCAGCCGCAACAACCCGCGCGCTTGGGCGCCAGACAAGCGGCCATCATCAAGCATCCCTTGCACTTCTTTAGGCAAGGTCAACAAGCGCACAGCGTTGGCAATATAGGGCCGCGACTTGCCTAAGCGCTCGGAAACGGCTTGTTGGGTCAAGTTCAGCTTCACCATCAAGGTGTCATAAGCATGCGCTTCTTCAAGCGGGGTCAAGTCCTCACGCTGCAGGTTCTCCAACACCGCGATTTCCATCATTTCCGGATCATCGAATTGGCGCACGATCGCCGGGATCGTTGTTTTGCCGGCGAGCTTAGACGCGCGGAAACGGCGTTCGCCGGTGATGATCTCGTAGCCGTTGACCGACTTGCGCACAATGATCGGCTGGAAGACGCCGGTGGTTTTGATCGAATCGGCTAACTCAGCAAGTGCCGCTTCATCAAAGGTGCGCCGCGGCTGGTAAGGGTTCGGGCGGATGTCAGTCAGCGGCAATTCGGTGACACTGCTCAATGTGGTGTCAGGATTCTCGAATTCTTGGAAAATGGCGTCGATACCGCGGCCTAAACCTTTGTTATTCTTATTCACCATGAGCCTTTAACACCTCCTGGGCCAATTGTGTATAGACTTCGGTTCCTTTGGACTTCGGGTCATAATCGACGATCGGCATGCCATAACTCGGCGCTTCCGCCAAGCGGGTGATGCGCGGGATAATGGTTTCATAAACTTTATCCCCGAAATACTTGCGCACTTCTTCAATGACTTGTGCACCTAAGTTGGTGCGCCGATCATACATCGTCAACAGCACCCCTTCGATACTCAACGTCGGGTTAAAATGCTTCTGCACCAAACGCACGGTGTTGAGCAGTTGGCTCAAGCCTTCCAGCGCATAGTATTCGCTTTGTACCGGGATCAAAATCGAATGGGCGGCAGTGAAGGCATTGATCGACAATTGCCCCAAACTTGGCGGGCAATCGATCAAGATATAATCAAAGTCTTGCTCAACGGCAGCCAGGCCCATTTTCATCCGCAATTCACGCGCCATTTGGTTGGTTAATTCGATTTCGGCACCAGCCAGCTGGATCGTCGCCGGGACGATCCAAAGATTGTCGTGGCTGGTTTGTAACAAGGCTGAAGAAATTGGGTCTTCGTTGACCAGCACGTCGTAAATATCTTTGGCAACGTCTGGCTTTTGGATGCCAACACCGCTAGTGGCGTTGCCTTGTGCGTCGGCATCAACGATCAGCACCTTCTTGCCGGCATTGGCTAAGCAAGCGCCTAAGTTGATCGTCGTGGTGGTTTTTCCCACGCCGCCTTTCTGGTTGGCGACGGCAATGATGTGTGCCATAGTACCCTCCTTCACAAATCTAGCTTTGTTTAGGCAACTCGATCACGATCCGATACACCGTGTCGGCGTCTTCTTCGGTCATTTTCACCGACATGCCGGCTTCTTCGATCAAGTGCACCGACTGTTTCAGCGTATTAACAGCCATGCGCGTGTCGTGACTTTGCGGCGCGCGCTGCGCCTTCTTCTTTGCTTTGGCCGTATGCTTGGCTGGCGCCGGCTGACCAGGCTTCTTGGCGGCTTGGGCCAACTCCGGATGCAACACCGCTTCAACGGCAAGGCTGGTTTCTTTAACGGTCATGCCATCGTTTAAGATCCGATGCAGCATCAATTGTTGTTGATAATCGTCTAAGCGCAGAAGCTCTCGGCCGTGGCGTTCGGTGATTTCTTGATTCATGATCGCTTGTTGCGCCGGTTCTGAAAGCTTCAACAGCCGCAACTTGTTAGCCACAAATGATTGGCTCTTGCCTAATTGCGTCGCCAGCTGGGCTTGGGTGCAGTCGTTGAGCCTCATCAGCTCAACATAAGCTTGGGCTTCTTCGATCGCCGACAAGCCTTCGCGCTGCAAGTTCTCGATCAAGGCCATCGCAGCCGATTCTTCATCTGACATCTTCTGCACGATCGCTGGCGCCTTGGCCATATGCAAGTGCTGCATCGCACGAAAGCGCCGTTCACCGGCAATGATCTCATAAGCGCCGGCAGCATATTCACGCAACACGATCGGCTGCAGCAAGCCATGCGTTTGAATGGTTTCAGCCAGCTCACTGATTGCTTGGTCGGTGAACACTTTGCGCGGCTGGAAGCGGTTAGGCACGATTTTATCCAGCGGGATCTCTTGCACCGTCAGATCCGTCGATGCCGCTTTCTTCTTTCCGAAAAATGGTAACGCCATCTCATTGACCTCCCAGTGGTAATTTGCTTGGCGTGCCCGGCTTGCGAGGGTATTTCTTCGGCGTTGGCTTGCGCTTCTCAATCACCACAAGGGTTCGCGGATCGCCTGATTCCGGCAGCGTCAACTCAACGACCTGGGTGATCTTGCCGCCTAACGTGGCCACCGCCAACTTGGCGGCGTCAAGTTCAGCGTCAACTGCTGAGGCCTTCATGGCCACAAACACCCCGCCGACTTTAGCCAGCGGCAAGCACAACTCGGCTAACACATTCAGCGGCGCCACTGCCCGCGCCGTGACCACGTCGTAAGCTTCACGATGGACTGAATTCTTCGCGCCGAAGGTTTCGGCGCGGTCGTGATACAACTGCACCTGCGTTAAGTCCAACTTGGCGCTTAAGCGCTGCAAGAATTCGATGCGCTTGTTAAGCGAATCGACAATGCTGACTTCAAGCTGCGGCGCTGCGATCTTCACTGGCAGCGACGGAAAGCCCGCCCCAGCGCCAACGTCGCACAATGTCCGCTGCTTTGTCAGCAATTCTGGCAAAGCCTTGACCAGCGTTAATGAATCATAGAAGTGTTTCAAATAAACCCCGGGTTCATCGGTGATCCCAGTGAGGTTCATTTTCTGATTCTCAGCGACTAAATACGTATAATATGTTGCGTATTGCGCAAGTTGCTGTTGCGTCGGCTGTATGCCTAAAGCAGTGAGTGCTGTCGCAAATGTTTCACGGTCCATCTTGGCCACCATTCCTTACAACATCCGGTTTGCACGCCTTAATTAGCGCGTTTCACATCACATTCTAGTGTAACTTAATTGCCTGACAACAACAACTGCCGCTCAGAATGTTTCACAACTTCCCCACAGCGGACAAGCACCGGAAAATATGGTAAAATGCTCTAAACGAAAGTAAGGTGAACGAATTGTCTGAACCGATCATGATCGCATATTTGTATGAAGACCTGATGAACACTTACGGCGACTCAGGCGATGTCAAGATCTTGCGCTACTGGCTTAACCAGCGCGGCTATGACGTGCGTGTCGACAACATCAGTTTAGAGGCGCCTTTTAACGCGGCAGACTACGACTTCGTCTTCTTCGGCGGCGGCCAAGACTACGAACAAACCGTCGTCGCCCGCGACCTCAAGCGGCACAAAGCGACCTTAAGCGACTATATTGAAGCCGGCAAGCCGATGCTGGCCATCTGCGGCGGCTATCAGCTGCTCGGCGCTTATTATGAAACCAGCGACGGCCATACCATTGAAGGCTTAGGCATCTTGCCGCTGCATACTGTGTTTAAAGCTGACGCGCGGATGATCGGCGACACCGAGTTTGAAACCAGTTTCGGCACGGTGCGCGCCTTCGAGAATCACTCCGGGCGCACCTACTTCGACGACCCTAAGCGCCTGAAGCCTTTAGGCAAAATGATCCAAGGCTACGGCAACAATCCAGAAGACGGTGTTGAAGGCATGCGCTATAAGAACACTTTCGGCAGCTACGCGCATGGCCCGATCTTGCGCAACGAAAACATTGCCCAAGGCATCGCCGATCTCATCGTCCAAAGTCATCAACAACGCATCGGCCAACCGGCTTGATGCCCATAAAAAGGCAGGTCCCGCAAATTGCGGGACCTGCCTTTTTGATTATTCAGGATCAGCTTCGATTAAATCACCTGCAACACTGCCGACGTCCAAGCGATAAATGCGCTTAACGTTGATCACCACTGCCGCAATCGCCGGTGGCAAATGTCTTGCTTCGGCAAATGCCGCCGCATCCGCGTAGATCTGGTCATCAGTGTGAAACTCCGCGGTGCCTTCAAAGCGGAAGCCTTTCAAAGCGGCGCGATCAACTACCGCCACAGCGGCTTTGTGATTGTCATTGAGATTGTGCCAAGCCTGCTTGCCGGTTTCTTCGTTATAAATCAACCGGTGGTCATCAAACACCCGCATCGTGCCTTTAGGGCCGACTTGCGGATTGCCGTTCTCGTCTGCTGTTGCCAAGAAATTCAGCTGTTTGCCGATCATTTCCTGCATTGCTGGGGTCAAAGTTGCCATAAGCGTACCTCCTTGTGGTGGATCTTCGTCGAGCTGCGTGGCGCAGCGCGGGTGCGGCTAGCTACGCTGTCGTACTTCGAGGCAAAGTACGCCTCAAGCACGACAGCTAGGCTACCCGACCCGCTAAGTGCGCGCCACTGCGCTTTGGGTTCCTTCGTCGAGCTACGTGGCGCAGCGCGGTGTGATATAAGTCGTGACGTCAATTGGGCAAAGAACGCCCAACTGCCATCCCGCCTTATATCTACCGCTAAGTGCGCGCCACTGCGCTTTGGGTTTCTTCGTCGAGCTCCGCAAAGCAACGCGGCGTGATATAAGCCGTGACGCCGCTTGGGCATGAACCGCCCAAACGTCATCCCGTCTTATATCCACCGCTAAAACCGCTTTGCTCCGCTCTGGGTTTCTTCGTCGAGCTCCGTGGCGCATCGCGGGTGCGGTTAGCTACGCTGTCGTACTCGAGGCAAAGTACGCCTCAAGCACGACAGCTAGGCTACCCGACCCGCTCAAGCGCGCCACTGCGCTCTGGTTATTTTTTCCAAAAGCTTGCGGCTAATAACACCACCACTACCCCTAGCCCCAAGGCGGCGAATCCGCCGGACATGGGGTCGGGCATGGGCTGGTGCCATTCGTGCCATAACCATGCTGCCAAGCCAATGGCGACGACACTCAAACCGCTGCGATACCAAATCGACTGCATACTGCCTCTTAAATATGGGCCATGATCGTGTATTGGCTGGCCGGTTTCTTGCCTGCTGCTGCATCGACTGCGGCGGCCTCGTAGAACACCGAGAACTTGCCGCTTTGATCTTGCACGATCACTAACCCTTTGTCTGCTATATCCTGCGCCTTGAAGATCTGCGCGCTGCGCCGCGCGGCTGCGTAATCGTAGTCGTTGGCGATCGCATCGCCTGGATTAAAGAATACCGCTTCGTCCACGATGATCCCTCCTCACTTGTCGGCGTCACATCGTCATGCTTGCACCGACTGCACCTTCGAGATGACCTGCTTGGTGAACGTGGCAAAAGCCGGCATGTCCTTTTGCGTGGCGCCTTGTTCGATCTTGATCGGGCTGGCCCCTTGAATCGCGCCGCCTTGGGTCAACACCGCGGCAAAATGATCCGGCGCGGTATTGTAGCGGTCTTGGCCATAGTAGCGATCGCCGGTTCCGGCTAAGCCGAACACCAAAGGCTTCTTGGTGAAATCGATTTGCTTCAAATCGGCGAAGAAGTCTTGGCTTTCTTCAGGGATCGTGCCGCCAGACCAGGTGTACATCGACAAGATCACCGCATCATAATTCAGCAATTTCGCCGCATCAGTTTGCTGCATCTCACCGATCGTCACTTGTGCCTTTGCGTGTTCGAAAAATTGCGCCAAGATCCGGGCCATTCCTTTAGCATTGCCTGTGATCGAAGCATATAAGATCAATACCTTCATTGCGCTCACCTCGCCTACATTATACCATGCAAGCGCTTGTTCACGCTAAAAACCCGCCTGCGGCAAACGGCCTGCAAACCCTCACAGGTTCCACAAGCCGTCTATTGTTTAGTCTTGGTAGCTGTAGTGGGTCAATGGCGCATGCTTCACGTCATCGATCGTCTTGGTGCCTGCCAGTTGCATCACGATTTCTAATTCATGGTCGATTTGCTCAAACACGCTTTGCACCCCTTGCGCACCGCCTAAAGCCAAGCCGTAGATCACCGGCCGCGCAAAAGCAACCAAGTCAGCGCCAGAAGCCAGCGCCTTGAACACATGACTGCCGCGGCGTACGCCGGAATCGAAGATGATCGGCACGCGATGGTTGACCGCCTTGGCAATGCCGGCTAAGGTATCAAACGCCGCTGGGCCGCCGTTAAGTTCACGCCCACCATGGTTGGAAACATAGATGCCGCTAGCGCCGGCGCCGATAGCGCGCAAAGCGTCGTCAGGAGATTCAATGCCTTTAACAATCACTGGCAAATCGGTATATTCAGCGATCCGGCGCACATCAGCCTCAGAAATCTTCTGGGCTGCGGCAGCGTAGATCTCACCGATCCCTTTGCCTTTGCCATCCCCTGCAGCGAATTTCTCAAGGTTGGCCATTGGGATCGGGAATTGGAAATTGTTGATGATGTCTTGTTCCCGATAACCATCGACCGTGGCATCCACCGTCAAGATGATCGCCTTAGCACCAGCGCGCTTGGCTTCATCCAGCAGGCTTTCGTTGAAGGACCAGTCTTTGGACATGTACAGTTGGAAGAACTGTGGGGCACCAGGTGCTGCCGCTGCAGTGTCGGCAATAGAAGTCGAAGAATAAGTACTTTGGCTCATCAATGCGCCGACTGCCGCTACCCCTTTGGCTGTCGCTTTCTCACCTTGGCTGTGCGCCAAACCTTGCGCCGCAGCCGGGGCCATCATCACCGGTGTCTTCAAGTCGATGCCGAAAACCTTGGTGGAAAGATCCGGGTTCTCAATGTTGGATAAGGCCTTAGGCACGATTTGGGCGTGTTCGAATGCCTTCGTGTTCTGGCGCAAGGTCCATTCATCTTCAGCTCCGCCGACGATATAGCCAAATCCTCCAGCCGGAATGATCTTCTTAGCTTCTGCTTCCAATGCAGGCAGGTTTAAAATGTCCAGTTTCTGTTCGTTATCGCTTTGTTGGTACCCGTTTACAACTGTCATGTGCATGTCCTCCTGAATGATTGCATTTGATTACAAGGACTACTATAGCACTTACTTTTAGTGAGTTAAAGCAAAACGGCTAATTTTTTGTTAGCAAAATCTTTTGGAAAGATTGTGCAACCTCGTCATCATTTCTTCGTTGATTGCTCATTGTATGACGTTAATAAATGCGCTATATTTGCTCCGTCTGAGAATTATTAACCGGTATGCGTAACCCTGTCCTCGTTTCAAAGCTACTTAGCTTAAACTTGAAAGAAGGTCCTTTATCATGACAATGCTCGATCGTCCCTACACCAACCGTGGTGAATACGAAACCTACAAAATGGCCAAATCGCTGCGAGACCAGTATGGCAAAGACGGTATTAAAATTTACTCGAACCTGTTTTTGAGCGTTAACGACGGCAAGCCCAACCGACAAATCGATCACTTGCTGCTCAGCCGCCGCGGGTTATTTGTCCTTGAAACCAAGTATTGGAGCGGCACGATTTATCACGAAATTACCCTGCCTCAACTGCAGCAAGAATGCGCCGTATTTTGGCCAATCATCGAAGATGCGCTGCCCAACCCGATCCGCAACCTGGCGCCTGCAGATTTCTTCACGCTGGT
This sequence comes from Lacticaseibacillus jixiensis, assembly GCF_042847315.1. Lineage (NCBI taxonomy): Bacteria > Bacillati > Bacillota > Bacilli > Lactobacillales > Lactobacillaceae > Lacticaseibacillus > Lacticaseibacillus jixiensis. The sequence continues at coordinate 20,535 of NZ_BAAFPR010000015.1, forward strand.
CGCCAAGCCGGACGAGCCGCTTGAAGGCTATGCTAAATGGCATGACCCCGCCCAGCAAGTCAAAACCACCATGTTCAAACTCCACCGTTTTCTCGACGAGCATCTGCAAATCACACCGTTTGTTCACGGCTTCGTTATCTACGCGTACCCGCAAGTCAACGGCAACAACATTGTCGATTTAAACGGCCGGCTGGACGGTGATGACGCTCCGCAGAACGACAGTGATCAAAGTGCGCCAGAACCTGACGGATTTTCCAGTTTAGCTGCCTTTAAAGATTATTATGGCCACTTGTCAGCAGAAACGATGACACGCGAACAGCTCAAAGAAATCGCCAAGTGCATCGAGACGCAGATTATCCAATAAGCCGGCCCTAAACCCGCTTTGCTTCGCTCTGGTTTTTCGTCGAGCTGCGCGGCGCAACGCGCCCTCCGCTCTGGATAAAAAAAACGCCGCAGCAAGCTGCGGCGTTCACACACTAGACATCAATTGTTTATCAACATGTAGCAAATAGTGCACGGCATCGGCCAGCTGCTTCTCGGCAAAGAAGCGGATATCTGGGTGCTCGCCGAACACATCGATTTCGATCAACGGCTCAAAGCCGCTGAAAGGCCGCAACGTCTGGCGCAACCATGCATCCCAAATTTGGGTCACGAGGCCGTTATTATTATCTAAATTGCGTCGGATCACGACGTTCTTGTTCTCCCACACACGCACGCGCATTGGCGTGGTTTGTTGGCCAGCTAGTTCTTGCAAGTAAGCATATGGGGCCATACGACTCGCTCCCTTCACTGACAAGGGTGACATTCACTTACTTTTATTATACAAACAATTGTTTGCGAATGCAACTTATTTGCTCATTGCCTTAAAAATTCGGTATACTGGGAAGTAAGAATTCGAGGAGGCAATTAGGAGCATGAGCGAAAAAGACCAGGTTAACGCATTTTCTCGGGAGATCATCGATTTCCAGCGCAAGAACCATCTTACCGATACTGAGATGGCGCTTAACAGTCACGTCTCTGTGGAGCACATCCATAACATCAAAGCGATGCGTGAGGCCCCAGACCCATCTGTCGTGGCGAACCTCCGCGACTACATGGAACACAAACCAAACGGCAAATAACCAAAACCGTCAGCCTTATCGTGCTGGCGGTTTTTTTGTACCAGAGCGAAGCAAAGCGGGTTTAGCGATGTGTGTAAGCTGGCCTGAGCTAATGGCGGGCTTTGCCATAAGATCAGACCAGCTTACACGCGATCGCGTTGCTTTGCACAGCTCGACGAAGAACCCAAAGCGAAGCAGCCTGCTCTTAGCGGTGGATATAAGACAGGATGACGTTTGGGCGCTTTTGGCCCAAGCGGCGTCATGCCTTATATCACGCCGCGTTGGGCTGCGCAGCTCGACGAAGACCCAAAGCGAAACAGCGCCTGGAGCCGATCACAATGATCAACTGCAGGCGCTGTTTGGTATTGCTATTTGCCCGCGACTTTCTGGAAAGTGTCGTTGGGGATGCGGATCAACGAGAAGCGCTGGGCGGTATGGCCGACATGCATCGCCAAGCCGTTGAGCACAGTTGGCTTATAGGTGCCGATATAAGTGGCCACATAAGCTTTCTCATCGATTTTTTCTAACTTGGCCAGCTGCTTGTTGTCCCATGGATATGCTGAAGCCCGTACCGTCAAAGGATCGGTAGCAGTTGAAACATCGGCGTTGCGGCTGGAGATTTGATACTTAGTGCCTTCTGTCCAATACGTGTAATAATGCGTCGGCTTGGTGCCGTTGCCTGAAGTGACACTAACGAAGTAAGAACGATTGGCATCGGTTTGCATGATCAGCTTGTCATAGGTGTATTTCACACTGATGGCGGATCTGTCTGCATAGTCCACTGGCCGCAGCCAAGTCACCCAGCTCATCGCGTAAATCGCCAACACGCCCACCAAGATCTCTGCACAATCGATCAAGGCGGTGTTAAGCGAATGATGTCGCCGATAAACGACCACCATTTTAAGATGCCGGCTGCGGACGTTGATGATCACAAAAACCAAGTAGGCCAACAAGATCACCCATGCGGCCAAGCCAATCAGATTCCATACATTCATTGTTGATTACTCCTTAGGTTGCGTCAGGCCATCGGCTTGGGCAACGGCACGCTGCCCAAGCGAATTCAAGTAGTTCCATGGTTTATCATACCAAGGGTTAAACAACATGTCGACATAAGCCAAGTCATCAATGGTGTTGTGGTTTTGGATCATCACCGAAATCAGGTTTGCGGCCATTGTGATCTCGTGTTGGCTTAAGAACTGCGCGCCTAAGATCTCGCGCGTGTCGCTGCGATACACCAGCGCCATACTTAGCGGATACGCATCAGGCATAAACTCCGGGCGATAAGCATCGGTCATGGTGACACTGGCTGCCGGCAAGCCTGCTTCAAGCGCGCGATGCAGCGTCATCCCCGTGCAGGCCAAAGCCTTGTCATACAGCCGCATGGCGCTAGTCGACTGGGTGCCCATATAGCGCACCGCGTTGCCAAACACATTGCGCCCGGCCAGCTTGCCTTGGCGAATGGCATTCGTCGCCAGCGGCGCATAAGCGTCTTCGCCAGTCGGGTTAAAATGCACCGCTGTCGAATCCCCTGCCGCATAAATATCCGGGTCGCTGGTTTGCATATAATCGTTAACGTGAATGGCGCCGTTAGCCATCATGTCGACTTGGCCTTCCAGCAGCTCTGTCATCGCCCGAAAGCCTACGCACACCACGGCCAAGTCGGCTTGGTGTTCGCCTTTATCGGTACGAATGAAAGCCGTATGCGCATTGCTGTCAAACTGCAGCGCCGTTTCATGCAGGAACGTCGTCACCCCATGGGCTTCCAATTCTGCAACGACTTGTTGTTGTAATTCTTTATCAATGTAATGGCTCAACAAGCCATGCACCCCATTGATGAAAATCACCTTGCGCCCGATGCGGCTGTACGCTTCAGCCAGCTCAACGCCAATGTAGCCGCCGCCGATGATCGCAATGGTTTTGGCCTTTTTGGCGCTGACTTTAATCGCTTCTGCGTCGTCGGCACTTTTGCACATCAAGACCCGCGGCAAAGAAACCCCTTGGACTGGCGGCACTACCGGATAACTGCCGGTAGTCATGATCAACTTGTCATAACCTTGTGAGAACTTCGCACCGGTGACCATATTCTGCACGTCTAAGCGATGCGCCTTGGCGTCGATGCCTACCACATCATGCCGCAAATGGACATGAACATTAGGCCCCATTGCCTCCAGCTGTGCGGCATCAGCGTAGAACATCGACGACAAGTGTTCCACTGTGCCTTCAAGATACAAAGCGATCCCACAAGAAAGAAACGAGATATCCGCTCGGCGTTCGAAAACATCGACGGTCGTCTCAGGATGACGCGTTAAGATTTCCGTCACGGCGGCGGTACCGGCATGGGTACACCCAACGACTGCAATCCTCATCACAAAAGCCTCACTTTTTTCCGGCGTTGTACGCCACGTTACCTTGCTATTATCGCACGAAATGCCGTGAATTAAACGGATTATTTTGAGCGGCGGCGGCGACTTAGTATAATGGAGTAAAGCGCATCCAAAGGAGGTCACCATGGACATTTGCTGTATCGGCGCCGGACCCCGCGGGCTACTGGTACTTAACCGCCTGCTGGCTTGGCACCGCACTGCGCCATTCTCGCCCCTGTCTGTCACCTTGATCGATCCGCAACCCATCGGCGGGCGCGTGTGGCGCGGCGATCAAGCGCCATATTTGTTGATGAACACCGTCGCCAGCCAGATCACGCTGTTCTACGATCAAACCGTGCGCGATGTTGGCCCGGCTTTACCTGGCCCATCACTGTTTGCCTGGGCCCATAATGCCGCAAGCGGCCTGCGCCAACAACACGCCCCGGCAGCTTTAGTCACCGAAAGCCAGCATTTAGGCGCCAACGATTATGCCAGCCGCGCACTGTACGGCTATTACCTGCAATGGTGCTACACCTATTTGCGCGATCAAGCCCCGCACAACTTCACGATCAAGCACTTGCGCCAAAAAGTTGCCGCTGTCCACCGCAGCGCCAATGGCTTCAGCGTTGACACCGCCGTTGGTCAAAGCACTTATGATACCGTGGTCATGGCCTTAGGCAACTCGATCAATGAACCTACTGATGAACAAGCCGCCTTAAGCGCTTATGCCAAGGCACATGACTTGTTATACCTGCCGCCGAATTTCCCGGCAGAAGGCGATTTATCACCGTTGCAAGCGACTGATGTCGTGGCCATTCGCGGCTTGGGCCTGAGTGCGCATGACTTCATTGCCCGCTTGACGATCGGCCGCGGCGGCCGCTATGTGCCAAGTGACCATGGCCAGCTCAAGTATTTGCCCAGCGGCCAAGAACCCATTCTGCTGGCAGGCTCGCGCCGCGGTTTCCCTTACCACGCCAAAGCCCTTAACCAAAAAGCCCCAGGCGAATTGACTCAGCCGCTGTTTCTCACCGATGCGCAATTTGCCGCTTGGCAGCAAGTTGGCCAAATCGATGGGGCCACCTTCATGTCCGCTTTGCGCCACGAAGTCGAATATATTTACTACACGCGCTTGATCGAACTCAAGCATCCAAACATTGACTTACCAGCTTTTCAACTGGCTTTTGCCCAAGCACCAGAAGCCGCTTTGGCCAAGCTTGCCTTGCCCAAAGCCCAACGCTTGGACTGGGACGAACTGTTGCATCCGCAAGCGACAAAGGATTGGCCAGCCACGATCCACGATTTTCTGGCCGCAGACATCGCCCATGCCGCTGGCGGCAGCAAAACCGATCCGCTAGGCAGTGCTTTAGAAGTGTTTCGAGATATGCGCGACGCAGTTAGGCAGCTGCTGGAACGCCACTTGTTAAGCGACGACGAGTATCTGGATTGGTTCTTGCGTCAATTCAACAGCATCAACAGCTTCTTGTCCATCGGCCCGCCTAGACGCCGCAATGCCGAGTTGTTAGCGCTGATCGACGCCGGTGTGATGACGTTATTGCCGCCGAACATGCAAGTACAAGGCGCCCATAACCGCTTTGTGATCACCACAGATCAAGCAGACGTCACCTATCGCGCCACAGCGTTGATCGAAGCGCGGGTGCCTTCGCCTAACGCCTTAGTCAGCACCAACCCGTTAATCAAACAACTGCTGCATGACGGGTTGGCGGCGCCGTTGACCTTGCAGCTCAGCGCCGAAAAGCGCCTGCAAACCGGCGCCTTATTGGTCGATCGCCACACCCACCAATTGCTTGACGCCCATCATCGCACCCAAGGGCGTTTGTACTGTTGGGGCGTGCCGACTGAAGGGATCCATTGGCTGACCAATGCTAGCCCGCGCCCGCTAGTCGACGATGTGGCCTTGCGCTTTGCCAACCAAATCGCCCGCCATTTGCTGGATATCGAAGTCTAGGCGAGGGGCAAAATGTTTCACGTGAAACATTTTGCCCCTCGCCTGCCAGAAAGCAATGCCAAGTAACGTAAACTGCTCTGCACCGCGATTCATAGTGCGAATCGTGGTGCAGAGCAGTTTGCATTATTGGCGCAACCGCAATGTCTCAGCCTTTGCGGTTTTAACGTTATTGGGCGTAACGGGCAATGGCTACGGCATCCGCCATCAATTCATCTGGCTGCATCAAGCTGACTTTGCCGCCTTGAATCAAGGTCTGAATCGCCAAGTCATTCAGCACGTTGTTATGCGCCGCTTGCGGCGTGTCGGTCACGATTTGGCCTTCAACTAACAAACCGTTGACCCGCGCCGGCGAACGCAGCAGCAAGTGCGCCACCGCATTCTGACTCAATGCCATGGCCACGTTATCCGGGCCGCTGACCAAGCGGCTGGCGTCTTGGGCCGCAGCGATTTCTTCCAGTAATTCAAAGCGTGCATGAGCTTGGAAATCTTCGCGCAGCGCCCGGCCTGCCCGCACAAGTGCCGTTTTGGTCAGATGATTCGGGCTCATCGCCAACTGCACCGTGGTCAGATACGGATTCTGACTCAGTCCGCGGAAAACGGCGATATTTTGACTCAGCCCCATCAACGCCAGCGGCCGGTGGTCGGCTTTGGAATAGTTGGTTGCCACGTAATCATCAACGGCGGTAAAGAACCGGCGCAAATCGATGTCAGCTTCAGCAGACTTGTCACCATGGCCATGATAGCTCACCGCATCAGGCCCTTGGCTTACCGAGTTCAACGCTCCACCGCGGCGTTCATCCCCAAGCGCCCCAGTCAAAGTCTGCGGCGCGTCATCTGGCAGCGCCACGAGCTTGAGTTCATCATGTTCATGCCGGTATAAGGCGATTTTATCTTGTTGCAGCACCAACAAATCAAAATCCTGCCCCACTTGCGCGTCAGCCAACAGCGGCAACAATTGCGGATCGGCTGTCACCATCGCCGCTTCTTTGACTGGTGTTTCAAGTTCAAAGCTGGCCAACTGTTGACCATCGCACAAGAAACCAAAGCCGCTGATATGCGGGTCGCTTAAGCGCTTCGGCGTGTCAAAAGCCGTATCAAACAAGGCCTGGTATGGCGCAAAATCTTGCTTAGGCCAAGTGTCTGCCATTACTTCTTGCGCATGCGCCACCAAATGCCGCAACTGCAGGGCCAAGCTGGCCACTTCTTGATGCGGATCTTGAGGCAAATACACCGACACGACCGGATCGAAGGTGCGTTGTTGGAGGAAAGTTTGCAGGTTGTCCATATTGATCATGAATGACGCTCCTTTCTGGCTACTTCAAGCATACCAACTCACCTATAGAAAGCGCAAACATTAGCCGTACTGGTCGCATCAAACGAGCGCCAGCATGCACCACAATTGCAATCCTGAACTTTCCGCACAAACTGCCCAACATATCCTTGATCGCAAGACAGCATGATCCGCGTTGATCGGACACATCACCTGACCTACACTGCTCGCCACGCCCATTGCGCTCTTGGCCCAAAGCTTGTGCTGCACTGTTCATCACGAGATCGCATAATTCAATATCCTGATGCGAATGAGGTAGGACAGGTGTTGCGTAGGCGCGTGGGGCGGCAAGCCAATCAGGCCGTGAAACGTGTGGTGTCCAGGAAGACTCGCGTTCTTTGCGAGGCTTGCTCGACACCACACGCGGCAAGTTTAAAGACCGCGTTGAGCGCAGCGATGCGGGCTTTAAACTTAGTCGGAAAACGCGCGTACTTTGCGCGGTTGCAGACGGCCGCACTGCCTGATCGGCTTGCCGCCCCACGCGCCGAAGCAACACCTGCCCGGGCTTTACCAAGTCCTCCGCTAAATGCGCGCCACTTCGCTCTGGGGACCAAAAAGCGCCTGCATCACTCCATTAAGAGTGACACAAGCGCCTTGTTAGCTTACTTGATATCGTGCCAAGTCCAGTCCAAGACTTCTTGAATATCTTCGCCGGTTTGACGGATATAATCGTGATGATACTGCAAAGTGTCATCCATCTTCTGAATGAAACCTGCCGCTTTATCAGCATAAGCTGGGACGTGTTCGATCACGTCTTTGGCCAAATGGAAGCGATCAAGTTCATTCAAGACCCGCATATCAAACGGCGTGGTGATCGCGCCTTCTTCACGGTAGCCATGCACATACAAGTTATGGTTATGCCGATCAAAGAAAATGTCGCGGATCAAGTCTTCAAATCCATGGAAGCCGAAGAACACTGGCTTATCCTTGGTGAAGTAGCGATCGAATTCCGCATCAGAAAGCCCGCGCGGATCGCGTTGTGGTGCGCGCAGCTTCAACAGATCTACCACGTTGATAAAGCGGATCTTCAAATCAGGGAAGTTGTCATGCAGCAAGTTGATCGCTGCTAAGCTTTCCATGTTCGGTTCCGTACCAGCAGCGGCCATCACCACATCCGGTTCAACGCCATCATCGTTAGACGCCCAATCGATGCGCTTCAAACCGTTGTTAGCCAAGACTTGCGCTTCTTCAATGGAGTAGAATTGCGGCCGCGGCTGCTTGGAAGTGATCAACAAGTTGATCGTGTTATGCGACGTGAAGACCTTCGGCGAAATTGCCAGCAAGGAGTTGGCATCAGCCGGCAAATATTCGCGAATGAATTCCGGCTTCTTCTCGGCTAAATGCGTCAAAATCCCAGGATCTTGGTGCGTGTAGCCGTTGTGGTCTTGTTGGAAGGAAGTTGACGTCGACACCACGTTCAAAGACGGATATGGACGATGCCAGTCTTCTTTAGCCGCTTCGCGCATCCACTTGAAATGCTGCGTCAGCATGGAATCCACCACGCGCAAGAATGCTTCGTAAGAAGTGAACAAGGCGTGGCGGCCAGTCAGCGTGTAACCTTCTGCAAAGCCTTCTGCTTGGTGTTCGGACAATTGCGAATCAATGATCCGCCCAGCCGGCGCCATATCCTCGTCGCAGCCTTCACCATTGATCGGTTCCAGCCACTGGCGGTTAGTGGCTTCAAACAAGCCATACAAGCGGTTGGACATCGTTTCATCAGGGCCGAACACGCGGAAGTTGTGCTGGTTGAGCTTGATCAAATCGCGCAGATAATCCGACCATACGATCATGTCTTGCTTAACATTCTGCCCGCGCTTGGTGTTGTCCAAAGCGTAGTCTTTAAAGTCTGGCAAGATCAAGTCTTTGGCGTGGTAGCCAACGTTGGTGATCGGGTTGGCAGCCATGCGCTTGTCCCCTTTAGGCGTTAAGGCCTTAAGTTCTGGGATCAAGGTGCCATTCTCGTCAAAAAGTTCTTCCGGCTTATACGAACGCAGCCAGTCTTCCAGCGATTCTTTGTGAGTCATGTCGTCGCGCTTGACTGGAATCGGGATCTGATGGGCCCGGAAAGACCCTTCGATCGGTTCGCCGTTCCAAGTCTTCGGGCCAGTCCAGCCTTTTGGCGTGCGCACGATCAATACCGGCCAATGCGGCATCGTGGCATCGCCGGTTTCACGGGCGTGCTTTTGGATGGCTTTGATCGATTCGATGGCTTTGTCCATGGCGGCTGCCATGATCGGGTTGAGCTTGTTGACATCGTCGCCTTCCACAAAAATCGGCGCCCAGCCCATGCCTTCGAAGTACTTGGTCAAGTCGGCATCAGACTTGCGTGACAAGATCGTCGGGTTGGAGATCTTGAAGCCGTTCATATGCACGATCGGCAAAACGGCCCCGTCGTTGATCGGGTTGATGAAGGTGTTGGAGAACCAGCTGGCTGCCAGCGGCCCGGTTTCAGTTTCGCCATCACCAGTGACCGCCGCGGCGATCACATCAGGGTTGTCCAAAATCGCACCGGTGGCGTGGCTCAGCGTGTAGCCTAACTCGCCGCCTTCGTGAATCGAGCCTGGGATCTGCGCGTTGGCATGGCTGGCTGCCCCGCCTGGGAAGGAGAAGCGCTTGAATAAGATCTGCATGCCCTTCTCGTCTTGGGAGATATATGGGTACTTTTCGGAATACGTGCCGTCTAGATAAGCGTTAGACAGCATGACTTGGCCACCGTGACCAGGGCCTTCCACATAGAACATGTTCAAATCGTATTTGTTGATCACGCGGTTTAAGTGCGTATAAATGAAGTTCTGCCCAGAAATCGTGCCCCAATGGCCGATCGGGTAAAACTTCACGTCGCCAGATTCCAATGGCCGCCGCAACAGCGGGTTGTCAGCCAGATACAATTGCCCCACCGAAATATAGTTGGCCGCCCGCCAATACGCGGTCATTTTGTCGAAGTAAGCTTGAGATGAATAATCTGTCGCCATGACGATCCCTACCTTTTGTTTTATTGTTGGCTTAAGTATACCACGTTTTCGGCAGAAATCACTTATTTTTACTTAACATTACTTATTCAATCGCAAGAATGCGCGCTGGCCGCTAAACGTGTTATAATATTCACAAGTAAGCCGGCCTTGCGCTTTGGGGACCGAGTCTGCCACTGAGGAGTTGAGAAAAATGCGTTTTTCTTTATTTGACTGGTTGATTCTGGGATTTGCGATCTTGGCTTTCGTTGTGTTGTTTACCGTTGACGCCTACCTCGAAGCGATTGTGGTGGCAGCGTTGATGGTTGTCGCATTGTTGCTGCACCGCTCGATCAACAATCGGCCAAGGCGGCTTTTGTAAGTATAAAAAGACACAAGCACCTTTGCAGCAATCAGCTGCGCAGGTGCTTGTGTTTTTGTGTGGCTAGGCTTTCTTAGGCAGATACTTCTCTTCCAACCACAAGCGGCCTTTAATATAGGCTTCTTCTTCGGTGGCGTAAGTGCCGCGGTAATGCTTGCGGCCGGCCACTGTGAGCCACGCCGTGAAGCGGCCGCTGCCGGCGCGCTTGACGCCGCGGTACTTATTGACTGAACCGGCGCGCGGCTTGGCGTCAGGATACAGCTCAAACATGATTTTCTCAGCATCCTTGCCCACCGGGATCATATATTGCTTCTGGTTGTCGATGTCTTGCTCGCTGCCTTTAGGTGCATGCAGCGGGTGAACATGGCCGCAGCTGGTGGTGGCGCCGCGGCGCAGCATGTTGCCAGTCACGACCACTTGATTGCCGCAGTCGCATTGGCACAACCATTGCACACTATGCACGCCATGTGGTGACACATAATCATCGGCTTGCTCAAGCACGGTGAGATGACCATACACGTCGTTGGTCAAGTCGATTCTTGGCGTTGTTCGTTCTACCATTGTCGTTTCCCCCTTAGACCAAATCCTGCTGTACACCCCGCTGGCGGCATATCCGAAACACGCATACCCGCCTTCTGCTCTATTGTATCTCATCTCAGCCAAAAACGCGCGCCTTTTGTCTGCAACTGAAAAACGCCTTTGCGCCGCGACCTGTCGCAAAGGCAACAAGTCAGGCGCAAAGGCGTTTCAACTGGCGATCAATCCAAGCGTTCGAACACGTCGCGCACGATCATCAATTCCTCGTTAGTTGGGATCAACAAGGTCTTGATCTTGGCGTCTTTGCTGGACAAGTCGACTTCAACACCATGGGAGGCTTTGTTTAACTTGTCATCGATGCCGGCGCCTAAGAAGTGCAGCTTGTCGATGATCTGGCCGCGCATTTCGTCAGAGTTCTCGCCGACGCCGCCGGTGAAGACCAAGACGTCGATGCCATCCATCACCGAAGCATACCCGGCGACATACTTGGCCACGCGGTTGGCATAGATGTTCAATGCCAATTTGGCTTGCGGGTTGACGAATTCGACTTCCTTCAAATCACGCTGGTCTTGGGAAACTTCAGAGATCCCCAACACCCCGGAATCATGGTTCAAGATATGCAGCATCTCATCCCAACCAACATCCAGCTTCTTCATCAAGTACGATACCAAGGAAACATCAATATCCCCAGAACGCGTGGACATAGTGACCCCAGCCAGCGGGGTGAAGCCCATTGACGTGTCAACAGACTTGCCGCCTTGTACCGCCGTGACACTGGAGCCTGAGCCTAAGTGCATCACCACGGTTTTGAGGTCTTTAACATCTTTGCCTAAGAATTCCGCCGTCCGCGCAGAAACATAGCGCACAGACGTCCCATGGGCCCCGTATTTACGGGCGCCATATTCTTTGTAATACTTATAAGGAATGGAATACAGGTAATTTTCCGGTGACATGGTTTGATGGAAAGACGTGTCAAAAACCGCCACTTCCTTGGCCCATGGCAGCATCTTGCGAAACACATCGATATATTGCGCCTCGATCGGGTTATGTAACGGGGCGTAATCGCGAAGGTTCTGGATCTCCAACAAGACATCGTCGTCAACCACGGTGGACTCGGTGAACTTTTCACCACCGGCCACGACGCGGTGGCCGATCCCGACGATTTCATGCAGACTTTCCACCAAATGCAAAGCCTTCAGATTCTCCATGACCGACGCCACGGCTTCCCCGAAGTTCGCCACCGGCTTCTCATCGCGGTACACTTGATGATCGCCGTATTTGATCTTGGTGTTGCCTTTAGGCTGGCCGAGCCGATCGACTAAGCCGTCTGCCAGTTCATTCTCTGCTGGCATCTCAAACAACTTCCACTTCAAAGTAGAACTACCTGCGTTAACTGCTAAAATTTTGACCATTTCTGTCACTCCTCAACACGCGTCGGCATTGGCGTACGCGCTTACAATTTTTTCGAGACAAAGCATTTCACTTTGCCGGGTGCTGCTTGTGCCACGCCGCGATTTGCTCGAGCCTGGCTTTGACTCGTGCTTCGGAGCCCGAGTCTGTGGGATGATAATAGGTGCGACCAACAAGATTGTCTGGCATGGTTTGCATGTCAGTCAGCTTGTCCGGGTGATCGTGAGCGTATTGATAATCTTTGCCATAGCCAAGATCTTTCATCAAGCCGGTAACACCATTGCGCAACTGCAGCGGCACTGGTTCAGCAGTGGTGGTGTCAGCGTCGTGCTTGGCGGCAGCATATGCTTCATACACCGCATTAGACTTAGGCGCCAAGCTTAAGTACACCACCGCATGGGCCAAATGGACCTCACATTCCGGCATACCAATGAATTGACACGCTTGAAAAACGCTGGTGGTGATTTCAACGGCGCGACTGTCAGCCATGCCGATGTCTTCTGAAGCAAAGCGCACCAGCCGGCGGGCCACATACAGCGGATCTTCGCCGCCTTCAAGCATCCGCGCCAGCCAATACAATGCCGCATCGACATCGGAATTGCGCATCGACTTGTGCAGCGCTGAGATCAAGTTATAATGCTCTTCGCCGCTTTTGTCATAGCGCAACTGCTTCTTGGACAACAACTGTGCCACCGCACCAGGGGCGACGGTGATCGAGTGATCCGTCGCTTCCGGCGTATTGGTCACTGCCATCTCCAGCGTATTCAACGCGATGCGTGCATCCCCGTCGGCAAACTCAGCGATTTGTTGCAGCATGTGCTCACCGATGGTCACCTTGACGCTGCCAAAACCGCGCGGATCACTTAGCGCACGCTTTAACAGCGCGAGCAGATCCGCTGGGCTTAGCGGTTGCAAAACGAACACCCGCACGCGGCTCAACAACGCGGAATTGACCTCGAAGCTGGGATTTTCGGTGGTGGCCCCGATCAAGGTGACACTGCCGGATTCCACATACGGTAAGAACGCATCTTGTTGTGCCTTGTTGAAGCGGTGGATCTCGTCAACAAAAACGATGGTCCGCTGCTGCAAGGCTTGGTTGGCCTTGGCGTCTTGCATGACTTTCTTGATCTCGTTGATCCCTGCGGTGACCGCTGAGAAAGTTACGAAATCCGCCTTGGTTTGCCTGGCGATGATCCGCGCCAGCGTGGTTTTGCCGACACCTGGCGGCCCCCAGAAAATCATGGAAGGTACCGTGTCAGCCATAATCAGCTGCCGTAATACGCGGTTATCGCCTAACAATTGTTGTTGCCCTACCACCTCATCCAGCACACGTGGTCGCATGCGACTGGCAAGGGGTTGGAACTGACTTTGATCAAACAAATTACCCACAAACACACCCTCTATTCAAACCAAAATTTGAATATGTGTCTACTATAACATGAAACCGTTATCTTTGGGCAAACATGGTATACTATTCTGTGACGAATAACACAAAGATTTTACAAGAAAGGTGGTCGTCTGATGTCTGATAGAACACTTAACGATTTTCCCCAAGGGGCCTTCACCGCTTTCTCTACTGCTACAATGACTTATTTCCTGCCGGTACGGCCAGATCTGGACGACCACACCTTGGTCACCTTCTTCGGCGCCGATGCTAAGAATGTCCGCCAAAGCGCCACCGGCTTGACCTTGCGCCTGCCAGATGCCCCGCCGGTACGCGCCAAACAAGGCCAAATTATCGCCCGCTTCAAGAATGGCAAGTACAAGGTGATCGACGTGGATTATTACCACAAGAACTTTAACGACCCGTTGGCAACGCTGGACTAGAACCAGAGCGGAGCAAAGCGGGTTTAGCGGGTCAGGTAGCCTAGCCGTGGCACTTGAGGCGCACTTTGCCTCGAGTACCGCGGCGTAGCTAGCTGCACCCGCGTTGCTTTGCGCAGCTCGACGAACCAGAGCAAAGCGGCGCGCTCTTAGCGGTGGATATAAGGCGGGATGACATTTGGGCGTTCTTTGCCCAAGTGGCGTCACGACTTATATCACGCCGCGTTGCGCCACGCAGCTCGACGAAGACCACAACGTTCAAGGCATGGACTTGGTAAGGCCCCGGAAAGGTGTTGCTTCGGTGCGCGGGGCAAGCGGCGGCGCAGGCAGTGCGGCCGGCTGCAACCGCGCTGAGGAACGCGCGTTTTCCGCCTAAGAATCGAGCCAGGCGCTCGCTGCGCTCACCTGCCTGTCTCGATTCTTGCCGCGATCAGCACAGTAAGCCAAGCACAACCCGCTTGTCTTACTGTGCTGATCGTTTCACGGCCTGACCGCCGCTTGCCCCACGCACCTACGCAACACCTTTCCTCCCATATTCGCATTAGGTTATTATGCTGCGCGATGAAACAGACTGATTGGGCTTTTCCAGCGGGGTCCCGCATTTAACTAGCAACTAGCGCACACCATCAGGGTCCAGCTGACAACCCTTGATTAAATCAAGCAAACGCAGTTATGATACGAGTGTGGCGCAAGTTAAGCCGGCATTGTCATCGATTGGCAAGCCTGTTGTGCCGCACAACTCGTGATTTTAGCAGGGTATGATGAATTTTGAAATAGCCTGCATGCAATTGCGATTTGGATCATCACACAATTTCAGCGCCGCTCATGATGCGCGCTAGATCAGAGGTGCCTTTTGGCCATTTTCGAGAAATATCATCCCTTATTATCTGAACACTACACTTTAGATTGGCTGACTGCCGCCAAGCTCAAAGATGTTTATGCGTTGCGCGCCGATGTGACCCAAGCGCAACAATCCGGGCGCGAAGTCGATGCCAGCATCACGGACACAGCGCATTACGTCAACCGGTCCATGCGCTTGGTGATGAGCAATCAAGCCTTGTTGTATGGCATTGTAGAACGCGGCAGCGAACGCTTCGTCGGCAGCGTCTGCTTGTGGCAGTTTGATCAAGCCCGCACCCAAGCGCAGCTGCGCTTAGAAACTGCGCCTGGCGTGGCAGCTGATGCGGTGATCCAAGAGATCTTGCCGCGGGTGATCGGCTTTGCTTTCTTCGAATTGGGGTTGACCTCGATTCACATCGTGGTACCGGAAACGGCGACCACCTTGTTAAAGTGGCTTGAAGCCAACCACTTCACCAAGCGCCCCTATGCACATCAACGCACGATCGGCGAACAGAAGGTAGCGCTGCTTGACTTGGCTTTAAGCGTTGAAACCGTGGCAGACGACCCACGCTACCGCTTCTAAAAAAAACTGTGCAAACCCCACCAGGGCTTGCACAGTTTTTTTACATCAATGCCATGAAGACGAAATCCAGCACGAAGCCTAACGTGACCACCCACAACACGGGATGGACTTCTTTGGCCTTGCCGGTGATCAGCTTGATCAGGCAATAGAAGATGAAGCCAGCGGCAATGCCATAGGAGATGTTATAGATCAAGCCCATCACGATCGACGCCATGAACGCCGGGATGGCTTCTTCCAAATTACTCCAGTTGATTTCCTTGAAGCTGGACATCATCATCACGCCGACCATGATCAACGCTGGCGCAACCGCCACACTAGGCACAATGGCGATCACCGGCGACAACAATGACGACAAGGCGAAGCATACCGCCACGGTCACAGCCGTTAAGCCGGTCCGCCCGCCGGCGCCGATGCCAGCAGCTGATTCAACGAAAACGGTGATGTTGCTGGTGCCAAACACCGAACCGACCCCAGTAGCAATAGCATCGGCAAACAGCGCCTTGTCCATCTTAGACGAGAAGCCGTGGCCTTTCTCCATGGCATGCATGTCTTCAGCGGTGAAGATCCCGGTGCGCCGGCCGGTGCCGATGAAAGTCCCTAACGTGTCGAAGATATCCGAGAAACTGAAAGCGAAAATCGTCATGATCGACAACAGAATATGGTGACCGTCGCTAAACAAGCTGCCAAAGCCTTTGCTGGAAAAGGCAGCGCCAAAGGTCGTCCCCAGCTGACTAACTGCGTGGCCGATGCTTGATGCGTTAGAAATATGTAAGTTCGTGACGCCAAACGGGATCCCAATCAAGGTGGTGGCCACGATGCCGATCAATACGGCGCCTGGCACCTTCTTGACCACCAACACCGCCATCAGCAACAACCCGATCAGCGCGACTAATGCAGCGGGCTGAGTGAAATTGACCAGCGCCGGCACAATGCCGCCGTTAGAGATCACCGATTGCACGCCGCCATGGATCGTCTTGGCTGCGGCACTGCCGCCATTGACGCTGGCGATGCTGGAGGCGTCTGATGTGAATTGCAAGAAGCCGGCATTCTTCAAACCGATATAAGCGACGAACACCCCGATCCCGCCGCCGATGGCATGCTGCATCACATCAGGGATCGCCACGATGATCAGCTTGCGGATCTTGGTGATGGTGATCAAGATGTTGATCACCCCGCACAAGAACACCAAGGCCAGCGCCTCTTGCCAAGAGAAGCCCAACGCCGCCACCACCGTATAGGTAAAGAACGCATTGAGGCCCAGCCCAGGTGCCAAGGCGTAAGGCACATTGGCAAACAACCCCATGATCAAAGTCCCAGTGGCGCTGGCAATGATCGTGGCTAAGAACACCGCTTGACTGGGCATGCCGGTGATCGCCAGTGTTTGCGGCGCGACGAACAAAATGTATGACATCGCAAAGAACGTGGTCAACCCCGCGATGATTTCACGCCGGCGGGTCGTATGGTTCGCTTCTAATTGGAAAAACTGGTCCATGATAGGCTCCTTCAAATTTAATGTTAAGAAATAGGCTACGCGTTTTGACCAGAAGAATCAAGGCTAAATCCGTTCAGTTTTGATGAAAATAATTCTAATGTTCGGGTTATCTGTGATAGAAAGCGTTTTACTTTTCCTGGGATTGCGTTACAATGAAAGAGGTAACCGGTTTACCCCCGGTCGCACATATTTCTCGCAAAGAAGGATGCAGCTAATGTACATTACAAATTTAAAGGCACCACACTTTAACTTGATTCACTCCACCGGCTTAGGCAAGGTCTTGAACTTCATCGAAAACACCGATTTGGCGGCTTTGAAGCCTGGCAAACTCGATGTCACCCCAGACATCAATGTGACGATCCAAGAATACACCACTAAGACCCCTGCAGAAGGCAAATTTGAAAACCACCGTGACGAAGTCGACATCCAATTGATCGTCTCCGGTACTGAACTCTTCAAGACTGCCGACACCGCCAAGCTGACCATGACGCAAAACGATTATGCCGCCCATGACATCTCCTTCTTCGCCGATCCAGAAGATGGCGTGCGCGATATTGTGTTGTCCGATGGCGACTTGATGGTCTTGTTCCCAGAAGACGCCCACAAGCCTTGCTTGGACGCTGGTGGCAAGCACGAAGTCAAGAAGCTCATCTTCAAGGTGCCGTTAGCTCAATTCTAAGCATCTAATTCACTGCCTCTGCAAATCGTTGCAGAGGTTTTTTTGAAGCAAGCAAAATGGCGCCGGGTCACGATTTAAGTCGTGACCCAGCGCCATTTGTGTGATTTAGCAAATTGCTACAAGACGGCTAGCACAATGAAGTTGAGGATGAAGCCAATGGAGACGATGGCCAAGATCGGGTGGATCTCTTTGGCCTTCCCGGTGATCAGCTTAATCAAGCAATAGAAGATGAAGCCGGCGGCAATGCCGTAAGAGATGTTGTAAATCAAGCCCATAACCACCGAGGCCATGAATGCCGGAACGGCTTCTTCAAGGTTGGTCCAGTCGATTTCTTTGAGACTGGATACCATCATCACCCCAACTAAGATCAAGGCCGGTGCCACAGCTTGGCTTGGCACCACGGAGATGATCGGGGCGAAAATCGCCGAGATCAAGAAGCACACAGCAGTGGTGACCGCCGTCAACCCAGTGCGGCCGCCTGCGCCGATACCGGCAGCAGATTCAACATACGTGGTGGTGTTGCTGGTACCGAAGATCGAACCGATCGATGTGGCGATCGAATCGGCAAACAGCGCCTTGTCCATTTTGCTGGAGAAGCCATGACCTTCTTCCATCGCCTTCTCATCAGCAGCAGAGAAGATCCCGGTGCGCCGCCCGGTACCGATGAAGGTGCCCAGCGTATCGAAGGTATCAGAGAAGCTAAAGGCGAAGATGGTCATCAGCGACAACATGGTTTGCGAAGGACTGGTAAACAATGTGCCGATCCCTTGCGCGCCAAACGCTGCGCCGAACGTCGTGCCCAGTTGGGCGAAGGAATTGCCAAAAGAGTTCGCCGAAGAGAACGTTAAGTTGGTGACGCCCATCGGAATCCCGATCAAGGTGGTGGCCACGATGCCGATCAACACGGCGCCAGGCACTTTCTTAACCACCAAGATGGTCATGATCACCAACCCGATCAAGGCCAACAAGGCGCCAGATTGGGTGAAGTTGACCAACGCCGGCACGATCCCGCCGCCGGTGACGACGCCGGTGACACCGCCTTTGTAATGGGTGGTGGCGACGTTGTACGCCGCGTTGTTAATGCTTTGGATATTGGAAGAATCAGAGGTGAATTGTAAGAATCCGGCGTTCTTCAAGCCGATGTAGCCGACGAAGATCCCGATCCCGCCGCCGATCGCATGTTGCATGACTTCAGGAATCGCCATGATGATCATCTTGCGCACCTTAGTGACGGTGATCAGAATGTTGATCATCCCGCAGATGAAGACCAAGGCCAAGGCCTGTTGCCACTTGAAGCCTAACGCGAACACCACGGTGTAAGTGAAGAAGGCGTTCAGCCCCATCCCTGGGGCCAAGGCGTAAGGCACGTTGGCAAACAGCCCCATGACCAAAGTCCCCACTGCACTGGCGATGATCGTCGCGAGGAAAACGCCTTGCGAAGGCATCCCAGTGAGTGACAAGATCTGAGGGTTAACGAAAAGAATGTACGACATGGCAAAGAATGTCGTTAAACCCGCCATAACTTCAGTGCCGAACTTGGTATTGTTCGCACGTAGTTGAAAGAATTTATCCATGATTGCTCCTTCGTTCGTAAATGATGAGTTTAGAATAACCCATCAGGCGCAAAAGTTCAAGGAAAAATACGTTTATTTTTGAATAATATTCTTGAAACGTTCGTGTTTGTCTCGATGCTAAGACACGATCGTCTCAGTTGTTCCGCTTTCCAACAATTCCACCAAATACCCCAGCGAATAAAAGACCATATTATGCACCGCGGTCTTCGTGTAATACGCAATGTGCGGCGCCAGTACCACGTTATCTAAAGCCAACAGTTCATCCCACCATGGGTCGTGGAAATGTCCTTCTTGATCCAATGCGAGCAAGGCCTGCGCTTCATGCTCAAAGGTATCGATCCCAGCGCCTGCCAGCTGTCCGCTATGCAACGCCGCCAAGAGCGCTTGGGTATCGACTAAATTGCCGCGCGCCGTGTTGATCAGCACCGCATCAGGCTTCATCTGGGCGATGGCGGCTGCTGAAATGATGTGGCGGTTGGCGGCGATACCAGGAATATGCAAGTCCACCACATCACTGCGGCGCAACAGTTCATCTAAGGTGACGTATTCGCAAGCTAAGTTCGGGTTTTGCACCGGATGTGGATCATATGCCAAGACCTTGGCCCCAAAGCCGGCGAATATTCGGATCGCAGCTTGACCAATGCGGCCAGCGCCGACCACCCCAACAGTTTGTTGAGCAAGTTCACGACCGATAAAAGTCGTCGCCTTGGCATAATCATCCGCATGCAGGCTTGCCGTGACTTCCCCTAAGCGCCGCAACAGCGTTAAGGTCATCGTCACCGCAAATTCGGCGATGGCGTTTGGCGAATAAGCCGGGGTGTTGGCAATGGTCACGCCAGCGCGCTTGGCCGCTGCAAAGTCGATGTTATCTGTCCCGACATTGCGGATCGTCAGATAATGAATGCCGTATGCAGCCATCTGTTCAAACATTGCGGCATCATAGGGCGTGGTTTGCAGGCAGTTGATGCCGTCGCAGCCTTGCGCCCAGTGGATCGTGTCGGCGGTCAATAATTCAGAGCGGATGATCAGCTCATGGCCAGAAGTTGCCTGCCATTGTTTCAGATATTCGATTTCATCGACGCGCGCGCCGTAAGCGATGATTTTCACAATAATGCCTCCTTAGGGCCAACTGATGGTGCCAATAACTTTAAGCATACGAAATCTTCAACCTGATTGCATGAGCGTCAGATTAACGTTCGCCTAGAGAAAAAAGTTAAGAATCTTTGAAAACGGTTACGATACTATCGGACCGCGCCCTTGTTGTGGTACACTTAAGGTTCTAATAATATACGGAGGGTTAATACCTATGAAGATTGTCGTTTTGGCTGGCGGCCGTAGTACCGAGCGAAACGTCTCTATCTCAAGCGGCTACCGCCTCACCAACGCGTTGCGTCAGAAAGGCCACGAAGCTACTTTCATTGATTTATTTTTAGGCTACGACCTCAAAGGCGCTGCGCCTGAAAGCGCCTTTGCCGACGCGAACACCAGTGACAACTTGTTGATCTCAGATGCAGTCTTGACTGACGCTGATATCAACAAATTGCGCAAAGATGGCACCACCCAACTGTTTGGTCCCAACGTCTTGGCGATCTGCAAAGCCGCCGACATTGTTGTGATCGGCTTGCATGGCGGCGATGGCGAGAATGGTAAGGTCCAAGCGGTGCTTGACCTCAACAACATCAAGTATACCGGCAGCGGCGCCACGGCTTCCGGCATCACGATGAACAAGGTCTACAGCAAAGAGATCATGTTGTATCATGGGATCAAAACTGCGGCATTCGTTGAGATCACCAAAGACCAAGGTGCAACTGGCCACAAGCTGCCTTTCGCTTATCCAGTCGTGTTGAAGCCGACTTCCGGCGGTTCGTCTGTCGGTACGCACATCGCCCATGACGATGCCGAGCTGGCTGATGGCTTGACTGATGTGTTCCGCTTCGATAATTCTGCGATCATCGAAGAATTCATCCAAGGCCGCGAATTCTCCTTAGGCGTGGTGAATGGCCATGCCTTCCCTGCCATTGAGATCAAAGTTCACGACGGCTGGTATGACTTCGAACACAAATTCATCGAAGGCCACACCACTTTCGTCACCCCGCCAGAAGACTTGTCTGACGCGGTACACGATGAAATGAAACGTGTTTCGATCCAAACGATGCAAGTCTTGGGCATGCAAAACTATGGCCGAGTAGATTTCTTCGTTGATGCCGATGACAACGTCTGGGTGATCGAAGCCAACAACTTGCCAGGCATGACGCCGCTTTCCTTGTTGCCGCAAGAAGCCGAAGCAGAAGGCGTCGAATATGGCGACTTGGTCGAAAGCATCGTCAAAGGGAAGCTTGCGATCTACGAATCAGGCATGAACAACTAACCCAGAGCGGAGTGGCACGCACTTAGCGGGTCGGGTAGCCTAGCCCTCGTGCTTGCGGCGCACTTTGCCGCGAGTGCGGGGGCGTAGCTAACCGCACCCGCGTTGCGCCACGCAGCTCGACGAAGACCACAGCGTATCAGGCCCGGACAGGGATCACTCCGGCGCGCGGGGGCCGCCAGATGGCGCAGGCGGTGCGGCCGTCTTCAACCGCGCAAAGTACGCGCGTTTTACGACTAAGTATAGAGCCCCGCATCGCTTCGCGCTCAGCGCGGGTCTCTATACTTGCCGCGATCAGCATCGCAAGCCAAGCAAAGTACGCTTGTCTCACGACGCTGATCGTTTCACGGCCTGACCATCTGGCGGCCCCCACGCACCTACGCGATCCCTGTCCTACACATTCGTATCAGGATAGCAAAATCACACGGATCAGTATTCACAACACACATCTGAATCGCAAAATCGATCAACAGTTGACGGAACTGCCGTCACATGAGATACTACATGACGGTGCCAAACCACGGTGGGGGTACGCGATCGGCGCGCAAGCGTTCAGAAGGTCGCCGCACCTCACCACAAGAGCAGTCTGACGGACACGTCGGGCTGCTTTTTTATGCACGATACCGGCGCTTGCGCCACCATACTGCTGCGATCAAGGCCACTATTCCAAGGCCGCTGAAGCCGATCCACCACCAACTCGTGCCTGTTTTCGCCCCGGCTTTTGCGGCGGCTTGCGCGGTGATGGTGATCGCTTTGGTCATTACCCACCGCTTATCTCCAGCTGTCGCCGTAAGCGTCAGCTGATAACGTCCTGCTGCCAACGGCTTGCTCAAAGCAATTTGGTAATCAAAAGCTGAATTCGGCGCCATTTGCATATTGCGATCCTGCTGCGTTGCGATGGCTTTGGTGTCGCCGACAGCAGTTAATTTAGCCTGATACGTGATTTGGCCAAACAAGCGCGGGCGCGGGTTTTCAATGCGCGCAATTACCGCTGTTGCCTTGGGCGTTACTTTAGCCAATCTCAATAGCGGCGCAGGCGGTGTTTGGTTGGTTTGCAATTGCACCGCCACCACCATGGCAAATGCGTTGGCAACAGCAAAGCCGCTGGCTGACGCTTGTGGCGCAGTGGTAAGATCTTCCACGTAAATTGCCCCTAGTACTTGGCCAGACAAGCCGATTGCTGGGATCTGGACCTGAAACGTCACGGTACGACCGGTATGCGGCGCCAGCGTGATCGTCACCGGCTTTGACCCCAGCTTGGTCAGCCTCGTTGTCGCTTCGATCAATGGCTGCTGGTTTGGGGCATAGCCGATTTGGCCATTGGCTTGGGTGTACGCATCAGTGAGTTGCAGTTTTAAGTGTTTGGCAGTGGTGTCGTCGTTGGCCACGACTACTGAAAGCACCAGCTGCTGGCCAGGTTTGGCCAACAAATCAAACCAGCCGCGGTTTTCACCGATTTGCTCTGCAGGCAGCTGTGGCGTCACAGTGAAGCCGGCCCCACTGGCTTTGGCTGCAGTTGCTGGCCACAACCACCACAACACCACGATCAACAGTAACTGCCATTTGCGCATGCTCACCATCTCCTAAGTACGCCAGCGTCACGCGCTGACGCTGTGGTCACGGTGCAACTGGGATAGGTTGCGCGCCAAGCACCCAATTCAACGGTGCGCGATATTCGCCGGCAGTTGCGTTGACCGTTTGCGGCAAGTCGATCGTTGCATCGGCAAGCTGCACCGTAGTCGTACCGCTGCCGCGTTCAACTGGCGCCGTCAAGATCGCCGTGGCATTGCTCGTGAAATCCGCGGTAGCCAGCGCGATTGTTTGTACATTATCACCACTGATGCCGCCGTCACCTAAAGTCGCCTTCGTCGCGGTGAGCGTCTTGGCACTGGTCAGATTCTTGAATTGACCTAGTTGCGCCGTCAGCGTCCACCCGGCATTGGTCCCACGAAAATCCCGCACCACGATTTGCTGATTGGCACTGCCGTCAAACCCTGGCGCATCGCTGTCTTTAGGGATGCTGCCCGCTTGCAGATGTAACGTTTGCGGCCCTTGGATCAGTGCGCCAACGCTGCTGCGGCCAAAAGTCAGATCCGGCACCTGCATCAATGCCAAGGTCCCGCCGTCGATGAAGAATTGTGCTGAGCTGATCGCCACTGACGGCGTACCGTCTGCCGCCAATTCGAAGCCATCAGAGACTGTCGTCAGATTCGTTGTGGCATCCCCTGGCCCGGCTGCTTGTACCACCAGCGGCGTGCTGCCAGCCAACCACCCACCAATTGCGGCGGCCAGGATCAAATTTACCTTCCTCACAATAAAGACCCCTTTCTGACGGTTTGTTTAGCCCGTCATTTAGGTATACGCAAATAAAAGGCTTTTTCCCTGCCGATTGCGCAATTGGCTTCGTCAAGTTATCCGCTTTGGCTTGTACTTGGCCGTGCTTCATTGCACAACTGACGCTGATTCGAATCACGCAGGTCAGGTGTTGCGCCGTCTTGCAGTGTCCACGCGCCGAAGCAGCACCTGACCGGGCCCTTTGCCTTATACACATCGCTAAATGCGCTTCGCTTTGGTCTTCGTCGAGCTGCACAAAGCAACGCGGCGTGATATAAGCCGTGACGCCGCCAAGGCAAAGACCGCCTTTGCGTCGTCCCATCGTATATCCACCGCTAAGCCCGCCTTGGTATACAAATACCCCGCGACCAAAAAGTCGCGGGGTATTTTCAGCGTCTATGCTTGTGCAGGTTCGGCGATGTGAAATTGGATCTGATCGAAATTCTCGTGTTGATGTGCTGCCACAAAAGCGGTGGCGTCGCGGTTAACTTGGGCCAAGTCGACGCCTTGGGCTTTGGCGGCAAAGATGCAGCCGCAATAGCATTGGCGATAAACATCGTATTCTGCGCTCATTGCCACGCTGCGCGCATAGCCGCCGCGCTTCTTGAAATCGCTAGGCAGATATTGCACATCGTAGAAGTGTTGGATCTCCAAGCCTTCTTCGTTGATCACCTGCGCGTCTTTATGCGGCGAAATCGTCAGCGCACTGCCAAAATAATCAAAGCCTAATTCCTGGGCCTTGGCGGCGACGCGATCCAAGCGGAACTGGTAGCACACATGACAACGCGCGCCGCCTTCTGGTTCATTCTTCAGCGTCTTGGTCACTGCCAGCCATTCGCTGGGCTTGTAATCAGCCGCCAGAAACTGCACATGGTTGCCGGTGCGCTCATTGAAGTCTGCAATGAAGCGCTGCTGCACCAGCTTGCGGCGCTCGTATTCCATGCGCGGGTGGATGTTGGGGTTGTCGTAATACACTGTGACATCAGCGTATTGCGTCAAATACTCCAAGGTGTAGGTGGAACACGGCGCACAACAAGAATGCATCATGATCTTGGGCCGCTGCTCCCAAGTCTTGACGACTTTCTGCAAGATCAAATCGAAGTTGATCTTCTGCCCTTCTTCAAACTGCGCTTGAATATCTGAATACTCTAACATCACTGCACGCCCCTTCATGTCAATAGTGTACCACAAACAACAATTAGGAGTACTGACGACAAGTCTCGCCCACAAAAAAACCACAACGGCTTTGCACCATTGCGGTTTCAGAGGTTAGTTAAACTTGTCCCAAATGTTAGCCAAAATATTGGTTTGGTCGCGATCAGGGCCTACAGAGAACGTCAATAAGTCGACATTGATCAATTCAGCAATGCGCAAGACGTAATTACGGGCAGCTTCTGGCAAGTCTGCCAGCGTTTTGGCGCCGGTGATGTCCTCATCCCAGCCAGGCATTTCTTCGTAAACCGGCTTGCATTCAGCCAATTGCTTTAAGCTGGCGGGATAATGATAAATCGTTTCGCCATTGCGCTCGTAAGCCGTGCAGATCTTCACTGTCTTCAAGCCGGTAAGCACATCGATGGAGTTCAAGCTCAAATCCGTGATCCCAGCCACGCGCCGCGCATGGCGCACGACTACAGCGTCAAACCAGCCGATACGCCGCGGCCGGCCGGTAACCGTACCGTATTCATGGCCAGCTTCGCGAATGAAGTCACCGTCTGCATCATGCAGCTCAGTTGGGAATGGACCATCGCCGACGCGTGATGTGTAAGCCTTGGCGACGCCGACGACGCGGTCGATTTTGCTGGCGCCAACGCCGGCCCCGATGGTCACGCCACCGGCCGGGTTAGAGGAAGTCACGAATGGATACGTGCCTTGGTCGATGTCCAGCATCACGCCTTGGGCACCTTCAAACAGTACGTTATCGCCTTGGTCAATGGCATCATTCAACACTACTGAAGTGTCGCAAACATATTGTTTGATTTGTTGGCCATAGCCATAATATTCTTCGAAAATGTCATCGAATTGCATCGGTTCGGCACCGTACAGCTTGGTGAATTCACGGTTCTTTTCGGCTAAGTTGGCCTTCAAGCGTTCGGCAAAGATTTCTTTGTCCAGCAAATCGGCGATGCGGATGCCGACGCGTGACGCTTTATCCATGTAAGCCGGGCCGATGCCGCGGTTGGTGGTGCCGATTTTGTTATCGCCTTTGGCAGTTTCTTGCAGCTTGTCCAAGGCAATATGGTAAGGCAAGATCACATGGGCGCGATCAGACACGCGCAAGTTGTCGCCGGCGACGCCTTTTTCTTTGAGGTAAGCCAGCTCTTCGACTAAGCTCTTGGGGTTGACTACCACGCCGTTGCCGATCACCGACAATTGATGCGGATATAAGATGCCACTCGGGATCAGCCGCAGCTTGTAGACTTGGCCATCTGAGTGGATCGTGTGCCCGGCGTTATCGCCGCCTTGATAGCGGCTGATCACGCGTGCGCCTTGGCTCAGGAAATCGGTGATCTTCCCTTTCCCTTCATCGCCCCATTGGGTCCCAACAACTACGACTGTTCCCATGATATTTCTCCTTCTTGCTATCCGACATTTTGACGTTTGCCGCCATTGGCTATTCTACCAATTCCTGTGCCGAGGTACAACCCTAAAGCCGAATGTTATCATGAATAATCACAAGCATATAATAAAAACCCGAACGAAAATTCGAACGGGTTTTTAAATCTCAGATATTAACGAATCATTGGCCGTGATGCGCCATCGCCTCTTGCAAGTAAGCGTAGATGTGGCCAAACGCCATTTCCAGCACTTGATCAAAGCGCACCTGCACCTGCTCGCCTTCGTCTTCATTGACCAGATTCATCACAAAGCCGGCTGCCGTCACTTGGCTGGGAAAACCCAGCAAATGCTCGTCAGTATCTGCCACGCGAATGCGCACGATGCGCGAGAACGCCGCCGCTGAATTGACCAAGCTGATGATCAAGTCGTCAGACGCATCGAATTCGCGATCGGCATTCAACACCGGCTGCTGGGTGAAATCACGCGCTTCATCCCATTGGCTATAGAAAGCCACCGTTTGCAAATAGTCGCTGGCGGTGGTGACTGACTGAATCGCCGGCAGCCGCATCACCACATAGCCGCCGAATTGTGCGGCCATGTCTTTTAGGCTCAACACCACCGCGTCTTGGTTGATCGCCTTGACTGTTCCCACGAAGAACTGGTCATTGTCGCCTTTAGGCATCACCGCAATCAGCGTCTGTGCTTGTTGCGCTTGGGCGAAAACGTCAGCCAGCTGGCCGTCGTTGACGATCAGCTTGGTGGACACATGCTTCAAATCAGCCCGCTGTTGGACCAAGGCGGTTTCTTGGCGCAGATCCAAGCCTTGAAATTCCACCACCAACACATCGGAGCAATCCACTTGCAGCTGGCGTTTGTCGGTGTAATTGAACTTATTAAACACGTCCAAGGTGAAAGCACTGGCCGCGATTTGGGTCACTTGGCCTTCCAAATACGCATCATCGTCAGCCAAGATCACCATCACCACTTGTTGACTGTCGTGTACTTGCTTAACCAGCTGCTGCAGAAGATCTTTAGTCGCATCAAACACCAGCGGCGTTTCACTGCCAGCCAGCGTCAAGAAATGCTCTTTGGTGGCGACTTGAATGCGAAATTGCATATCGTCCAGGTCTGCGCCGGCAAATTCCACCTGCGCGATCGCGGCAAAATTGATCCACACTGACCCGTCAGCGATCCCGGCGTCGTTATATGTGGCGAGGATCACCGCGTTGTTGCCTAATGCTTGAACGTAGCCGGTGTAGAAATCATCCGTGTCGCGCTGATAAATATTGATCATTAATCCTTCGTTTAACGCCGTCATCAGGCTCATCAATATGGCATCCACAATGGTCTGGCCACCTTTCCTCTTGTCTTATCGTGTTTCAATTACATCCCCGGCTGATAGGCGATTGAAGAGAATTTATTGTAGGACTTCACAAACAATAACTTCACCGTGCCGCGCGCACCGGAACGGTTCTTCTCAATGATCACTTCGACTTCACCGACGTCATTATCATCGTCTTGCTGGCCTGAACCGCCGTTGTTGTCATTGTCATCGTCGTCGCCTTCATCGCGATAATAATCTTCACGATACAAGAACGCCACGATATCGGCATCTTGTTCGATAGAACCAGATTCACGAATATCCGACAGCACCGGGCGCTTGTCTTGGCGCTGTTCCACGCCACGCGACAGCTGAGACAACGCGATCACCGGACAACCCAGTTCTTTGGCCAGCTTCTTTAAGCCTCGCGATACCGCGGAAACTTGTTGCTGGCGATTTTCTTGGTTGGAGCCTTCGATCAGTTGCAAATAATCGACGATCACCAAACCTAAATCCCGTTCTTGGGCCAGCTTCATGCATTGCGAGCGGATCTGGGCCATGCGAATGCCTGGCGTGTCATCGATGTACACACTGGCTTGGCTCAGGCTGCCCATGGC
The DNA here is from genome assembly GCF_042847315.1 of Lacticaseibacillus jixiensis. Lineage (NCBI taxonomy): Bacteria > Bacillati > Bacillota > Bacilli > Lactobacillales > Lactobacillaceae > Lacticaseibacillus > Lacticaseibacillus jixiensis. The sequence goes on from NZ_BAAFPR010000015.1 coordinate 48,756, forward strand.
CACGATCAAATTCTGCCATTCTTCTTCGTTAAGCTGGCCGGTGCGCAAGTGGTTGGCATCGATGCTGCCTTCTGAACACAACATCCGGTTGACCAGCTGTTCGGCGCCCATTTCCAAAGAGAACATCGCCACAGTTTTGTCGGTTTTGGTGCCGACATTCTGCGCGATGTTTAAGACAAAGGCGGTTTTCCCCACCGCCGGGCGCGCCGCGATGATCACCAGTTCCCCGGCGTGCAAGCCGGTGGTGATCTTGTCCAGATCCTTGAAGCCGGTAGGCAAACCGGTGATCTCTTGATCATTCTGATACAGCTTGTCGATTTCTTCCATCGCCTGATTCAGCACGTCTTTGATCGGGCGAAACCCTGAGCGATTGCCGGTATCAGCGACTTGCAAGATCTCATCTGACGCTTCTTCCAACAGCGCCGGCACATCGGCTTGATCATCGTAACCGCGCGCGGCGATCCCTTCAGCCGTGTCGATTAAACGCCTAAGCTGCGCCTTTTCAGCGACGATCTTGGCATAATACACCATGTTGGCGGCGCTGGGTACGGCATCGGCCAGCTCGGCCACATAGCCTACCCCGCCAATATCATCCAGCTGGTTATGGCTGTCCAAATAATCATGGACCGTGACCACGTCAATGGCTTCTTCGCGCTCAGACAACGCCGTCATCGCGGCGAAAATCAGCTTGTGGGCGCGCACATAGAAATCTGTGTCGCTGACATATTCTGCCGCGTCAACAAACTTGCCCGGATTTAAGAAAATGCCGCCGAGCACGGCTTGTTCAGCTTCTTTGTTGAACGGCGGGGTCCGCCGGATCTGCTGATTATCCATCATGCGCCTCCTGATCGTTATCCCATCCATTGTACTTTACCAGCGAGTTTTCAACAATACAGCAAAAAACGGCCCTTCGCCGCAAACCCGGTCGAACAGCCGTTTGGTGCTGGAAAAATTATTTCTGCGCGGTGATGTGCACACGGATCGTGGCTTCAACGCCTGGATACAAGTTGATCTTCACGTTGCGATAGCCCAGCGTCTTGATCGGCTCTGGCAGATCCATCTTGCGCTTGTCGACTTTGATTTGGTATTGCTTATCCAGCGCTTGGGCGATTTGCTTAGACGGGATCGATCCAAACAAGCGCGAATCATCCCCGGCTTTGGATTGGATCTCAACAATATGCTTGTCGTCTTCCAGCAAGGCCTTGATGCTTTCGGCCTCGGCTTTATGTTCGGCTTCTTTCTTCTCTTCCAGCCGTTGTTGGCCGCGCAAAGCACTCATGGCTTGCGGCGTAGCAGGCTTGGCTTTGCCATTCTTGATCAGGAAGTTCTGGGCGTAGCCGTCTGGTACTTCTTTGACTTCTCCGCGGTTACCTTTACCGCGCACATCTTGGGTAAAAATGACTTTCATGTTGCTTCCTTCTTTCCTGTATGTTAATCACGTGCTTCTTCTTGCGCGATGGCATCAAGCAAAGCTTGGCGCGTCTCTTGGATCGTTTTGCCTTCGATTTGCGTCGCGGCGTTAGACAAGTGGCCGCCGCCGCCAAGGGCTTCCATGATCACTTGGACGTTGATGTCACCTAGCGAGCGCGCAGAAATGCCCACTCGTTGATCCGGCCGGCGCGTGATGACGAAACTGGCATCGATGTCGCTTAACGACAACAAGGTATCGGCAGCTTGCGCGGCGATCACCGGATCATATGGGGTGTGCTCTTCACCCATACATAATGCCATATTGTCACTGATCATTTCAACGCTATCGATCAAGTGATTCTTCTGAATGTAGCTGGCGACACTTTCTTTAAGCAGATTCTGCGCCAACAAGCCATCCGCCCCGACTGACCGCAAGTAACTGGCCGCATCGAAAGTCCGCGTCCCAGTCCGCAGTGAGAAGGACTTGGTATCCACCGTGATCCCAGCCAACATCGCTGTAGCTTCCAGCTTGTTGATACCAGAAGCATTGGTGGGCTGATACTCGAACATTTCAGTGATCAGCTCACACGTCGAACTGGCATAAGGTTCGATATACACCAGCATCGGATTGTCCGGGAATTCCTCGCCGCGGCGATGGTGATCGATGATCACCGTCCGCGCCGCCAAGCGGTCGTATAATTGCCGCGCGGTGGTGATCGACGGCTTGGAATGATCCACCATGATCAACAAGCTTTGATCTGTCGCTTGCGCCAGCGCCGCTTCCGGGGTGACGATGGCATTGGCGATTTCTGGATCTTGGCCAACGCGGCTCATCAAGCGCTCCACATCAGAATGCAAGTTCTCAGGATTGATCACCACATAACAGTCTTTGCCATTCATTTGCGCAATGCGCCGAATGCCTAACGCTGCGCCCACGGCATCCATATCCGGCCGAGCATGGCCGACCACGAAGATCTTGTCGGTTTGCTTGAATAATTCTTGCAAGGCCTGGGCGATCATGCGGGCCCGCACCCGAGTCCGTTTGGCCATCGGGTTGGTTTTGCCGCCATAAAAGCGGGCTTGTTCACCTTTGGCCCGCACCACGACTTGGTCGCCGCCACGGCCTAACGCCAAGTCCAAATTAGACTGCGACGTGATCGCCAAGCGTGCCAAGTCGGTGTCGCCATAAGCGATCCCCACCGACAACGTCAGCGGATAATTCTGCTTGGACGTTTCCACCCGAATGGTATCCAAGATCTTGAACTTATCTTGTTCCACGGCTTCTAACGCTTGCACATACGCCACCATCAAGTAGCGGTCATTGGCGATACGCTTGACGAACATGCCATAGTGGTTGGCCCAATTGGACAATTCGTTGGTGACATAAGAGTTCAAGTTGGTGACGGTTTGATCATCCAGTGTTTGGGTGATTTCATCGTAGTTATCCAAGAACAGCTGCCCGATCACCACGCGTTCGTTCTCCGCGCGCGCTTCGATTTTGGCATAGCGGGTGATGTCCATCAAATACACCACGCCGATGGATTTCTGGATGATCATTTCAAAGTCGTGATCGCCCCAGTGAATGGTTTGCAAGGTGTTGGTGTCCAGATTGGCCGCCACCAGCTTGCCTAATTCTTCATCAATGGCCGAAAGCGGCTGGCCCAAAAGATCCTCATCGCCAAAATACTGCTGCAAATAAGGGTTGGCCCATTCCACTTCGAGGTCTTTGTTGTACAACAAAATCCCCACTGGCATCTTGATCAACGCCTCTTGTTCACCGCGTTTGATGCGGTAGGCGAGGTTGGAAATATATTTGTTGGTGTTGTCGCTGATCGTGATCAAAGCGTAAAACACCGTTGCCACCAACGCGATCAAGAACACAAACATCAAGATCGCCAGAAACGGCCGTACGAAACTAGCAGCGATCACGTCTAGCACTGCCAAGCCTATGATCCCAACAATGGCATACCGCAAGCGGTAGTCTTCCAGGAACGAAGGCAATTTGATCTTGGCTAAAAGTTTCTTCATTGCGCGTTTACTCACTTTCACAATGCCTAAGCGTTTGCTTGCGGCAAAGTTAATCATATCTTAAGCCATTCTACCATACTTCCTACATTCAGGCGTGCATCAAGCAAGTGCCCCACCAAACACAAACGGCCCCCACAGCCGGTTTCGCGGTTTTGGGGGTCGATAATGTTCAATTCGTCTGAAATGCCCGGGCAGGGGCTGCTGCGCGTCGTGGGGAAAGCGGCGGCGCAGGCAGCGCGGCCGGCGCCAACCGCGCAAAGTACGCGCGTTTTCTGCCTAAGAATTGAGCCAGGCGCTCGCTTCGCTCACCTGCTTGTCTCAATTCTTGCCGCAATCAGCACAGCGAGCCAAGCAAAGACCGCTTGTCTCACTGTGCTGATTGTTTCGCGGCCTGACCACCGCTTTCCCCACGACACTCCGCAGCCCCTGCCCTACATCATACGTCATCGGTTAGCGTACTGGCAGAGCAACATTTAATAGCGATAAACGATCAGCAATATCGCACGTTGTAGAAAATAACGCTGTGTGGCCGCATTGGGCGTCAGCTTAATAGCGTCAAGAAGGCCAATGGCATACCACACGATATCAACCGTAAGCAGTCTGAGTATTCATCACTCAACGTTTGATCGATAACCATCGTAGTCTGAATCGAAAGTTGTAGGAAACGGCGACCGGGGGCAGCTGGGGCGTCGTTTCCGGCCGCGCCGACGCTTTTCCCGCGACGCGCAGCAGCACTTGCCCGGCCTTCACGTCAACGTTGCTTACTTAGGCTGGATCAAACCCATGGCATCCATGGTTTCGGCGATTTGCATGGAGTTCCAGGCGGCACCTTTGAGCAAGTTGTCGCTGACATTCCACATGTGGAAGAAGCCAGGGTTTTCGGCATCAGGACGGATGCGGCCAACATAGACTTCCCGCGTGCCTTCTGCAATCGCAGGCTGCGGATAGATCTGATTAGCCGGGTCGTCTTGCACGATCACCCCAGGCGCACCGGTCAAAGCTTCGCGGATCTGATCGGCAGTGGCAGTTTTGTCTTCCACTTCAAAATACACTTCTTCACCATGGGAAACCGGTACCGGCACGCGGACACAAGTGGCGGTGACTTTCAGTGCTGGATCATCCATGTCGCCTTGCATGATCTTCTTGGTTTCGTGGATCATTTTCCATTCTTCATGGGTGTAGGCGTCATCTTCAAAGACGTCGATTTGCGGCAGCAAGTTGAAGGCCATTTGGTAATGCTTCTTGTCACCAGCAGCCGGCAAGATCTCCGGGGTCACCTTAGACACATCGCCTTCAAGATAAGCCTTGGATTCTGCGGCTAATTCGTTCAGCGCGCGCTGGCCGGCACCACCGACGGCTTGATAAGTCGACACCATGATGCGCTTGAGGCCAAAGGCTTTGCGGATCGGCTCCAAAGCCACCACCATTTGGATCGTGGAGCAATTCGGGTTGGCGATGATGCCATGATGGCTGCGCAGCGCTTCTGGGTTGACTTCCGGCACCACCAGCGGAATGGCTGGATCCATCCGGAAGGCACTGGTGTTATCGACCACGATCGCGCCGGCTTTCACGGCACTTGGCGCAAAGCGCTTGGATACTGAGCCGCCAGCTGAGAACAAGGCGATGTCGATGCCTTCAAAGCTGTCATCGGTGAGTTCTTCAACGGTGACTTGGCTGTCGCCATAAGCGACCTGCTTGCCGGCTGAGCGCTTGGAAGCCAAAGCCCGAACGCTGGCGATTTCCAGCGGAGATTCATAAACCATTTTCAACATGCGGGTGCCTACTGCGCCAGTAGCCCCGACAACTGCAACGTGATATCCACTCATAATGCGATTTCCTCCTAAAGATCCTTGTGTTTAAACAGTGGCCACTAAGCCGCGATATGGTAAGCTGGCGACAAAAGCGGTATAATCGGCGGTTTCACCAGTGGCGCGAGTCGTTGCGCCATCAAATGTGCCTTGGACCAAGCTGGCGTCTGGGATCGTCACCACGTCAGTCACGGTGGCGTTGCCGATCAATTCGATCCAATAGCGCCCGTCGGCTTCTTGATGAACCACAGTGTGCACCATGCCGCCTGGATTATAAACCGTGATCGGCTGGTTTTTCTCAGCAACATCTGGATGGGTCAAGACCAATGCCAAGCTGGTAGCCGACATCCCGGTGCCGCAAGCGTTGGTGAAGCCCACGCCGCGTTCATAAGTCCGCGCGAAGATCTCGGATTGGCCAGTGATCGTGGCAAACGTTACATTGACCCCTTCTGGGAAGTACGGGTTCGGCGCGTTCAGGCGCTTGCCTAAGTCCCCTAAGGTTGATCCATTCAGCTCAGCTTCTGGGACAAAAGCGATCAAATGCGGATTTGGTACGGCAATAGCGGTGAAGTGCAAGCTGGGATGCAGCGCTTCAAGTACTGTGTCAATGATCTGGGTGTGACCAAGCTGGGCAAAAGGCAGCGCCTTTTGTTCGAAGCTGACTGGTGAGATCTCAACGCCAAAGGCCGGCACGCCTTGGGCCAATGGTGCGGCGCGATGCACACGCAGCTTGGCTTCTTCAGTCTGCACGGTAAATTCATCTTGGCCGGTTTGTTCGCTGAGATAGCGGCTGACGGTGCGCAAGCCGTTGCCGCACATCTTGGCGTAAGTGCCGTCGCTGTTGATCACCGTCATGCGTCCTGCCGCATCTGGTGCTTGTGACACCACCAGCATGCCATCAGCGCCGCCTAACAACCCGGTTTGGCGATCGGTGAGGCGCTTGGTCAGCGCGATCAGCGTTGCGGCATCAAGCGGCTGAGCCAGCCGGGTTTGATCAAGCAAGAAGAAGGCATTGTCGGAGCCGTGAACTTTCAATAATTGGGCCATGTTATCCCTCCATTTGTTGGTTGACTGGAATGAAGAACGCGTTATAAATCGCTTTGACTGCAGCGTTGGCTTGGCGTTTAGAGGTGCCAAGCATCAAGCTGATCTGGCTGGCGCCTTCGTTGATCATGGTGACATGCACGCCGGCTTGAACCAGCGGCGCAAGCACCCGCTGGATCAAGCCGATGCGTTTGGCCATGCCTTCGCCTACCACCATGGTGATGGCGTAGTCGTCGATCCATTGCAAAACATCTGGGTGCATTTTATCCTGGATCTCTTGGCATAATTCGGTGCGCATATCAGGTGTTAATTGGCGGCTGTCGATGATGATGGTTAAGTCATCGATCCCGCTGGGCATGTGTTCGTAGTTGATACCGTGTTCGTAGAAGATCTGCAGCAGCTTCAAGGTGAAGCCGACTTCTTTGTTCAACAAGTAGCGATGCAGATAAATCGCGGAGAAGTGATCCGAGGACACAATGCCAGTCACCGCATGTTGCGGGGTGAAGCCGGCTTCCGGCACGATCATGGTGCCTGGGTGGTCAGGTTCGTTGGTGTTCTTCAAGTTGATCGGGATCTGCCCGTCAATGGCCGGCAAGATCGCTTCATCATGGAACACCCCGAAGCCGCCATAAGACAGCTCCCGCATTTCCCGATAAGTCATGGTGGCGATCGGCGCCGGGTTCTTCACGACCCGCGGATCGGCGGCAAATACGCCATCCACGTCAGTAAAGTTCTCATACAACTCAGCATCAAAGCCGCGCGCCAAAATCGCCCCGGTGATATCCGAACCGCCGCGAGAAAACGTCGCGATCGCACCGGCTTCGGTATAGCCATAAAAGCCTGGCACCACCAAGATCCCATCCGGCCGCTGATACTTGGCCAAATGCGCGTAAGTGGTTGCTAGGACCTCTGCGTCGTTAGGGTCATCGCTGACGGTTAAGCCAATAGTCTTAGGTTCGCCATAAGCGGCCTTGATGCCGCTGGCGTTAAGCACTGCGCATAACAAGTAGCCGTTGAGCTTCTCGCCGTGAGCCTTGAAGGCAGCCATTTGATAATCGGCGTTCTTGAATTGTTCATGCGCCAAATCCGCGATTTCTTGGTGAATGTGGGCGATCACGTCATCGTCGAGCAAATAATGCGCGGCGATTTGGCGGTAGCGTTCAACGATCGCCGCTACCGTCGCGGCGTATTCCGCATGAGCTTGGACCTGTTTGGCATAAGTGATCAACAAGTCAGTGACTTTGATGTCGTCATGATACCGTTTGCCAGGTGCACTGGTGACTACCACCTGGCGTGCGGCGTTGGCTTTCATGATCGCCACGACCTTATCAAATTGTGTGCCATCGGCCAGACTGGACCCGCCGAACTTAACTACGCGCATTAGAAACGCCCCCGTCATGAGTAAATGATGTGAATAATTGTGATTTTGAGAAGAAGTCTAACACACATTCGCCACGACGCCTAGCGCGACTAATGCAAAAATGTGGCATTTTTGCCGGCCATTATTAGAACAAAATATATTTTTAGCCCGCGCCAGGCCGCTTGGGGCAATAATTGGGCAAATTCGATTTGACGAACGCCGAGTTTTATTATAGACTCATGATAAATACGAGATAGAGGTTGCGACCAACAATAGTACGCCGATCGAGCAGTCCACGCTGCAATGACATCGGCTGAAAGGGGCGGTCGCCGAAACGCTGACGTTGTGGTGACGTCAGTTGTTGGGGTAGACGTGAAAAGCGGCTACACTGTCGCCAACAATATTGGCGGGGCGCTATCCAGACGATCGACCCACAATGGGACCCTTTTGTTTGGTAGCAACCAAACAAAAGGGCCTTATTTTTTGTCTCAGCCATAAAGGAGTGTACTACCATGTCAATCACAACTAATGCTGCAGGCCATTTGACCATTGGTGATGTTGATGCCTTAGACATCGCCGAAGAATTCCATACCCCATTGTACGTCTATGACGTTGGCGCCATTCGCCGCCAGATCCGCGCGTTCAAGCGGGTGTTTGAAGAACAAGGCGTGGATTACGCCGTGAGCTACGCCAGCAAAGCTTTCGCGACCATCGCAATGTATCAAGTTGCCGCCCAAGAAGCTTGCCATGTCGATGTCGTTTCCGGCGGCGAGCTGGCCACCGCCATTGCTGCAGATTTCCCAATGCAAGATGTTTCCTTCCATGGCAACAACAAGTCGCGCCAAGAACTGCAAGAAGCCTTGGCCGCTCATGTCGGCACCATTATCATCGATAACTTCGATGAACTGGATCTGCTTGGTGAGTTGCTGCAAGCAGAACCAGCTCGCAAGCAAGCCGTCTTGTTGCGGGTGACGCCTGGGATCTCCGCCCACACCCACGCTTACATCTCCACCGGTCAAACCGACAGCAAGTTCGGCTTTGACGTCGACTCCGGCCAAGCCTTAGAAGCCGCTCGCCGTGCTTTAGCTAATCCGCAACTGGATGTGTCAGGCATTCACGCCCATATCGGCAGTCAGATCTTCGCCTTAGACGGCTTCATCGGCGCCACCAAGAAGCTGGCTTCGATCTTAACTGATTGGCACAAGCAGCTGGGCTTTGTGCCGCGGGTCTTAAACGTTGGCGGCGGCTTTGGCATTCGCTATGTTGAAGGCGACGAACCGCTGCCAGCCGAAGACTTTGTTGAAGCGATCTTAAAGACGTTAAAAGGCTTAGACTTGCCTTTTGCCACGCCTGCCGTGTGGATCGAACCAGGCCGCTCGATTGTCGGCCCGGCCGGTTATCAGCTGTACACCGTAGGCAGCCGCAAAGATGTGCCAAGCTTGCGGCCGTATGTCGCCGTTGACGGCGGCATGGGCGACAACATTCGCCCGGCGTTGTATCAAGCCGAATACGAAGCGGTTAAAGCAGATGCGCCGCATGCGCCGGCTGTTGAAGATGTGCATTTGGTCGGCAAGTATTGCGAATCCGGCGACATCTTGATCGATCACGCCAAGCTGCCTGCCACCAAGGCTGGCGACGTGGTGGCGGTGCTGGCCACTGGCGCTTACGGTTACTCAATGGCTTCCAACTACAACCGCAACCCCCGCCCCGCTGTCGTCTTTGCCGAAAACGGCCACGCCCAACTGGTCGTGCGCCATGAAACCTATGCGGATCTGATCCACAATGATTTACGCTATGACAGCCAAAACTGATCGCCGCTTTTAATAAGGAAAGGAAACAACTCACATGCCAACTTTAGACACCCAAACTGTGATCAACACCATTGCCAATTCCAAGAAAACCACCCCGGTGAAAGTTTACCTTAAAGGCGACTTGACCCAGCTGCATTTTCCCGAATCGGTGCACACCTTCTATTGCAAGCATCAAGGTACGGTTATCGGCGATTGGGCGCAGATCAAGCCAGTGCTTGAACAAAACGCTGCGGCAATCAAAGACCAATACGTCGAAGCCGCCGGGCGCAACACCGGCGTACCGCTGCTTGATGTGCGCAACTTCAACGCCCGCATCGAACCTGGCGCGATCATTCGCGACCAAGTGGCCATTGGCGATAACGCCGTGATCATGATGGGCGCCATCATCAACATCGGCGCCGAAATCGGCGACGGTTCCATGATCGACATGGGCGCTGTGCTTGGCGGCCGCGCGCAAGTCGGCAAACACTGCCACATCGGTGCCGGCACTGTCTTAGCCGGCGTGATCGAACCGGCCAGCGCCGAACCGGTGCGCGTTGGCGATAACGTGATGATCGGCGCCAACGCCGTGGTTTTAGAAGGTGTCCAAATCGGCGCCGGCGCAGTGGTGGCAGCCGGGGCTGTGGTCATTGAAGACGTACCGGAAAACGCCGTCGTCGCCGGCGTCCCAGCCAAGGTGATCAAAGTCGCCAACGACCAAACTCGCGACAAAACAGCCTTAGTCGACGCATTGCGGAAGCTGTGAGCCTATGTTAGACCTCATCAAGATCCGCCGCCATTTGCACCAGATCCCAGAATTGGCTTTGCATGAAACCCAAACCCACGCTTACTTGTTAAGCATCATTCAAAGCCTGCCGCAAACGTATCTCACCATCCGCGAGATCCCGGAATTGCCCACGGCTTTGCTGGTCAAAGTCCAAGGCCAAGCGCCTAAGCGCACGCTGGGTTATCGCGCAGACATCGATGCGCTGCCGATTGAAGAAGCCACGGGCTTGCCTTACGCGTCACAACATCCTGGCATCGCCCATGCTTGCGGGCACGATATCCATATGACGGTGGCCTTAGGGGTGCTGGCCCATTTTGCAAAGCAGCAGCCGCAAGACAACTTGATCTTCTTCTTCCAACCGGCAGAAGAAGCCGAATACGGCGGCAAGCGCGCGTATGATCTGGGTGTATTTGCAGGCGAATGGCATGTCGATGAATTCTATGGCTTGCATGACCGCCCTGATTTGCCGGCTGGTGCGATCGGCACCACCATGGGCACCTTGTTTGCCGGCACCACCGAAATCAACGTTGACATCATCGGCCGCGGCGGTCACGCCGCCTTCCCGCAGAATGCCAATGACGCAGTAGTGGCTGCGGCTTATTTCATCACCCAAGTGCAAAGCATTGTGGCGCGCAACATTGCGCCAACAGATTCAGCGGTGATCACCTTAGGCAAAGTCGAAGCCGGCACGATCAGAAACGTCATCGCCGCCAACGCCCGCATCGAAGGCACCTTGCGCGGCTTCACCCAACAAGCCTTGGAATACTTGCAAAAGCGCCTGCGCCAAGTGGCTGCCGGCGTGGCAGAAAGCTTTGATTGCACCGTGAACATCGAGTTGAACCAAGGCGGTTACTACCCAGTGGAAAATGACCCCGCAACGACCAAGCGCTTCATCACTTACATGCAAAACCAGCCAGAGGTCACCTTCATCGACACCCCTGGCGTCATGACTGGCGAAGACTTTGGCTACTTATTAAACAAGATCCCTGGCACAATGTTTTGGCTAGGGGTCAACGATACCCACGAACTCCACACCGCAGCTTTGGCGCCTGATGAAGCCGCCATTGCCCCTGGGGTGGCGGCGATCAGCGGCTTTATGACCTACCGGATGGCTGAGTAACTTGTGGCGTGATATTGAAAGAAGGACTCATCATGTTGAATGCAGAATTGATCACGGCGATCGTCACACCGTTTGATGCAAATGACGAAATTGACTATGATGTGTTGACCGCGCTGGTCGACCACCTGTTAGCACAAGGCAGCGACGGTTTCGTCGTTGGCGGCACCACCGGTGAATCACCGACATTGACGCATGCAGAGAAGCTGGAATTATTCAAGCGCTTTGCCGCAATCGTCGATAAGCGCGGCGCCGTGATCGCCAACGTCGGCTCCAACAACACCAAGCAAAGCGTCGCCTTGGCTCAAGAAGTTTCAGCCATTGATGGCGTCGACGGCTTGTTAGCGGTGGTGCCTTATTACAACAAGCCTGATCAAGCTGGCATGATCGCCCATTTCACCGCCATTGCCGACGCTGCAAGCGTCCCAGTGGTGATTTATAACATTCCTGGCCGCACCGGCGTGGACATGCAAGTGGCCACTGTTGCAACTTTGGCCAAGCATCCCAACATCGCCGGCATCAAGCAATGCGGCGACTTGAACAAATTTGCCGCAATCGTTGATGCCACCCCGGCTGATTTTCACGTGTGGACCGGCGAAGACGCTCAATTCATTCAGGTGCAAACACTAGGCGGCGCCGGGGTGATCTCTGTGGCCAGCCACTTGTATTGTGCCCAAATGGCCCAAGCGCTAGCCGCCTTGCGTCGCGGCGATTTGACCACTGTGGCCCAACTGCAGCGCGCTTTGTTGCCGAAGATGGCCGCCTTGTTTGCTTGGCCATCCCCTGCGCCAACTAAGGCCGCGCTAAATGCTGCCGGCTTTGCCGTTGGCACACCGCGCCTGCCGCTATTGCCATTGAGCAAAGCACAAGAACAAAGCCTGGCCGAAAAGCTTGGTGTCGAATCCCTTACCGCATTATCTCAGGAGGTCACTGCTCAATGATCAATGTACTTGTTGCTGGTTTTCCCGGTGCCATGGGCCAGAATGTCGTCAACATGCTCAAGACCCATGACAACTTCAAGCTGACTGCCATTTTCAACCCGGTAGTCGCCGTGGACCCTGCCGCTTATGGTTTAGCTTCTGACGTGAAGGTGTGGTCGACTTACGATCAAATCGAACCTGGCGTCGCCGATGTTTGGGTCGACTTCACTACCCCAAAAGCAGTTGCCTCAAACATCGAAGCCGCCTTAAACGCCGGCATGCATCCAGTGGTCGGCACTTCCGGCATGGCCCAAGCCGATCAGGCGCGCTTGATCGAACAAGCCGCTAAGCTGCATATTGGCGGCTTGATTGCGCCAAACTTCGGTATCTCCGCGGTATTGTTGATGCAATTCGCTGCCCAAGCGGCTAAGTACTTCCCAGACGCAGAAGTCATCGAAATGCACCATGAAGACAAGCTCGATGCCCCATCAGGCACCGCCAAAGCCACCGCCCAAATGATCGCCGCCGCCCGTACCAGCGACCCGCGGCCAACCACCGACGATCCCGCCCATGGCGAGAGAATCGACGGCGTGCCAGTTCACGCGGTGCGGCTGCCAGGTTATGTCGCCCATGAACAAGTCTTATTCGGTGCACCTGGTGAAGCGTTGACCATTCGCCAAGACTCCTTTGACCGCAAGTCCTTCATGTCCGGTGTCGCCGTGGCCATTGAGAAAGTCCAAACCCTCGATACTTTGGTGGTTGGGCTGGAACATTTGCTATAAGTCTTTCACCAATAAGCGAAACAATCTATCGATACGCAAAAGTCTGCCGATTCCTTGCATTAATGCACGGAATCGGCAGACTTTTTACTGTATTCAACACGACTGGGAGCTCATTGCTTAAACTTCTTAGTCCCGAGAAATATTTCCTGGGAAACGTCACGATACGGGATCGGCCTTGAGCATCGAGCTGTGTAAAACTCGCCGTCAGTTCAAGTCAGCTTACACATATCACCAAACCTGCGTTGGGTTCCTTCATCGTGCAATCTAATATCCCGATTCACCAATCGTAGGACCGGTGTTGCGTAGGCGCGCGGGGTCGGTGAGACGGTCAGGCCGTGAAACGATCAGCGCAGTGAGACAAGCGGTTTGGGCTTGGCTCGCTGCGCTGATTGCGGCAAGAATTTAGACGCGCAGGTGAGCAAAGCGAACGTACGGCTAAATTCTTAGGTGGAAAACACGCGCACTTGGCGTGGTTGGAGCCGGCCGCACCGCCTGCACCGTCTCACCGGCCCCGCGCGCCGGAGCAACACCGCTCCGGGCCAAGTGCGCCCAAACGTCATCCCGCCTTATATCCACCGCTAAAACCGCTTTGCTCCGCTCTGGGGTATCGTCGAGCTGCGTGGCGCAACGCGGGTACAGCTAGCTACACCATCAAACTCGAGGCAAAGTGCGCCTCAAGCCCGATGGTTAGGCTACCTGACCCGCTAAACCCGCTTTGCTCCGCTCTGGGGTTTTCGTCGAGCTCCACAAAGCAACGCGGGTACAATTAGCTACGCCCCCGCACTCGCGGCAAAGTACGCCACAAGCGCGAGGGCTAGGCTAATTGACCCGCTAGAACCGCTTTGCTCCGCTCTGGGGTATCGTCGAGCTGCGCAGCCCAACGCGGCGTGATATAAGTCGTGACGCCGCTTGGGCCAAGTTCGCCCAAACGTCATCCCGCCTTATATCCACCGCTAAGTTCGGGCTGCTTCGCTCTGGGGTTAACTAAACATTTTCTTAGTGGCTTTAGCCAGCGTCTTCAGATCCTTGTCATAACGCGGTGTCTTGATCAGCTTGCTCATCGGGATGCCGGCGAAGTGGTATGCGGCGATTTCGCCTGAGCGTACCGCAGACTGTTCGGTGAAGATCATCTGGAACGGCTGCTCGACGAATTCACCAGTGAACGCGAGGTTCGTGGCATGTGCCGGGATCACCTTCGGCCGGTCGGCTTTGGCGCGGTTGTTGAACAAGGCGCTGGCGTATGGCATGTAGACAGGAATGTTGTTGACGATGGCGTCCATGATCGCGTCTTTCTTGGTCATGATGTTGACCGGGCCTGGGTCGACTTTGGACAATTGGCCGATCAATTCTTCAGCCATTTCGCGACCAGTCATTTCAATGTAAGGCTTATCGACAAACTCGCCGCGCCGGCGCGGATACAAGAAGTAGCCCCACAAGACGGTTTCGTTAGGCTTCTGGGTAGTGAAGTGCGGCTGATGGTGCACCACAATGGACATGTTAACGTCTTGTTGGCCCAGCGGCGTGATCGCTTGCGTGGACAAGAAGGAGTTCAACGCGTTGCCTGGCACTTGCGTTGTGATCCGCGCGATTTCGTTGAGCAACAAGTGATTCTTGGAAGTCAAGGTGAAAGAGACCCACTCCGACGCATTGCGATCGGCGAAGAACTTGTCTGGATTGCCCAGGTTATAGAATTGGCCGGCCACTTGCCGCCACAAGCTGGCTGCCGCGCCGTAATCCGGATTCTCAGGCGCAGCGTGATCCATGTCGCCTTGGGTGGCAGAATCGGTGATTGAGCCGTTAGTGAAGATCACTGCGGTGTCGTTGTCGATCGCCACATTTTCTTCTTCACCGGTAACGGTATCGGTCATGGTCAAGCCGGTGACGGTGATTTCATCGCCCATTTTGGTATCTTTGAACTGCATGGCGGTAACGCGCTTATTTAAGACGATATTGACGTCTTGCGCCTTCAAGTAGTTGATCAGCGGCAGCATGATCGATTCGAACTGGTTGTAGCGGGTGCGGTTGACGCCGACGAGATGCTCGATTTGGGTGAACTCATAGATCATCATATGCATATACCGCCGCAACTCTTGGGCGGAACTTTGGGTGCGGAAAGCAAAAGTCGTCTCCCACATGTACCAGAAGTTGGTTGAAAACATATGCGGGGAATCTTTGAAGTAATCGGCGATGGACACATTGTCGAGTTGTTCTTCTTGCGAATCCGGCATCATCACCAACTTGGTCAACAACAGCCGGTCTTTGTTGTCCAAACCTAACTTGCCGGCATTAATGATCCCTTTGCCGCCTTGCAGCAGCCGCGCTTTGTCAAAAGTCGGATGCTTGGCATCAAAGTCGCGGGTGTCTTCTTCGGCTGTCATGTTCGGCTCGGTGACCGACGGAATGCGGCTCAGCAAGTCCATTAAGTCCACATAGGTACGATAGTTCAACATCCGCCCGCCGCGGGCCACATAGCCTAAGGTATTTTCCATCGGATGATTCTTGTTCCAATATTCATCCACTGTGTCCAAGGTCACGGCACCATCGTTGGAGCCGTGGTCATCAATGGCATAGAAAGTGATGGCCGAGCCATCCCAGTGCCCTTCTTGAATCAGATACACGGCGGCAGCCATATTGGCCAAACCGGCGCCGATCATTACTGCTTGATGTTTGATCATCTGAATGCCCCCTATTATGATTCGAATTCGTCGTAATCGTGTTCGTCTGTCTTGAATAATTCCATGTGCTTAGCGGTCAAGTAGCCAGCCGCTGCGGCCAGTGCTGCCACTGCCGTGATCAATACGCAACTTTTCTTCATGATGACCATCCTTTCTGCTTACAAGTCTATGGTAGCGCGTTCATAGCGGCTGGCGCATTGGACAATCGCCCGCTTTTGTCCAAAAAAACCGGCCCCTTTGCTTTGGAAGGGCCGGTACTCAATTAAGCGATGCGTCTGCGGTCGATGTAATTGCCGTCTAAGAACCAATATTTGTGATAGTCGCCAACCAATGCGGTGAATGGCACCGGTGTGACGCCTTGCGCCTGCAACTGCTCTAATAGATAGTTGCGCACGATCCACGGGTCTTCTAAGCGCCGCGGATTGAGCGCCATGATCTCAGCGATGCGCTCAGGCGTGGTGTCCAAAGCTTGGGCCACTGCTGCTTGGCTCAAATGGGTCTTGGCTAAGTTGGCCGCTAATTCGTGACGAGTCGCTTCTTCTTGGGCTAAAGTTAATGACATATGATCTTCCCCTTTTACTTGTAAATACAAGTGAATGATACACATGCTGCTTGAACTTGTCAATGCCTGCGATATCGCCTAGAATTAACCACGAGAAAGGTAGGCGACGCATATGGACTTCGGGACCACCGACGAATTAGTCGAACAACTTTACCGCGTCACGCGCCAAGAGCAAGCACGCATCCAAACTGGCTTGAAAGCGCGCGGCCTCAACATCATCCAAGCGCGCACCTTAGTCTTCATTTGGCGCCACCCAGGCGTCATCCAGAAGGACTTGTCGCAATACCTCGCCAAGCCAGACGCCACCACCACCAACGTCTTGAAGGTCTTGGAGAACAAGCAGCTGATCATCCGCCGGATCCCTGCCGATAACGAGCGCCAGAAGCAATTGTTCTTGGCCCCAGCCGGCCAAACCTTAGTCGACGCCGTTCAAGGCGAATTCGGCCAATTGGAAGCCCAAGTCAGCAGCGTACTGGCCCCACAAGAGAAGCAGCAGCTGTTGACCTTGTTGCGCCGCATTGACCAGCACCTGCAAGATTTACCATAAAAAAAGCTTGCATCGTCTACTTTGGCCATGCTATACTATTTGAGTTGTCAAAAGGCAATGCAGTATATGGGTGGTTAGCTCAGCTGGCAGAGCAACGGACTCTTAATCCGTGGGTCCAGGGTTCGATCCCCTGACCACCCAGAAGATATAAAACACCGGTTTTCACAAGTGGCTATAAAGCCTGTGACACCGGTGTTTTTGTTTATTTTACGTAGCTGAAATGCCACCACTTTGAGCAAAAAGATGACCAAACGGATGACCACGCCAGAATAGGGTGTGGATTACCAGAGATTACCAGAAAATGGTTCCAGAACTTTACAGATTGCGGGCAGGGATCGGCGTCACCTTATCGGGTGGCGTCTTTTTAGCGTTCATATCGCATAAAAATACCGATCCACACGCTGGCAGGCGGTGGTCGTCTAATTTATGGAGTGGTTATTCAGTGCTCTCAAGTATTCAGAGACACTGTCTATGAATATTCTTCAAAACGTGTCGCGCGGCACGCTATTTCGGCCACCATTCGTCACATTGTTTCGGATTGAAACGCCTTTGTTTCGCCGAGATAATGTGACGTTTTTGATTCTCACATTACTGCTCCCGCAGATTATTCCATCTTC
>NZ_BAAFPR010000016.1:0-62614 GCF_042847315.1 Lacticaseibacillus jixiensis
CAGAATCGTCGTTGGTCTGGTAACTTGAGGCACTGATTGGCAAGTTGCCTAAAGTTGATACGATGAAGAAACTCTTGGAACAAAACGAGCCCGGCGTCATTTGAAAGTTGACCGCCGTCGGCGGTCACAGTCACATTGGTATTGCATTGCAGGGATAAGCTGGTTAAAGTTGAGATGGTGTGAAGCCTCGCTTTCGTGATGGTTTTTGTCGACTTAACCTTAGCATATAGGCGCACCCAATGGGTGAAACACCAAAGCAGCGCAGTCCCGTGTGAATCATGGGATTGCGCTGCTTTTTTGAAATTCTATGAATAATCCAGGATGAAAGATATTCGGTTGGTTGAGTTGGCAGATGGCCGCATCGGCATCTTCTCGCGGCCGCGGGACAAAGACGTGCTGGCTAAATATGGCAGCGAATCGATGGTAGGCTTTACGATTATTGATTCACTTGATCAACTGTCATCACAGGTGATCCAAGACGCTGAGTATTTGCCAGGCTTGTTCAGCGATAACGAGTGGGGCGGGTGTAACCAGGCCTTCTTGTTAGAAGATGGGCAAATCGGGGTGTTAGGCCATGTGTCTTATCTGGAAGATGGCACATCAGTTTATATGAACATGTCCTTTGTGTTGGATCCAGTCACTCGTGAATACCATGATTATCACTTGATTGCCACGCGGGCTTCATTCCCGCAAGGCCCAGCCAAGCAGCCGGCGCTGACCGATTGTGCCTTCACCAGTGGCATGGTCGTTCGCGATGATGGTTTGGTCGACTTGTACAGTGGCATCAATGATGTTCAAGAAGGGCGTACCGCGATTCCTTATCCTTTTGCAGGCCATGGGCAAATCGTGTGTGCCGGCTATCAGGTAGGCCAAGGCTGATTTTAATGACAAGTGGAGTGGGCCAAAACTCGGAGACCTCGGGTTTTGGCCCGTTCTGCATATTCGAACATCAATGACGAGGTGGATGATGTTTAATATTGAGGATATTGATACGCGGCACGGCACGCATAACATGCCTGAGTTGTCACATGGCAATTGTTTACCATTGACAGGGCTGCCTTATGCGATGAATTATTTCGCCGTGGAGAATCAACCGTCATCGTGGTTCTTCGACCCGGCGATGCCGTATCTGACTGGAATTCGTCTGACGCATCAGGCCAGTCCGTGGATGCGTGACTTCTGCACCTTAAGCCTGTTGCCGTTTAGTGCTCAACCAAAGTTGAAGATGGCGTCATATGAACCTCAAACAGCGGCGTTTCACCCGCATCACTTGCATTTGCAGTCCACCGCCGGACAGTGGGCACTCGACTTGGTCCCGACTGAATATGGCGCTGTGCTGCAGTTGACCAGTGCGTTAGCTACCAAAGGGTTTCATTTGACGCGCTTGGTTAACGGAGCGGCGAAGCAGCTTGATGCGCAAACCATCAGTGGGGTGAGTCAAGAAGCTGACCCTTACCACAGCCATCCGCTGATTTTATACTTTGTGTTGCATTTCTCGCAACCAGTCACACTGGTACAAGATGGTGAGGGCTATGTTGTTACTGCCGACACGACTGCAACGCTTAAAGTTTCGTTGGGGACATCGTTTATCAGTACAGAATTGGCGCTTCGTCACTTGCCGACAACGTCACTCGCAGAATCGCTGGCTGCGGCCAAACGCGCTTGGCAAGCCAAGCTGGCGCGGATCTCGGTGCAAGATCATGATGCAGGTAATGTGGCAACTTTCTATCATAACCTATGGCGGACCAGCCTGTTTCCAATGCAGTGTTGGGAGGAAGAAGAAGGCCAGCCGATCCATTACGATGTTTATGCAGACACGGTGCGGCCTGGATACTTATATATGAATACCGGCTTCTGGGATACTTCGCGGACGGTGTTCCCGTTGTTGACGCTGATCGATCAGCCTGAATTAAAGAAAATGATGGCGGGTTTTCTGAACAGTTATCGCGAGTCTGGCTACCTGCCGAAGTGGTTGGCACCTGAAGAAACCGGCGGGATGCCAGGCACGTTGTTTGATACTGTAATTGCTGATTTGGCGGTCAAAGGTATTTGCTTGGATGATATGCCAGAATTCTTGCAGGCAATGATCCATTCCGCAGAAGACCAAAGCTCGATTACCAATTACGGGCGAAATTATATCGATGACTATAAGCAGTATGGCTATGTACCAATTTCTGACAAAGAATCAGTGAACCATACCTTAGACTACAGCTACAGTGACTTCAGCGTGAGCCAAGTGGCCCGCGTGCTAGGAGACGAGACCACGGCTAAGAAGTATTGGCAACGCGCCAAGTCTTATCGGCGTTTGGTTGATCCTAAGCGCAACTTCGTGGTTGGTCGCGATATTGATGGGCACTTCCGAGAAAACTTTGATCCATTGCGCTGGGGTGGGGACTACACCGAAGGCAATGCCTGGCAAGAGACTTACATGGTTTATCACGATATCGAAGGTTTGCGGCAAAGCTTCTCATCACCGCAAGCATTTGATCAGCAGCTGACGGAGTTGTGCAACCAACCTGCTGCCTATCAAGTGGGCAGCTATGGCTTCATTATCCATGAAATGCGTGAAGCTGAGGCGTTGAAGTTTGGTCAGGTTAATATCGGCAATCAACCATCGTTTCATTTGCCTTATCTGTTTAGCTTCATCAACAAGTCCTATGCGATGCAACCAATGCTTAAGCGCATGATGTTGGAGCAGTTTAACGCCGGTTGGGATGCTTATCCAGGGGATGAAGACAATGGCAGTATGGCGGCGTGGTATGTGTTCAACTCGTTGGGGTTGTATCCGTTCTGCCCAGGAACCGGCGAGTATCTGCTAGGTATTCCACTGTTTGACCAAGCGACGATCCACTTGAGTGATGGACCGGCAGTGACTGTGACAGCTGCGCAGAATGACTTGCACCATCAGTTTGTCGATCACGTGGTGTTCAATGGTGCGCAGCAGAAGCAATGTTTCATCACGCATCAGCAGTTAGCCAGTGGCGGGACTTTGGCCTTTACCTTAGGCGTGGTGCCTAATGAAGCGTGCTATAACGCTGATGCACCGTTCTCGATGACTAAAGCTGAAACCGCCCAGCAGCAAGCCGGCGGTGACTCAAATAGATGATAAGCGGAGGATTTATCAATGAAAAGAGTACTGTTATTAGGCGATTCGATTCGTATGGGTTATCAAGATAATGTTAAGCAACTGCTGCAAGGGGACTTTGATGTGATCGCACCAGAAGGCAACGGGTGTGATTGCTCCAGTACGCTGTGGCAGGTCAATCAGATCTTCAAACACGCAGACGCGCCGTTTGATGTGATCCATTGGAATAACGGCTATTGGGACATGAACATCGAAGCGCCGATGCAAGAGGCACTGCATCCGCTTGATGAGTATGTGAAATATTTACTGCGCTTGGTTCCGTTGCTTAAAGCCCATACGACGCATTTGATTTTTGCCAACAGTTTGCCAGTTGAACGAGAAGGGGAAAGCGTGGATAACTCAGGCACTGGGGCGATGATCCATTATCAGAATAATTGGGTGAAAGCTTATAACAAAGCGGCTGAAGCCGTGATGCTATTGGATAATGTGCCAATCAATGACCTGTATTCACTGTGCTTGCAAGAGCCGGGCTATTACAAATCACCAGACCATCTTCATCTTAATGATAAAGGTAATCAGGTGCTTGCTGAAGAAATCGCGACCGTAATCAGAAACCTGTATGCATGATGACGGTTGGCGGAGGAAAGCGTATGGAAAATTTTACCGTTTCGGCATTTGCCGACGAAATTGCGCCTGATTTGCCCACGCAGATCCGCGCACTGAAGGCCAATGGCATCAGCCACCTGGAGTTGCGGGCAATCGATCACACCAGTGTCAGTGATTTTACCTTAGAGGCCGCAAAAGCCTATCAAGCGCAGCTGGCAGCCAATGGGTTGCAAGTGTCCAGCATCGGTTCACCAATTGGCAAGATCCGTATCGATGAGCCTTTTGCGCCGCATCTGGCGCGCTTTGAACATACGCTGCAAATTGCACGCATCTTTAAGAGCCCATATGTGCGGATGTTTAGCTTCTACTTACCAGAAGCTGGCGGCGACTGGGCGCAATACCGTGATGAAGTCATCGCCCGGTGGCGGCAATTTTTGCAAAAGGCTAAGGCTTATCCGGAAATCACGTTGCTGCATGAGGATGAAAAAGAGATCTTCGGCGATACACCAGAACGCTGCTTAGATCTGGTCACCACACTAAATGATCCACAGTTGCAGCTGGCTTTTGACCCGGCTAACTTCGTGCAATGTAACGTCCAAGTCTTTCCGCATGCGTTGGCTTTGTTGAAGCAACACGTGGTTTACATGCACATTAAAGATGCGGTGTATGCAGACGGCCATGTGACACCGGCGGGGCAAGGCGAAGGGCGAGTCCAAGACGTGTTGACGGCCTTGGTTGCTGAAGACTTCCACGGCTTTGCCTCGATTGAACCACACTTGACGATGTTTGACGGCTCCGCGGAACTTGAGAATAGCGCCGTTTCCTTCCAACGCGCCCGCGGGGATGGCGAGGTATTGTTTGATGTTGCTGCAGAGGCGCTGCGCAAGCTGTTTGCGACAATGGGACAGAGGTGGCAATAAATGGCAAAGCTAAGAATCGGCATCATTGGAGTGGGCAATATCGGTTCGCTACACGCCAGCTATCTGGCTCCTGGTAAAATCGCCAACGCAGAGCTGGTGGCGTTGTGCGACATTGACCCGCAGAAGTTGGCTGCAGCAGCCGAGCGGTTCGGTGCGCAATATAAACAATACGCAACATCTGACGAATTGCTGCAAGACCCGGATATCGACGCGGTGATCATCTCCACACCACACTACTTCCACCCAGTGATCGCCCAAGCGGCGATGGCAGCTGGCAAGCATGTGTTAAGTGAAAAGCCCGCCGGTGTTTATACCCAAAATGTGCGCGAAGCGATCGAAATGTCCAAGCGGCATCCAGAGTTGACCTATGCGTTGATGTATAACCAGCGGATGAATCCGGTGTATCAGAAAGCCCGCGAAATCGTGCAAAGTGGCCAACTCGGCGAACTGCGGCGTACCAATTGGATCATTACTGACTGGTATCGCTCGCAGAGTTACTATAATTCTGGTGGCTGGCGCGCGACTTGGGCTGGTGAAGGCGGCGGGGTCTTGTTGAATCAAGATCCGCACCAACTGGACTTGTGGCAATGGATCTGTGGCATGCCTAAGCGTGTGATGGGTTTTGCGTATTTTGGCAAGCGCCGTGATGTCGAAGTGGAAACAGAAGTTACCGCCTATGTTGAATATGCCAATGGCGCCACCGGGGTTTTTGTGACCACGACCACCGAAACGCCAGGGACGAATCGCTTCGAAATCGTCGGTTCCAAAGGCAAGCTCGTCATTGAAAACCAGCAGATTCGCTGGTGGCAAAGTGAAGTCGACGAAGCTGAGTGGAATGCGACGTATACTGGCGGCTTTGGTGAACCGCCATGTCATGAGGTGCCGTTAAATGTGCCATTCGATGGTGATTCTGGGCATCAACAAGTGGTGCAGAATTTCGTCAATCATATCTTGTTTGATGAGCCGCTGATGTCACCAGCCAGCGATGGCATTTATGGGCTGAGTATTTCCAATGCGATCCATCTTTCAGCTTGGCAGAAGCGCTGGGTCGATTTGCCAATCGATGAAGAACTGTTCTTGAAAGAACTGAAGGCGCGCATCGCCACTTCCAAAGTCAAGCAGACGCAATCGATCACACTTGATACGAAAGGCACGTATTAAAGGAGAAAGCAAATGCTTAAATTTGGCATTATTGGTTGCGGTGCGATCGCCCATGCGCATGTTGATGCGATCGCCAGTATCCCAGACGCGCAGTTGGTGGCGTGTTGCGATATCAATCAAGCAAAGTTGCAAGCTTTTGCCGCAAGTCACGGCGACTTGCAGGCGTATACAGATTATCATGACCTCTTGGCTAGCGATGTGGATGTGGTTACGATCGCTACCCCACATTATCGCCATGCAGAAATGACGATCGCTGCCTTGGCGGCTAATAAACACGTGATTTGCGAGAAACCCATGGCCAAAACCGTCAGTGAAGCAGATGCGGTGTTGGCCGCTGCGCAAGCAAGCCAAGGTACTTACACGGTATGCTTCCAGAATCGCTTCAATCCGTCGTTTGTCGCTTTGAAACAATTACTGGCACAAGGCACGCTGGGTCAGTTGAAAGGCGTGAAGTGTGAATTAACGTGGCATCGAGATAATGCATATTACCAAGCGGCTGATTGGAAAGGCCGCTGGGCCACTGAAGGCGGCGGGGTGTTGATCAATCAAGCGATCCATACCTTAGATGCGCTTTGTTGGCTGTGCGGACAGCCGCAACGCGTCAAAGGGCGGATCATGACGAGTTTGTTAGACGGGGCAGTCGAAGTTGAAGATGCCGCAATGGCCACGGTGGTTTTACCGCATCAAGTCAATGCTGTGGTGTTTGCAACGAATGATTATTCCAGTGATCCTGACCCGGTGATGACTTTTGACGGCACTCAAGGAACCGCTACTTTGACGATGCATGAGCTGCGGCTCAATGGTGAATTGATCGAGGATCAAGTCGGCGCTGTCGTGGCCGGGAAGAAGGCAGTTTGGGGCGATGGTCATCGGCGTTTGTTTCGCGCCTTTGTTAACCGCATCGAAGGGATCGACGACCCACTGATCGGTTATTTGCCTCAAACAGACGGGCGTGACGCCTTGGCGTTATTGACTGGGATCTATCAAAGCAGTGCCAGCGGGAATTGGATCGAGCTGGCTAAGTCAGGCGATTTATTGGATAAGAGATTGGAGGAGTAGTATTGAACCCTATCATTGAAGGTTATTATGCGGATCCTGAGATCCGGCTGTACGGGGATGAATATTGGCTGTTTGCGACTACCTCGTGTCAGCGGCCGCAACAGACGTATTTTGACGCATTCCATAGTCCAGACCTGAAGCATTGGACCAAAGAGAAGGCTGTGTTGGACATTGCCAATGTGGCTTGGGCCGAGCGTGAATTGTGGGCGCCGACACAATTTACGTGGCATGACAAATACTATATCGTGTCTGCGGCCAACGATATCAAGAACGATGATGAAGTCGGCGGGTTGGGATTAGCTGTCGCGGATCAGCCACAAGGACCTTATCGCGATGCTTTGGGTCATCCGTTGATCGGCAATTTCATCAACGGCGCGCAGCCGATCGATCCGCATGTGTATATCGAAGACGATCATGTTAACCTTTATTACGGCGGTTGGGGCCACTGCAACCTGGTGCAATTCAATGATGATCTAACCGGATTTAAGCCGATGGCCGATGGCGCCATTTTCCGCGAAGTCACGCCTAAAGGCTATGTTGAAGCACCGTGCATGATCAAGAAAGACGGCACTTATTACTTCATGTGGTCAGAAGGGGTTTGGTCGATGGCAGGCTATCAAGTGGTGTACGCCAAGGCGCAGTCGCTTGAAGGACCATTCATTCCAGAAGCCGTCATCTTAAAGGGGGACGATCGCGTCGCTGAAGCACCAGGGCATCATTGTGTGGTCCAAGATCGGCAAACCGGCGATTGGTGGATCATCTACCATCGTCGCGCCTTGGGTGAAAAGGATGGTTCTAATCGCGTCTTGTGCATGGATCGCCTTGAATTTGACGCTGATGGGAATATTTTGCCAGTCAAGATGAGCTGACGGAGGTGAAGTTAACCATGAATGAAAAAGCACGTTATCAGCGTTGGGTCGCTGAAGCAACTGAAGATCCGGATGTCACAGCAGAACTTAAGGCAATGGCTGGTGATGAAGCGTTGATCCAAGATGCTTTCTATCGAGATTTGGCTTTCGGTACCGGCGGGTTGCGCGGTACGATCGGTGCTGGCACCAATCGTATGAATATCTATACGGTTGCCAAAGCATCACAAGGCTTGGCCAATTACGTCATCGCCAATTTTCCACAGGGGCAGCGGCGTATTGCAATTTCTCGCGATTCGCGGCATAAGTCTGAATTGTTTGCACAAGTGGCCGCAGGGGTTTTCGCAGCAAATGGGATCCAAGTTGAAATATACCGCGAGATCATGCCCACGCCTTGTTTGAGTTTTGCCACACGGGAGCTGCATTGTGCCGCCGGGATCATGATCACGGCTTCGCATAACCCGGCCAAATACAACGGCTATAAGGTCTACGGGGCTGATGGCTGTCAGATCACCACCGAAGCGGCAGCGGTGATCTTGGCGGCAATTGAAGCCATCGATCCATTCGAGGATGTGAAACAAGTCGCCTTTTCTGACGCGGTCGCCTCCGGCCAAGTGGCGTTCATCACCGATGACGTCTATGATCGCTTCGTAGCCGCGGTGCACGGCGAATCGTTGGTGGCTGATGATGACCATATTGATCGTGATGTGGCGATTGTGTACTCGCCGCTGAATGGCACCGGGTTAAAGCCGGTCACCCGTACCCTTAAAGAAGCTGGCTTCACCAATATCTTTGTGGTGCCGGAACAAGCGCAACCAGATGGTGATTTTCCTACTTGCCCATTTCCCAATCCTGAGATCAAAGAAGCCATGGCGCTGGGGATGCAGTACGCGGCCGCACGAGGCGCAGACTTGTTATTAGCCAACGATCCGGATTGTGATCGCGTTGGGACTGCAGTGCGTGATAGTAACGGTGAATATGTGCTGTTATCTGGCAACGAAATGGGCATGCTGCTGCTGGATTATATTTGCACAAGGCGGTTGGCTAACGGCACCATGCCGCAAGATCCGGAGCTGGTCAAGACGATCGTAACGATCGATATGGCTGAGCGCATTGCCGCTCATTATGGGGTCAAAACGGTCAATTTACTGACTGGGTTTAAGTTTATCGGTGAAGAAATCGGCCGCTTAGAAGCTGCTGGCCGCCGCGATTCGTACATTTTTGGCTTTGAGGAATCGTATGGTTATCTATCTGGTACCTACGTGCGCGATAAAGACGGTGTCGATGCGGCGTTTTTGATTTGTGAGATGTTTGCCTATTATCAAACGCGCGGGATCACCTTGCTTGAGAAGCTTAACCAGCTGTATGACGAATATGGCTATTGTCTCAATACCTTACATAGCTATGAATTTGATGGCGCGGCAGGCAGTGCGAAGATGCAAGGTATCATGGCCAACCTGCGCGATTCGCGTATCGAAAGCTTTGGCGGCAAGTCGGTGGTTGAAGCCGTCGATTACGCCACAGGTGTAGGCAGTTTGCCTAAAGTCGATGTGCTGAAATTCAAGCTGGCAGACCATTGTTCAGTGACGATCCGGCCAAGCGGCACCGAACCCAAGCTGAAAACTTATCTGTCTGTTTCAGCAGCCAGTCGTGCGGATGCGCAAGGTATTGAAGCCGCGATGACTGAAGAATTAAACCAGTATTTTAAATGAGTCATGGTATTTGCGGCAATGAGCTGATCAAGGCTGTCATTCACTTGGCGAGTTGGCTAGAATGGGAGTAACGACAAAGGGAGCTGATCACCAATGATCAAAACACAAGTTAAAGAAGTGCTGCATTCCAATCGCAGCAGAAAAGAGAAACTGCAATATTTGC
This sequence comes from Lacticaseibacillus jixiensis, assembly GCF_042847315.1. Taxonomy (NCBI): domain Bacteria; kingdom Bacillati; phylum Bacillota; class Bacilli; order Lactobacillales; family Lactobacillaceae; genus Lacticaseibacillus; species Lacticaseibacillus jixiensis. The sequence goes on from NZ_BAAFPR010000016.1 coordinate 9,573, forward strand.
TGCAGATCTATTGGTGGATCGGCGCGATTATCATTGCTGCAGTCGTGCTCATCGGAGCGGTGGTGATCGCCACCCCGAAGAAGAAAGCATCGGTTCTGGATGTGACAGTGTTGACCAGTCAGAATCAGCCCAATCATCAAGCCGACATGACCAAGGCCTTTAACAAGTGGGTTAAATATGATCATCGATCCCATCAGCTGAATGTCATTTGGGGCACAACCAGCGATGCAGCGGCGCAAGAGAAATTCATCACGACGCTGGCAGCTGGGGATGTCGATTTGGTGATCTCAGACCAAAAGCAATATCGGCAATACGCTAAAGACAAGGGTTTGGCACCATTGCCTTTGACAAAAGCACAGCTTAGCCGGTTGCATGATGATTTAATGTTTGATAAACGCGGGCATGCGCTAGGTGTGCGCGTTGAAGCGTCACCACAATTGCGGAAATGGCAGATGAAGAACTTAGTATTGTATGTGCCGATACGATACAATCATAAAGCTAATATCAAACAGGTTGTACGAAAATTGTTTGAACCGTAGAAGCTGATGGGTATCATCGGCTGTACTAGAAGGACCCCGTAATCTCGATTTCTGAGATCGCGGGGTCCTTTTAACGATTCTTTACTGAAGCTGGATCAGCCGGACAAATCGAGGATGGTAGATATCAGCATTCTCCTCATGTTCATCCCAACTGGTCGTATTGACGTTATAGGATACAAGCAGTTCGTCATTTGAGGAAAGCGCCAAATGCGCCTTGGCGTTATACACATAAATGGTGCTGCTGTGTTCGGCTTCATGTTCATAATACAGCGGCAGCTTGTGGGTGAACGGGCCTTCTGGTCGATCGGCAGTATACATGCACAACCTGCCGCCTGGACCCCATTCCTGCCAGATCAAGACATATTTACCAGCATAGAAACCCGATTCACAGTAGCTGACGCTAAATTCACTGGAAACTTCTGGCGCCACCGGTACTGCAGCTTTAGGATCTTTGACCCAGGTGGTGCCATTGTAGTATTCCCAAGTGTCAAAGTGCGCGAAGTCTTTGGCCACCATCCGCGCCACCACAGGGCGATGGGTTTCCCATTCCTGGACCCCGTAGGCATAAAGCAGGTCATCCGCTTGCGGATAATGGGCTTTGCGCAAATAAGCAGAGGTAAAAATCGTTTCTTTACCATTATCAGCTCGATAGCGCATCGGGGCAAACTCTTGTGTTACCGAGTCCAAGTCAATTCTCCCGTCTTTAACGGCAACACTCAGATGGACCACCCCTTCAAAAGCGAACTCAAAACCTTCTCGACCTTCAGGATTTGGTACCACAATTAATGGCAGAAAGTGCAACCGTTCGCCGATCAAGACCCCGTCTTGCATCCAGAAATAGGCATCTTTGCGCAGATTCAAATTCTTTGCTGGCGTGAACAGGCTAACCGGCTTTTGGTTTTGATCGGTTTGGTAGCTAAACCTGATTTTGGTGGGGTTGGGTTGCTGACCATCCAATACTGCCATACTATTATTGATCATTACATCGTTGACAAGGTGGCGCGTTGGCTGATCAACTTTGCCGATGAAGCTGTCACCAAATACAAAAGCCACACGTGACTGATCATCAAGGTCTGTCAAATCAAAGCTATAAATACCGTCGCCGCCAGTCCAGCCTTCCTTTTGCGGTAATAGGTCTGACCATTCAGGGGCAGGGACTGCCAACACGCCAACTCCAGAAACAAAAGTGATTTGTTTGATTCCAACAGCGTCAAAGAACTCATTTTCCTGCATCGTGTGCTCGTTGGTATCTGTTGCGTTCGATGACGCAATCAACCGGACATAGCGCACTGCTTGGTTAGCCAAGTCGATCGATTCGGCGTCTGTTTCGGCACCGCGGGAATATGTTGACCACTGTGCGCCATCAAAGGATACTTGAATGGCAAGCAAGGTATGCGTAGCGGCTTGGGTCTGAAGCTTGATCGTCTTTAACGGCACAGTAAATTGAAAATCACCTTTAAGTGCAAGTGCTTGTCCAAATTCGGCTGGCGCCGCGGTATCAAGCTGCCAGTATTGACATTCAAACTGTTGATTGCTGGCCTTGGGGAATTGTTCTTCTGGCATGACTTTCCTGACTTTCTTATTGTTTGATTGCTCAAATTCAATGGAGATGTAAGTGGAATCGTTTTGCTCGCGTTTAATATATAGGCTTGCAGCATATAATGTCAACGCTTACAGATTAAGCCGTGAAACATGATATGCGTTTTATAGCATTTGCTTGGGAAGGGATGCTGCGCTAACCCACCCGGCAGAGGGGTGTCAAGGGTGTTGGAGAAGGTATCGTATGGGTGAAGCAGGAATTGTAAAGCGTGCAGAATATTACCGTTACGGTGATTGAGTTAAATGCATTCGTGATGCTCACAATTGTAAGCGATTGCGAATGGCGAGTTAAGAAAGTACCATTATCGCAAAAAGTTACTATTCACCTTCTGGAAGCGCTTTAGTATCGTGAGTGTGAATTACTATGGAGGTGTCAACAAATGCATCAGGTGTTCACACAGTTAGATTTAGCGCGTCCTGAACTTGAGGCGGTTCGCCACGCTGTGCGCGATGGCGCAGAGCCAGACGCCTTGGCAGCGTTAATCGCGTATTATCGCCAGCGGAATAATTTCAAAGGTTTCCTATTCGGCGGCGGTCGCAGCTATGATAGCGTGGTGGCTGATATGCACCAACTGCCACAACCAGAGCAGGCCCATGTGCTGCAAGTGGCTGAAGCATTAATGCAGCACGAGTTTCTTTTCCAAGAACCTTGGGATATGGAGCGGACACAAGTGCCGTATCGCTTTACTGGCGATATCGACTGGGAGTTAAATCCTGCACATGATCCGGAATGGACATTCATGTTAAACCGGCAGAACTATTTGAACGTGTTGGCGCAGGCCTACTTATTGACGGGAGATACCAAGTATACTCGGCTGTTTGAATCGCTAGTCAGCGATTGGATCGGCAAGAATGCGACGCCAGAAGGGCACACACAAACAAGCTGGCGTTCCATCGACGCGGCCATCCGCTTGCGCAACTGGGTGAAAGCGTTAGAGATCTTCTTACATGACGAAAGTTTTGATCCGCGTGTTTTGGCGGATATGTGCAGTGCTGCGGCAGTACATCTGCAATATTTAACACGAGGCTGGAACTTAAATCGCTTGCAAACCAATTGGGTCGTGATCGAAGCCAACGGCGCCTACATCGGCGGCTTGTTCTTTCAGGAATTATCAGTGGCCTCAGGCGTTGTCGCCCAGTGTCTGCCTTATGTTGCCCAAGCTGCTTTAACGCAAGAAACGGCTGAAGGGATGCATTGGGAGCAGTCCAATCAATATCACAACGAAGTATTATTAAAGCTAGCGGAAATCGAATTACTGGCCAAACGCAACGATCGGGGACTGCCTGTAGCGATCCCTGCGGTTGTGCGCAGAATGGCGATCGCCGCCGCCAGGTTTAGAAAACCTGATGGTACTCAAGATAATTATGGCGATAGTGACCGTGAGTATCTCGATGATTTGCTGGTGTTGATCGAACAGATTACCGGTTTGACCCTGCTGGACCGGCATACTGTTGCGGTGCCGAATCGATTGGTGTTGACCCATTATGGGCGCGTGGTCCCTAAGCCTGACCCAACAGTGCCAGCATTTGATCAATCGTATGCGTTTAATGAAGCGGGCATCTATTTGTTTAAAGATCCCCAGATTCAACTGCATGCGCGCTTCAAGTGCGGTTTCTTAGGGCATGGCCATGGGCATGATGATTTGTTGCACGTCGCGTTATTTGCCCATGGTGAAGATATTCTGGTTGATTCTGGGCGGTATAGCTACGAAGACGCTCATCATCATCGCTTGGCCTTTAAGTCGCCGCAGTATCATAACACCTCGATGGTTGATGGTATTGCGATCAATGAACATGCGAACTGCTGGGATGCCAAGAAAGTGACGCACGCCGTCAACGCACATGCTGCCTTTAAGCCGGGCTTGGATTTTGCAGAAGGCGGGCACCTTGGTTATCTCGATTTGTCGCAGGCGCTGTACACCAATCGGAAGGTCTTGTATGTGAAGCCGGATCTGTTTGTGATCGTCGATGAATTCATTGGCGCAGGCAGCCATCAATACCAGCAATTCTACCATTTTAAACGCAACCAACTGAGTTTAGGCGACGCGGCTAATACCTTGGTGTACCACGATCAAGCGGCGCGACCGTATTATGTGACGACGTTTGATTCTAACGCGGATGCGCATGGCAGTTACACCTTAAGCAGCCAAGCTGTTTCTGATGACTACAATGAGCAGCATGAAGCACCAATGGCGACTTACACGGTGAGCGGATCAGCGCCGTTATCGATATGCACGTTTATCACGTTAAGCGGGGTGCCAATTTCGATCACGCCGGTTGCTGTTCAGAATGAGTATGGCAGCGATCGCCGCAGCAGTAATGCATCGGCCTTCAAGCTGGGTACTGAGCGGTATCTGGTGATTAACCACTTCGAAGATGCAGATTCGCGGCGCGGGTATCTCGTCGATGGGCATCAGGTATATGGACGGGTCGCATTGGTCACGCCGGCTGGGATCATCCGGGCGTATTAAGATAAGGAGTAATGAGATGACAACGCAATTTAAACATATTCTGTACGGTGGTGACTACAATCCTGAACAGTGGCCTGAGAAAGTATGGGACGAGGACATTCAGGTGTTCAAGAATACTCAGATCAACACGGCAACGATCAACGTTTTTTCTTGGGCCAATATCCAGCCTGAAGAAGACGTCTATGATTTCACAGAACTAGATGCGATCGTGGCCAAGCTTTCTGGGGAAGGCATTGATATGATCTTGGCCACGTCGACTGCCGCTATGCCAGCGTGGCTGTTTCACAAGTATCCAGAAGTGGCACGAGTCGATTATCAAGGCTTGACCAATAAATTTGCCAGTCGGCATAATTTCTGCCCGACAAGCCTGGTTTATCGCCATTTTGCACGATTACTCGTCGAAAAAATCGTTGCACGTTATCATGATAATCCGCATATCGTCTGCTGGCATGTGAATAATGAGTATAACGGACGCTGCTATTGTGAACGCTGTGAGCAGGCATTCCAGTTGTGGTGCAAGCGCAAGTATCAAACAATCGATGCGTTAAATACTGCTTGGAATATGACTTTCTGGAGTCACCGACTGACTGACTTCAATCAGATTGTTCTGCCTAACGGGCGCGGGGATGGGGTACACCCTAACGCGCCATATTATCCAGGAATGGCGATTGATTATCTGCGTTTCAACTCTGGACAGATGCTTAATTTGTACAAAATGGAGCGTGACATCATCAAAGCCAGCGGCAGTACCATGCCAATCACGACAAACTTCATGGGTGCTTATAAGTGGGTCGATTACGCGACATGGGCTAAGGAGCTGGATATCATCTCCTGGGATAATTACCCAGCATATGATACGCCTTGGAGCAATGTCGCGCTCGTTCACGACTTGATGCGGGGGCTAAAGCAACAGCCGTTTATGGTGATGGAGCAAACGCCTAGTCAGCAGAATTATCAACAATACAATGCGCTCAAGCGCCCTGGCCAGTTGCGGGCCCAGAATCTGCAAGGCATCGCGCATGGGGCTGATGCGTCGCTGTATTTTCAATTGCGTCGCTCGGTTGGTGGGGCAGAGAAATTCCACGGGGCCGTCATCGAACATTCTGGACGCACCGATACTCGGGTGATCCATGAAGTGGCCAGCGCTGGGGAGGCATTGGCGAAGCTAACGCCGGTTGTTGGTGCGCAAACGCATGCCTCAGTGGCGTTGGTGTTTGATTGGCAAAGCTTCTGGGGTGTGGAATACGCCAGCGGACCGACCAACGAGATGCATTATGTGCAACAGATCCAATATCTGTACGATTATTTCTACAAGCGTAATATCCCAGTAGAGCTAATCAGCCCAGCGGCAATTGATGCGCGTTATGCTTTGGTAGTTGCGCCTGTTTTGTACATGGTCACGCCAGAAATTGCCCAACAGATCGAAGCTTATACTAGCCAAGGCGGCGTGTTTGTCACCACTTATATGAGCGGGATGGTCGGTGATTCAGATAACGTTACCTTAGGCGGATACCCAGGACTGTTACGGGATGTCGTGGGCTTATGGGTCGAAGAAAGTGATGCAATTTGGCCGGATAAACGCAATCAGGTGACCTTTGCTGATGGGACTACTGGTGAATGCGGGTTCTTGTGTGATCTTGCGCATGCAACTACGGCGTCGGTAGTTGCCAGCTATGCCAGTGATTTTTATGCCGGGATGCCGGCAGTGACACAGAATAATTATGGCAAGGGTCAAGCTTATTATCTGGCGACTCAACTTGATCGCCAGACGTTGGCGCACTGCCTGGACATGATCTGTGCAGTGGCGCAGGTGACCGCATTGACCAAGCAGCCTAGTGCCTTAGAAATCAGCCGACGCGAGAAAGATGGCGTACAATATGATTTCTTGATCAACTTCACCGCTCAAACCCAACCGATACCCGATGAATATGTTGGTGCGCGCGATCTGCTGTCAGGAGCAGTGATCGAAACCGGTCAAAGCTTGACGCAGTACATGGCGCTGGTTGCCGTTAGAACAACTAAGTAAGCGCTTGTAATACGTGCTATGATAGTCATAGTCTGAATTTCTGCGGTGTCCGCCAAGGGTGGGCACCGCTTTGTGGGGATGGGGTTATGACACATAAGAAGGGTTCATTAACGATCCGCAGCTTGATGCTGATTTTTATTCTGTTTGTCAGCGTGATTCTGGTGACGTTCGGGACGATGACGTATTATATTGTCCAGCAATCCGAGCGGACGATGATCGGTAACGCCAAAAGTCAACTCAATTACTTGGATGATCGCTTAGACAACGGCTTACAATCGGCGCAGTTTGGCGTGGCCAGCTTGCTGGATAACGAAACGCTGGATAAGGTCGCTGATCCAACCTTGGATAGTAAACCAAGCCAAGCAGTCGACCAGGTACGCACGATTACTTCCACTCTGCAAGGCGTGGTGTCAGGCTCACAGGTGCTGGGCAGCGTCAGTGTCTATTGGCGTAAGCAGGATCGACTAATATCCGCAAATACCCTGGATCAATCTGCAGAAGCCGCATTGCGCAAAGCCATTAAGAAGATTGATCAGCCTGGTTGGTACTATGTCAAGAACGTCGGTTTCTACTATGTGAATTTCAATCCTTTCAATGCGATCATGCGCAGCCAAGACCACTATACCTTTCTGGTGGCAGGCAAGGTGCGCCAAGATTACTTATTCAACCTAATTGACGACGCGAGTACCACCGCTGGGATTACCACAGCCTTCAGTTATCATAACGGCACAGTCGTCAGTCTTAAGGCTTTCCCTGAGTCGATTAAACCGTTGCTGAAGCAATATGATCACCAAGGGGTCACTGAATTCTCCAGACGGATGATTATCAAAGGCAGTGCCGTGCAAGTGATTGGCATCAAGAACACGCGCGCAGACGGATGGTTGATCTCACAGATCCATATTGGTCAAACCGCTCAGTCGATGGTGCGGACTGTTTTATTTGCAACGTTGGGGCTGTTGACCTTGGCCGTATCTGCAGTTGGGATCGCGGCGTTGTTCTATTTCAAGATCTATCGGCACCTGAAAGTCTTATTCAAATATTTAGGCACTGCAGAGCGCGGCGATTATACGGCACGGATCCCCGAGACCAATGATGGTGAATTCCAGCGCGTATTTGCCAAATACAATGACATGGCTGATCAGACACATACGTTATTGGAGAACTTGAAGCGGGAAACTGCGCTGCGACAAACCGCAGAATTTCGCCAATTGCAAGCGCAGATCAATCCTCATTTCTTCTACAACAACTTGCTGTTTATCATGTCGATGGCTGAGACATCGCCGCGAGCAGTTACGATGATGACCAGCCATCTTGCAGAATATTATCGTTACGTTACGAAGAAGAACACTAGCAAAGTCACGTTAGAACAGGAGTTGACCTTCACTGAGAACTATTTGACAATCATGAGTCTGCGCAAGGAAATTGATTTCTTTGTGGATTATCCGCCTGAACTTGGGGACCAGCCGTTCATGCAGCTGATCCTGCAGCCGTTAGCAGAGAATGCTATTTACCATGGCATCGAAGGGCGAGTCGGGGCTCATGAAGTCAATGTTGTCGTCAGCTATGCTGATGCAGGCTATCAAATTGCAGTGACAGATGACGGCCGCGGGATGACCTTAGGTGAAATCGCGACTTTGGAGGCACGGATCAATGCGCCGCTGCCGGAAGTTAACGGTAGTGTGGGGTTATGGAACGCCAATCAGCGCCTGATCAACAAGTATGGCCAGGCCAGCCGGCTGCATTTTGCAGTGGCCGATGTTAAGTCGCAAGTCGGACTGGTTGTATCGTTCTGGGTACCATTAATGACGGGGGACGCAAAAGAATGAGAGGGGTTAAATTCGGATGCAAGTGCTGATCGTTGATGACGAACAATATATTACAGAGTATCTGAAACACTTGGTCGACTGGCAACGCTTCGGGTTTCAGACGGTGCATGTGGCGCATAGCGGCGAAGAGGCGTTGGCCAAGTTGGCTAAGCACAGCGTTGCCTTGGTGATTACGGATATTCGGATGCCTGAAACAACCGGCCTAATGTTGAGCAGACAGATCATGGAGCAGTATCCCCAAACGAAGGTCATGTTGCTGTCTGGGTATTCAGATTTCGGTTATGCGCAAGAAGCGATCCACTATGGGGTGAGTGACTACTTGTTGAAGCCGCTGACTGAGGAACGATTAGCGAAGGCCTTAACCGACTTCATCACCAAATATCCGGAATTAGTATTGAATACCACTGATCCAGAGCAAGCCCAGAAGGCCTTGGTCCACTTGATCAATGCTGTAGCGGGGCTGATTCAGCCGCCCTTGAATGATGATACGCAACGGGTGCTGCGCTTCTTTCGCGGACCGAATGAAGCCACTCTGCAGTTGCCTGAGTCCAGTTGTGTTTGGCGCGGGGTTAGAGAGGCTTTTGGTTATGCGCCACAAAGTTGGTCGGCGGCCGGCTTAGCGTATTCGGCACCCTTTAGCTTTGCCAACGAGCAAACGCTGCGGGAAGCTTTCTACCAGTTCTTTGGTGGGGTACCGTACGCTGGCAATGCGTCAGCCACCACTACCGTTTCTGGTGAACTGGCTAGCGATCCTGCGGCAATGCTGACTTTAATTGCGGATTTACCAACCAACTTAAAGCCGGTATGGTTAGTGACCTTGATGGCCCATATTGCCGGGGCATCAGGCAAGCTAGACGCTGCTTGGCTGTTGGAGTTGAAGCGTGCGGATATGACATTGGCCCATGCTTTGATCACTCAATTACAGAATCGGACCACAGTGAATAACGCCAAGGTCACTTCCAAGGACGTCATTGCCAAGGTTAACGAATATGTTGATGCGCATCTGAATCAGAACCTGACGCTTGAAACGCTAGCCGCTAAGGTATACCTGCATCCAGCGTATTTATCTAAGTTATACAAGCAAGTCACTGGTGAGAATTTCTCAACATACTTAGCCACCAGGCGCATCGAGAAAGCAGCCAAGTTGCTGCTTGAGTCAACCCTGATGGTGTCAGACATTGGCAAAATGGTAGGCTACCATACTTCGCAATATTTCATTCGTATATTCAAAGAACAATATGGGATGACGCCGCAACAATACCGCCGGGCTAATTTGTAGGAATACCTAAGCGTACTAGAAAGCGCAAACAAACTGTTAAAGGTTGTTATTACGATGTCGTAATTGTGTTATTTGCGAATTGTAAGCGTTCGCTTAAAGTTAAGATGTTCAGAAGAAAGGGAGGATTAAGATGAAACGGCGGTACATAGCAATTGGATTGACGTTACTTGCATCTTTAGGCATCGTAGCAGGGTGTGGTAAGAAATCTGCAGACTCTACTAAGACCAAGAGTGATGCAGATATCACGGTTTGGGATCCCTATTTAGCTCCTTCGTCGACAGTTTCCAGTTGGAAGAAATCTCCATTCCATACAGGCCTAGCTAAAGCAAGCGGTATTAAAGTTGATTGGCAATTCCCATCTGAAGGGACAGATTGGGCACAAGCTTACAACTTAATGATGTCCGAGAAAACTAAGCCCGATATTATTCATTATACATTGCGTAGTGAAGCAGAAGCTTACATCAAAGATGGCACGATTTACGATCTCACGAAATTATTACCGAAGAAAGCACCGAATTACTGGAAATTTTTGAAGAGTCATCCAGAATTTGATAAGGCGGTTAAGACTGATAGCGGGAAATACTTTGGCTTTGGGTTCTTCCGTGAAGACCCGTCTCAAGGAATTTTCATTGGCCCTCAGATTAGACAAGACTGGTTGGATGCTGATGGGTTGAAATCTCCGACAAATATCAAGGAGTGGGAAGCCGTCTTAAAGGACTTCAAAGAAAAGCATCATGCGACCATGGCCTGGGTTAACGACAAGATGGATCCGGGTTTAGCGGGGGCATTTGGCGCCTACGCGACTGCCTTACCAAGTTGGTATATCGATAAAGACGGCAAAACCGTTAAGTTTGCTCAAGCTCAGCCAGAATGGCGTAATTACATGGCTTGGTTACACAAGATGTACCAGAAAGGCTACATCGATCCAGATGTTGTGACCATGGATGATGCCGCTTTGGAAACTAAGGTCTCAAATGATAAAGTTGGGATTGCCTTTACGTATGGTTCACGGTTGACGATTTTTAACGATAATGCCAAGAAAGCTGGCAGTAAAGCAAACTGGCAACCTGTGATGTATGCCAATCAGGCGGATGGCAAGAAGTCTGCTTCAATTTACGCCAACGGACAAGTAGCAAGTGATGCTTGGGTCGTGACGACTTCTGCTAAGGGTAAGGAACTCGACAAAGCCTTGAAGTGGTTAGACTACGCCTATTCCAAGGAAGGCAACTTGTACTGGAACATGGGGACCAAAGGCGTCTCTTACACGATGAAGGATGGCAAGCCGGTGTACACTGACAAGGTCTTGAAGGCTAAGATCGGTATCTCTGAAGCACGGAAACTCTATACTGGGAATACTGGTAGTGGACTGGGTATGCAAGACGTGTCTGCTACTGCTACCAACGCCTCTTCTATTAAAACTGGTGATGTTTGGTTCAACAATAATAAGGCGGCCGCTGATGCCCGCTTGAATCAACCAATTTCGATGACTTCCGCTGAAAGCAAAGAGTTTGCAACGATTTCAAACACATTAAACACCTATGTCACCGAAAATGCCTACAATTTCATTACTGGCGATAAACCAATCTCGGAATATGATGATTTTGTTAAGGAACTTAACAAGCAAGGGTTAAAGAAGCTTGAGAAAATTCGTCAGGCGGCATTTGATCGTTATCTGAAGCGTTAATATTCCAATCAGTGGGGGAGGGTGTGCAAGTTAAGATGGCACCCTCTTTTGTTTTACTCTCGCCGTAGTAATCGATATTAGAAAGGAGTCATTACAATGAACGAAGCGCTTACGCCACCGAAGATCGGTCAAGTGAAGAAGAAGACTTTCAAGACTAGAGTCGCGGCAGATTTCAAACAGAACAAAGTCAAGTACTTGATGATCTTACCGGTGATCATTTACTTCATTGTCTTCGCTTACCGACCAATGTATGGTGTACTGATCGCCTTTCAAGACTATAAGCCGAATTTAGGGATGGCAGGTAGTCCTTGGGTAGGGTTTGAGAATTTTCGTCGGTTTTTCGCGGATCCGTCTGCACCGCGAATCATCATGAACACGTTCCGCATCAGTATCTGGAGTATCATATTTGGATTCCCAGCGCCAATCATCTTGGCATTGTTGATCAATGAGATTCGCAATAAGGTCTTTAAGCGCGTCATTCAGACTGTTACTTATATGCCTTATTTCATTTCGTTGGTTGTGATGTGCGCCTTGGTCAAGACATTCACCCAATCAGATGGTTTCATCAGCCACATTATTTCTAACTTTGGGGTGATTCAAGGTAACTTGCTGGCAAATAAGGCTTTCTTCCTACCGATTTATATTATTTCGGGGATTTGGCAGTCGGTGGGCTGGGATTCCATCATTTATTTAGCCGCTTTGTCAGGTATCGATCAAGAGCAGTATGAAGCTGCACGCATCGATGGCGCCGGGCGCTTTAAACAGATGTTGCACGTCACCTTACCCGGTTTGCGGCCAACGATTATCATCTTATTCATTCTTCGCATGGGTGGGATCCTTGGGGTTGGCTTCGAGAAGATCTTGCTGCTGTATTCGCCATCCACGTATCAGGTTGCCGATGTTATCTCGACTTATGTGTATCGGATGGGGATCTTGAATGCCGACTTTAGTTATAGTACCGCGATTGGGTTATTTAATAACGTGGTCAATATCTGCGTTCTCTTGTTGGCCAATAAAATCGCGCAAAAGACGACTGAACAAGGGCTATTTTAGGAGGTGAGTCTCATGCAACGAACGAAAACAATTAAAGAGGGGTTTGGCAGCCGTACGTTTGATGTGGTCAATGCGCTGTTCATGGCCTTCTTGATGATCGTGTGTTTCTATCCGATCTGGTATGTGGTCATGGCATCTGTATCCAACAGTGCTGATGTGACACGAAGTGGTGGGATCATCTTCTGGCCGCATTCGTTCAACTTAGGCGCGTATACCCAGGCGTTAACGCATCCCTTGATTGCCAGTGGGTTTCGTAACATCTTTATCATCTTGCTGCTGGCGCTTCCATTAAATATAGTAATGACCCTGCTTTGCGGCTATTTCATGTCTGCCAAGAATGTGATGTTTAAGAAATATATCGTGGGCTTCATCATGGTCACCATGTTCTTCAGTGGTGGTTTAATTCCATCATATTTGAACATGAAGAGTTTGGGCTTGTATGATAATTTGTGGGCGTTGATCATTCCTGGGGCGTTGAGTGTCTATAACGCGATTATTTGTAAATCAGCAATCGATGCAATCCCGGAAAGTCTGTTTGAATCAGCCCGTATGGACGGTGCAACGGATTTTACGATCCTGTTCAAAATCGTAACACCGTTGATTAAGCCAACCTTAGCAGTTCTGCTACTGTATTATGGCGTTGGTCACTGGAATTCGTGGTTCGGTGCATCCATTTATATCAAAGATAATACCTTGTTACCAATTCAGAACGTGTTGCGGGCAGTCCTGTTGGCTAATACCGATACGTTGAGTCAAGGGGCCTCCTCGGATACGGTCAACAACTTCGCTGAATCGATCAAGTACGCGGCTATCGTCTTATCAACAATTCCGATTCTGTGCATTTACCCATTTGTCCAGAAGTATTTCGTTAAAGGGGTCATGATTGGTTCTGTGAAGGGATGATATAATGCGTTTCTTAGTTGATCCAAAAACCAAAAGTTTCAAATTTCTATCGACATTGCTGGATCTATTCTTCTTGAACATGTTGTTCTTGATCACGAGTCTGCCGTTGGTCACGCTGGGGCCCAGCATGTTGGCCCTGCATGCCACGACAATGGCGATGGTGACCGGGAAGAATCCAAATGTGTTGTCAGCGTATTTTGGCACTTGGCGGCATGAACTTGGGCGAGGCTTTGCTTTAAGCGGTGTTGTATTGGCCTTGATTGTGATGTTGTGGTTGGCCTTAGCGTGTCTGCCAGTGTTAGGTGGGATCAGCCACATCATTGGCTTGATCGGGGTGATGCTACTGGCAGTGGTGGGCGTCATCATGATTATGTATGTCTTCACCTACACCGCGCGGTACCAAGATGGTTTCTTTCATTCCTTGAAGGTATCCATGCAGATCGCGTTGCTGAATTTGAGGACGACGCTGCTGGTGATCGGGGTGATTGGGGCAATCTTGTTGCTGTTTAGTTTCAGCGCCTTCTTCTTCACCTTAGGAACGCTGCTGACATTGCTGTTCGGGTTTGCTGCTGCTGCGTATTTTGTTTGCGATAAGCTATATCCGGTTTTCTTACAGTATGAGTATCAGTAACGTTTAACGATGGCTGGCGGATCACGGGTGATCGTGATCCGCCTTTATTTATCATATTGAGTACAAAGGAGTATCAAGTAGAATGGACCAATTTGTTGTTCCATTAGCGCAACAGGTTCACCAAGCAGCACAAACTTATCTTGCTCAAGGTACGGTGGCGCAAATCAACTACGCGCATTTTCAAGAGTTCTTGACCACTGGCCGCCGGGATCAGTATGAGGCGCAGTATTTTGCTCGCCGCCGCCAAATGGCTGTGCTGGCTTTAGAGGCGTATCAGGCAGCTGATGCAGCCACTGTGGCGTTGCTGCAAGAGGTCTTGTGGGCGACCTGCGACGAATTCACCTGGGCCTTACCTGCTCATCTGCCGCGGCATAATGATCAGTTTGCCGGTGATTTGCGTGGGTGTATCGAGCTTTTTGGCGCCGAGTGTGGTCAAGCTTTAGCAGACATTGTGTCGCACATCGGCGCCAAATTAGATCCGCTGATTGTCACCCGAATTCGCGATAATGTGCAAACTCGCTTGTTTGAGCCGTTCTTAGCGCATGATTGGTTCTGGGAGCACAGTCACAACAATTGGAGCGCAGTGATTGCGGGTTCAATTGGTATGGCCGCTTTGGACCTTCTGGCACCTGATGACCCACAACAAGTCGCTATCTTGGCAAAGGTCGATCAGATCCTGACTGAGTATTTAACGAGTTATTCAGAAGACGGGGCTTGTGTTGAGGGCGTGGGTTATTGGGTATATGGGTTTGGGTATTACCTATACTTTGCTAAGCGGTATGAGGCTGTATTTGATGATGACCGCTTCTTGACATTGCCAAAGGTCAAGGCAATCGCGGCTTTCCCGGCAAAAGTACAGGTGGGCGCCGGCAAATTCTTGCCATTCTCAGACTATGCGTCAAGCATTGTCCCAGTCGGTCTGAGTGTCTTGTGTGCGGATACTTATGATGTGGCGGTTCCCTTGACCCCTCAAGTTGAGGACTTGGATGGTGACGAGTGTTATCGCTTCGCTCATCTCGCGACGACATTGGCTTACGGGCGAAAGCTGCCTGAAGCAACCAGTGGCAACAGTGCGTATTTTGCAGACGTGCAGTGGTGGTTGCGGCGATTGCCAAACGGGACCGTCTTTGCCGCTAAAGGTGGACGAAATGATGAAAGCCATAACCATCTTGACGTGGGTGAGTGGTTATTAGGAATGAATGGTACTTGGTTGCTGACGGACCTTGGCGCCGGTGAATATACCCGCCAGTATTTTACCGAAGATACGCGGTATGATTATCTGCCAACGTCGGCAGGTGGGCATTCTATTCCAGAAATCAATCACCATGATCAACAACCTGGCCCGCACGGCGCAACCACAATAGCTGCGCCTGGCAATCAGCTCACCTTGGCGTTAGCGGATCTTTACCCGGCTGAGGCAGGCTTGCAAACATTCACGCGCACCTACCTGCCGCAAGTCAATGGCGTTGTGCTCAAGGATCATTATCGCTTCAAGCAAACCACCAACACCGTGTGCGAGCGGCTGGTGACCTTGTATCAACCAGTCATCAGTGAAGATAGTGTGCAGATAACGCACCGCGATGTTACATGTATCGTGGTGGCTCATGGCGCGCAAATCACGGTTCACCAGCTGCATTACCTCGATCATCATCGGCGCAGTATCGCGGTGTATGTGGTGTGCTTGACCTATCAAGCAGCCGAAGCGCTGGATGTCACAGTCGCGGCGACGTTAAAGACAAAGGAGGAATAAGCCATGATCACATATGACGCACAAACAAAGCAATTCGAGCTTGCAACTGCGTCGACGATGATGGTGTTGCAGGTTTTGCCTAGTGGTCATTTGGTGACGCTGTATTATGGTGCTAAGTTTGTGCATGGTGACTTAAGCGGTGTCTTGGCGCAACGGCGCAATGCCCCGTATATGGCGGAATTGCCGGCAGAAGACGGCGGTGCAGTAGAGTTGTTGCCAATCACTTACCCAACCTATGGACATCCAGATCTCCGCAATCCGGCGGTCCAAGTGACCTATGCCGATGGTGAGCGGATCAGCGACCTGCGCTACGCATCACACACGATCCAGGCGGGGAAGAAAGCCTTGCACGAATTGCCAAGCAGCCATGCGCAAGGGCAAGTGGCGACGTTAACTATTACTTTGAAAGACCAATGTACAGGCTTAGTTGTTCAATTGATCCTGAGCGCTTTTGCTGATTATGATGTGATCACGCAAAGTGTCAAGATCACCAATGAGGCAAAACAGCCGATCGTGATTGACCGAGCCTATTCATTAAATCTTTCGTTGTTGTCAGCAGATTATGACTTATTACTGCTTAGCGGGGCGTATGGTCGTGAATTTCAACAACAGCGCCACGCCTTACACCAAGGCTTTCAAGGTATCGATAGCTTGCGCGGCGCCAGTGGGCATGGGCAGAATCCTTTTGCCGCACTGGCAGCGCCTCAAACCGATGAAATGACGGGTGAGGTGTATGGGTGCAGCTTGATGTACAGCGGGAATTTCTACGCTGGGGCAACAGTGGACATGCATCATACCACGCGCTTGCAATTGGGGATCGCTGACTTTGGGTTTCAGTGGCAATTGGCGCCAGATGCGACCTTTGAGACACCAGAGGCGGTATTGGTGTTTGCCGATCACGGCTTGAATCAAATGAGTCAACGGTTTCACCGCTTCATCTTGGATTGCGTCATGAATAGTCCAATGGCGCACAAGCCGCGTCCGATATTGCTGAACAATTGGGAAGCGACGTATTTCCACTTTGATCGGCCGAAATTGCTGGCACTGGCAGAAGTTGGCAGAAGGATCGGGTGTGAACTGTTCGTCTTAGATGATGGCTGGTTTGGCCAGCGGGATGCTGATAACTGTGCATTAGGCGATTGGACCCCGAATACCAAGAAACTCGGTGGTTCGCTGAAGAGCCTGGCAGAATCGATCAAGGCTATCGGGTTGGATTTTGGCTTGTGGATCGAGCCGGAAATGATTTCTAAGCAAAGCCGACTATACACTCAACATCCCGATTGGGTATTGGGAGAAAGCAGGCACCCAACCGCTGAGTCACGCCATCAGTGGGTCTTGGATCTCAGTCGCACAGAGATCCAAGATTTTATCATCGATACCGTCAGCCAATTGTTGCACGACAATCCAATTACTTACGTGAAATGGGACATGAATCGCAACATCACAGATGTGTGTGGCGGCTTTCCGCAAGATATCACGCATCGCTATATCCTTGGCCTGTATCGGGTGTTACGAATCTTGACTGCGCGCTATCCGGCTGTGCTGTTTGAAAGCTGTGCCGGCGGCGGAGGTCGCTTTGATACAGGGATGTTGGCGTACACGCCGCAGATCTGGACCTCAGATGACACAGATGCGATGGCACGCTTGGCAATCCAGGAGGGCGCAAGTTTGGTCTATCCGCCGGTAGCTATCGGGGCACATGTTTCAGAATCGCCGAACCAACAAACAGGGCGCCGTGCTTCGCTAAAGTTGCGCGGTGCAGTGGCTCAAGCTGGCAATCTTGGTTATGAGCTGGATCTCACTAAGCTCAGCGAAGCTGAATTAACGGCGCTTGAAGCGCAAACTGACTACTATAAGGCCAAGCGGCAACTCCTGCAATATGGGATACATTGGCGATTGATAACAGATGCCAATGCCTATGCTTGGCAGAAGCAGTGGCATGATCAAGGATTGGTGACCTATGTGCAAAAGCGCGCTCGCGTCAACGATATTGCGCCGCGCCTGCGATTATGCGGGCTCAAGGCGCAAGGCTGGTATCGGATCGATGACGAAAAGGCTTTAGTCAGCGGGGCACAATTGATGCATATCGGCTTAGTAATTCCCGCCGGATTAGGTGATAATGCGGCTTGCGTATGGCAAATTCAGGAGGTCGAGCATGGGTGAAACACAGTGGGTGACAGAACAATTAGCATTATTTGAACAGAAATTTCAAAGCGAGCTGGCGCGCCTGGGTACGAAGATCCCACATTATGCCAAAGTCGGTGTCTATCACCAAAATATGGCGAAAGAAGACATCACTTGGTGGACGAATGGGTTTCTCGGCGGAATCTTATGGCAATTAAGTGATCAACTTGATGATCCGCGCTACCAAGCGCGCGCCGAGCAGCTTGAGGCGCAACTTGATCAGGCCTTCCTGGCGTTTAATGGGCTGCATCATGATGTTGGATTTATGTGGTTACATACGGCAGTCGCGGATTATCGGCGGACGCATTCGCCGTTGGCCAAACGACGTGCGTTACACGCTGCAACGTTGTTAGCCGGACGCTTTAATCCAGAGGGGCATTACTTGCGTTCTTGGAATGAAGATAAGACGCATTGGGTGATCATCGACAGTTTGATGAACATTCCCTTGCTGTATTGGGCCAGTGCGGTTACTGGTGATTCACGGTTCAAACAAATGGCCATGCAACATGCAGACACCGTCTTGGCTAACCATATTCGTGCCGATGGTTCGGTGAATCATATTGTGATTTTCGATGAGGCTGGGACTGCAATTGAAACCCCCGGCGGGCAAGGCTTTGGCCCTGGGTCTGCATGGTCGCGCGGTCAAGCGTGGGCGATTTATGGTATGGTGTTGAGCTTTCAGCATACTGGTGAAATGCGTTACTTAGATGCAGCCAAACGCGTGGCACATTATTTCATTGCAAATGTCGTGAATACCGGATACATCCCGCTGGTGGATTTTCGGGCACCGCAGGAACCGGTGAAATATGACACCAGTGCTGGACTGTGTGCGGCATGTGGGATGTTAGCGATCGCTTCGGCAGTGCCAGAAGCCGAGCAGGCGTTCTACCATATGCATGCACTGAAACTGGTTCAGGCCATTTCAGCCAAGGCTGCAGATTGGACACCTGAACACGATGGCATCATTGGTTTCGGCACCGGGGCTTATCATGATGCCAATACCTTGCATGTGAGCTTGATTTATAGCGACTATTTCTTTCTTGAAGCACTGTTGCGGCTAAGTGGTCAATATCAGGAGATGTGGTGAGATGACAGAATTTGAACAAGTCCCAGCAGGCTTCTTATGGGGCGGGGCACTATCGGCCAATCAAGTTGAAGGGGCTTATGATCAAGGCGGCAAAGGGCTGAATACCGGTGATGTGTTAACGGTTGGTGATGCCAAACACCGTCGGCAGATTACTGCGACGATCCAAACAGGCGTGTATTACCCGAATCAAGAGGCAATCGATTTCTATCACCGCTATCCGCAAGATCTGGCGTTGTTAGCTGAGATGGGGATCAATGCCTTGCGGGTATCGATCGCGTGGAGCCGGATTTTCCCGCATGGTGATGAACAGGTGCCAAATCCGCAAGGGTTGGCCTTTTATGATCACTTGTTTGCGGAGATGGCCAAACATCAAATCACGCCTATCGTGACTTTAGCACATTTTGATTTACCACTGGGATTGGTCGCAGATTACGGTGGTTTCTTGGATCGGGCTGTGATCACGGCTTTTGAGCGCTTCGCCAAAACCGTGATCACGCGTTATCATCACCAGGTCCAATATTGGCTGACCTTCAATGAAATCAACAACCAAGCTGGTGCAGATCCGTTGTTGAGTTGGGTCAATTCCGGGATCGATGTGTCAGCGCAAGCCGATCCTAAGCGTGCTGTGATGCAAGCTAGCTTGTATGAAATGATTGCCAGCGCCAAGGTCGCTGCTTGGGCGCATGAGTTTGATCCGGCGTTACGGATCGGTTGTATGATCGCATATTCGGCGGTGTATCCGCTGACTTCAGCGCCTGAAGATGCTTGGGCTGCCTTGCAACAACAAGATGCACCGTTCTTCTATAGCGATACGATGGTTCGCGGGCAGGTACCTGAGTGGGCGCGTCGGCAATGGACGGCTAACCATTGGCAACTGGATTTCACTGCAACAGATGAGGCAACATTAGCGGCTGGCAGTTGTGACTATATTGGGTTTAGTTACTACATGTCGCGTACGATTCAAGCAGCAGCTGATGGCCATCCGCACCAAGTCGCCAATCCTTCATTGGCGCAGAACGCTTGGGGTTGGGAAAGTGATGCTTTGGGCTTGCGATGGCTGCTTAAGACGTTGAATGATCGTTATCAAATACCACTGATGATCGTTGAGAATGGGCTGGGTGCTTATGACGAGTTAACCGAAGCGCATCAGGTTCATGATCAGTATCGAATCGAATATTGTCAGGCGCATATCGCCCAGATGCAACAAGCCATCGCGATCGATGGCGTTAAGGTACTGGGCTATCTGGCTTGGGGCATCATTGATTTGGTCAGCTTCTGGACTGGGCAAATGGATAAGCGTTATGGCTTCATCTATGTCGATAAAGATGATGCTGGCAATGGCACATTGCAGCGCTATAAGAAAGATTCATATTACTGGTATCAACAAGTCATCCGCAATCAGGGGGTTTCATGATGAAAACAGCAGAATTAACCACATTATTGAAGCAAATGACTGTCGAAGAGAAAATCGGGCAACTGGTGCAGGTGACGCCGGACTTCTTCTCGTTATCTGGTGAAATCACCGGACCGATGGTGGATCGGCAAATGAGCGAAACCGAACTGGGCGCTGTGGGCTCGGTATTAGGCGTACGCGATGGCCAATTAACCAAGCAGATTCAGGAACGCTATTTACAAGTCAGCCGCTTGAAGATCCCTTTGATGTTCATGGCTGATGTGATCCATGGTTATTCGACAATTTATCCCATTCCCTTGGCTTTAGCAGCAAGCTTTGATCCGGCACTGGTTGAAGAAGTTGCGCGCTTATCAGGGGCGGAAGCGGCCGAGAATGGGGTACACGTGACATTCTCGCCGATGTGCGATCATGTGCGTGATCCGCGCTGGGGTCGGGTCATGGAAAGCAGCGGCGAAGATGCGGTATTGAACAAGGCCATGTCTGCCGCGTATGTGCGCGGTTATCAAGGCAGCGGATCTTTGGCGGATGATCCGGCACGCATCGCAGCTTGTGTGAAGCATTTTGCCGGGTATGGCGGGGTGCTTGGTGGGCGTGATTACAACAACGTCGATGTGTCGCCGGTGACGTTCAAGCAAGACTATCTCAAAGGTTACCAAGGCGCGATCGATGCCGGGGCCAAGATGGTGATGACTGGCTTCTCCGCATTGAATGGCGTGCCGCCAACTGGCAATAAACCGTTGATGCATGATACGTTGCGCCAGGATATGGGCTTTGATGGTGTGGTGATCTCTGATTGGGCAGCGATTGCCGAATTGATCCAACACCGCGTAGCTGCTGACAAAGTCGATGCTGCAGTGATGGCATTGGATGCCAGCGTCGATATCGATATGGTGACGGATTGCTACCAGCATTACCTGCAAGGAGCGTTGACGCCGGCCTTAAGGAAGCAACTCGACACCAGCGTGATGCGGATCTTACGCTTGAAGAATGAGTTAGGGTTGTTTGAAGACCCTTATCGCGGCATGCACGAAGTCTTGCCTGCGGTGACCAAAGAGCGGCGAGCTGCCGCCCGCCGCATCGCCGCTAAGACGCTGGTGTTATTGAAGAACTCAGCTCAGACATTGCCGCTTCAGCCGGCACAAGCGGTGGCTTTGATTGGCCCCAAAGCCGAATCACAAGATATCTTAGGCAACTGGGCTTATTGTGGTGAACAAGCTGATGCGATCAGCTTAGCAACTGGCTTGCTTGCCCAGCATGCTGAAACAACCGTAGTTGGTGCTAAGGAAGATCAACCGCTAGATGCAGCGGCGATCGCAGCAATGGTCAAAGCGGCTGCGGCTGCAGATGTTGCCGTGGTTGCCGTGGGAGAGAAGGCTGTTGAAGCAGGGGAGAATCGCAGCAAGACTAATATCAACTTGGCTGCTGATCAAGTGACATTGATCAAGCAAGTGGCTGCCGTCAATCCTCATACGGTAGTGGTGCTTTTTACCGGGCGACCATTGATCTTGACCGAAATTATTGATGACGTGCAGGCAGTGTTGTTGGCTTGGCAGCCGGGCACTGAAGGCGGCAATGCCATCGCCGATGTGTTATGTGGCGTTGTTAACCCGAGTGCGAAGCTATCCATGAGCTTTCCGCGTTCAGTGGGCCAAATTCCAATCAGCTACAGCAACTTCTCAACCGGCCGGCCCTTGACGCCAGAAACGGAAAGTAAACCCTGGGTCACGCGGTATATTGACTCGCCAAGCACCCCGCTGTTTCCATTCGGCTATGGCTTATCATATAGTGACTTCACGCTGCAGGCAGCCAGCGTGGTCGACAATGACGATGGGACTGTGACGTTACCGTTCACTGTGGACAACTCGTCGGCGCATGCCGGGACGGCAGTTGTGCAGTTATACCTGGAAGACATGGTCACTCAAGTCACGCGGCCATTGCTTGAATACAAACAAAGCCAGCGTGTGCCACTAGCGCCAGGCGCGACTTATCACGGCAAGTTTGTTGTGAATGAGGCGGATTTGGCCTATGTTCACGCCGACTTGCGCGAATATGCTGACAGTGGTAAGTTCCGGTATTTAATCGGATTCGATAATTTAGATGGTGTTCGTGGCGAGTTTGACTACTTGCGACAATAAGAAGGTGCTCAAAATGATAAACGTTCTGGCAATCGGCAATAGCTTCTCTAACAACACGACGCATTATTTTCATCAAGCAGCGCAGGCGGCGGGCATTGATGTTCGGGTCGTGAATTTATACATCGGCGGGTGTTCACTGCAGCGGCATTGGGATAACCTTGAACACCACCAGGCAGATTATGTTTATGAATTGAACGGTCAACATATTGATGAGCGGGGTAAAGTCGATATCGACTCGGTGGTGCATGAAGCGACTTGGGATCATATCATCTCACAGCAAGTCTCCGGGTACAGCGGCGTGGCCAGCAGTTATGAACCGTATGCGACGAATTTATATACTTATCTGCGTCAGGAACAACCAGCGGCTCGACTGTGGTGGCAACAAACCTGGGCTTATGAGCAAGACAGCGACCATGGCGCATTTGCAACTTACGATCGTGATCAACTAACGATGTATGAAGCGCTCACCAGCTGTACACAGGAAGTTTCTGACCGCTTGAACCTGGCAATTATCCCTACTGGACAAACCATTCAACGTCTGCGCCAAGCCACGCCTTTTGCTTATGGGCAAGGCGGGCAGTCATTGAATATTGACGGCTATCACCTCACTGATTATGGCAAATATGCCGCCGCTTTGGTATGGGTCAAGACGCTATTGGAAACGAATGTCGGCAATCTTGCCTACACACCAGAGCCAAGTTTAGACCCAGTACTGCTGGCATTGATCCGGGCCGTGGTGCAAGCGGCGCCTGAGACGATCGAGGTGCCGCAATGAGCACGAAGGCTTTTGCTTCAAAACATTATCAAGCGACCTTGGTGGTGGTTGGCGGCGGGATGTCGGGATTATTGGCAGCATTGGCTGCTTCAAAACAAGGTGTTGAGACACTGTTGATCCACAATCGACCAGTACTTGGTGGCAATGCCAGTTCGGAGATCCGCATGCATATCTGTGGCGCTGATCATCACGCCGAGCGGCCAAATGTGCGAGAAACTGGGTTGTTGGAAGAATTGTTGTTGAAGAACAAGTATGTTAACTCGAACAATTCGTTTCATGTGTTCGATACGGTTCTGTGGGAGGCTGCCACGATGCAGCCGCACCTACAGCTCCTGTTAAACACGCACATCGATGCAGTCACAGTGGTCGACCAGCAAATTACCCAAGTGTCAGGCGTTCAGTTGACTACTGAAACGCACATTGTCGCTGCTGGTAAGTTGTTTGTCGATGCGACGGGTGATGGGGTGATCGGAACGCTGGCAGGCAATACGTTCATGCAAGGACGCGAGGCCCAAGCGACGTTTGATGAACCAATGGCCCCAGCAGTTGCCGATTCGCAAACGATGGGCAATTCGTTGATGTTCACTAGTCAGCGGCTTGATCATCCAGTCACTTTCCAAAGACCACAGTGGGCGCAGCAATATACAGAAGCAGCATTGGCAAACCGTTACCACGCCCAATTTGATTCGGGGTATTGGTGGATCGAAGCAGGCGGCGACGGGAAGCTCGATACCACCAAGGACTATGAGGCGATTCGCGATGAATTGGTTAAGTCGCTATATGGCATATGGGATCATATCAAGAATAGTGGTGCACATCCAGAATCTGCCAATTATGCCTTAGACTGGGTTCAGATGCTGCCGGGCAAGCGTGAATCAAGACGGCTTAAAGGCGCTTATGTGTTGACTGCCAATGATTTGTTGCAGACTAGGCAGTTTGACGATGCGATTGCCTATGGCGGTTGGCCGATGGATCTGCATGTAGTTGGCGGCATCACCAATCGTGCGGCGCCGACAACTTATTACCCGTTGCCGGATGTCTATCAGATTCCCTATCGTTGTTTGTACGCAGCTGATATTGCTAATTTGTTCCTTGCCGGGCGCAATATTAGTGTGTCTCATCTGGCTTTTGGCTCAACTCGGGTCATGGCGACTTGTGCCGTGATTGGCCAAGCGGTAGGTTTAGCTGCGGCATTAGCGGATCGCTTTCACTGCTTGCCGGCTGGGGTGCTTGCCCATATCCAAGTACTGCAACAGCTCGCGTTGCAAAATGATCTCTATATTCCCGGCGTGACCAACGATGATCCTCAAGATATTGCCCGCCGTGCAACAGTAAGTGCGTCTAGCGCACTGCCTGAGTGGCCAGCTGATCATGTCCTCAACGGAATCGCGCGGCCGGTACACGAAGACACCAATGGTTGGCGGACTGAGGCCGATCGTCCAGCTTGGTTAGACTTGCGCTGGCCACAGCCGCAGCCGATTCAACAAGTGATCGTTACCTTAGATTCTAATTTGTCAGAGCAGATCATGCCGACCTTGTCCGAGAGTATCTTAGCCAGCGAAGAGGTTGGTGTTCAACAGTCATTGATCAAGACACTAACCGTGACCTTGAAGCGTGCCGGACAAGTTGTTGCCACAATGCCGATCAAGGACAATTATCAGCGGCACTTGGTATTAAACTTAGCGGACCCGGTGTTGGCAGATGAACTTTGCCTTGATTGTCTTGAAACCAATGGTGCCAAGCAGTTCACGATCTTTGAGGTGCGCGCTTATGCAAGCAAATAATGATTATTATGCAGGCATTGATATCGGCGGGACGACGATCAAAACCGCGCTTGTCAGCGCTGCTGGGCAGATCTTGGCCCGCAATCAGGTCGCGACGCCTAAAGCCGTGCCAAATCTTTATCAGGTATTGGCTGAGTTGGTAGCCCAGATGCAAGACCAACAGCCATTAGCGGCGGTTGGCATCAGCGTGCCTGGCTTAGTGCAGGCGGATGGGACCATGCTGACCGGTGGGACACTGACAGAATTGGCAGGGCGTCAGCTGGTTGCTGAAGTAAGTGGATTCGTGCATCTGCCGGTGCAAGTTCTTAATGACGCCAATGCCGCTGCCCTTGCTGAGCATTGGTTAGGCGCAGCGCAAGCCTGTGCCAATTATGTCTGTATTACATTAGGCACAGGCGTTGGTGGCGGCATCGTGATCAACGGGCAACTATACCGAGGCAAGAATGGTGGGGCTGGAGAGTTTGGTTGGGGAATGATTCCGCAATGCGAGCGGATGACTGCGCCGCAACCACCATTGATCAACTATACGGCTTCGACTATCAATGGTTTGGTGGCACCATACAATGCACAAGTTGACACCGCATCGATGACCACAGACGCCAAATCGATCATCAACCGCGCCTACCGATCAGATCAAACTGCCATGCATGCCGTATTACGCTTCGTTAACGAGGTCGCACTGCTATGCGTGGACGTCTATGCCCAGTGGGATCCAGAACTCCTGTTGATTGGTGGAGGGATCAGTGCCAATTCTGTGTTTATGAAGTTGTTACAAGAAACAGTGGCGACTCGTATCGCCCAACACGAAGGGTTAAGGGCGGTGGGAATCGCTCGGCTTGGCCCATTGCGTCCTTGTTTGCTGGGCAATGACGCCGGGTTATTGGGTGCGGTATATGCGACACGACAGGAGGAAGACAGATGAGTGCAGTCATGTGGCTCCCGAAATTGACAACAGTGTTGCCGCAAACCGCGCAGGCTTCGTGGCCACAGATTCAACAAAGCTTGCGGCAGTATTTTCAGAATCAGGAATATGGCCATTATGTACCTGCCGTTTCTGAGGTGCAGGCGACGGTATTGAGCTCCGTTACCACGCCCAACCAGGTCAGTCGGCGGTATCAGTGTACGGTGCAGTTGGCTGAAGGACGGTCGGTGAGTTGGCCGTTTCGGTGTAGTGAGCCGCGGACACCAGGTCCACATCCAGTGGTGGTTTGGATCGACTTTGGTAAGCAGCAATTGTCGCTGCGGGTTGCGTCTGATGCCTTAATCAGCCAGGGGTACGCGGTAGTTAGTGTTACTCATAATGACATTACGCGTGATCAAGCGGATTGCTCAGGCGTCGCATGCTTAAGCGATGAATTGGCGGTTTCGGCAGACCGGCGCGGCGGCAAATTGGCGATGTGGGCATGGGCAGCACAACGACTCATGGATTGGATCGTGGCCAGTGGACGCTTTGATTTGAACAAGACGGCGGTGGTTGGCCATTCACGGCTGGGGAAAACGGCACTATTAGTCGGTTTATTGGATCCGCGGTTTAAAGTGGTGGTGGCCAACGCTTCAGGTTGCTGTGGGGCGTCATTATTCCGCGGTTCTCAAGGCGAATCGATCAAGCACATCCAAACGGAATTTCCGTATTGGTTTGCGCCGCGTTTCTTAAGCAGTGATGCGCTGCCAGTGTATGATCAACAATTGTTGTTGGCGGCAATCGCGCCGCGCGCGGTGATGCTCACTTGTGCAGTGAGTGATCCCTATTCAGATTATCGTGCTGAATACCAGTCATTACGTGAAGCAAGGCGGCTTGCTGCACAACATCTTGTTAATTGGGACCGTGAAAATTTTGCCTTCCACTTGCGGCCAGGTGGTCATGCATTGACAGTGGTGGATTGGCGAGCAATTCGCGCGTTCTTGCAACGGCAGTTTGGAGATGAAGGTTGATGATTCGCGACGGGATCTTGTTTCATAATGTTCAGTCAATTGCAGAAGACGGCACTTTGGTCCGCATTCCGGAAAGTATTCGCCAAGAACTTTCCCCAGGCGGCCAGAATACCGCCAAATACGCGACTGGTGTTGAACTGCGCTTCGTGATGCCACACGGCCCTGTACGGATCTTGTTGCGCGCTGAGCCGGCAGCAGAGGCGCAAGTCGCTTATCTGATGTACGGCGGTTTTCAAAGCAGCTGGCAGAATAGCAGCAAGCTCATCTATACCCATGACACTGGTTTAACCATCGAGTACCCAGATAATCTGGAACGGTTGTGCGCTTTAGCGCCGACACTGCATAGTGGTTTTGACCCACGTGTGGTGCGGATTCTCTTGCCATATTGCCCGATCCATTACCTGGGTGTAATAGGGCAAGTCCAGCCACCGACTGTTGAGCAGATGCCGCAGCAATGTTATCTTGCGTATGGTTCTTCGATCACGCATGGCTCACTTGGACTCACGCCATTATCGAGTTATCCGTTCATGACGGCCCAGCAGTTAGGGGTCGATATGCTGGATCTGGGTTTTGCCGGGTCCGCGTGGCTTGAGGCAGCGGTTGCTGAACACATTGTGGCGCGCCAGGATTGGCACTTTGCAACTTTTGAGTTTGGTGTGAATATGCTCGGTGCTGATACCGCGTTATTCAAGCAGCGCGTCGCGGCTTTTGTTGCGATCTTACAGCGAGATCCGCGCCCTAAGTTGATCACCGATATCTTTACTGAAGGCTTTGCAACTAACGACAAGGTTGCCGCATTTCGCAAGATCGTCAAAGAAGCGGTAAAAGCGCCGTTGGTTTATGTCCCAGGTACTGAATTATTACCAGGCATCGATGGGTTGTCGGCGGATCTGGTGCATCCTAGTTTGCAAGGCCACATTCAGATTGCCCAGCGGCTCAGTGATCGGTTGAGGGGGATGGTGAAGATAACCAATATTGCATAACAATGTTGGTACATAGCCAACCTGTTTGCTTCTGAGTTCGTCGCTAATTGACAAGAACCAGCACCCAGCTTGCACATAGTTGAGTGTTATCTCGGATATTGATGCAAAAGGGCCTACACTTTCGGTACAGGAATAATAAACCTGTGTCGGAACGTGTAGACCCTTTTGCTATTAACTCTCATCGACGATTGGCGCATCCACCATCCGCAGCTCATTCACCGCCGCACCTTCGCTATCAAACACGATCACGGTGTTGTGTTTCTGCAGCACCCCATCTGGCACATACAAGCTGTGGATCGGCCCGCGCGCCCAATAGCGGCCAATGTTGACGTCGTTGACCACCACGCAGCCTTTGCCATAACCTCGACAGTCGATGAAGGTGTTCTGTGGCTCGCTCAAGTCAAAAGTAAACCGCGTAAATGTCGGTTGTCCTAACGGCTGCCGGCTTGGCTTATCAAAAGGCAACCGGTCAACCATTTCGGGAGTAAACGGTAACCCAAACTGTTGCCAGTCGGTGCGAAATTGATGATCGACCATGACCCCGGTGCGGATCCCTTTACGCTGGGTATCGGCAGTCAGTTTGTAGCCGTAGTTGACCCGACCAAGATTTTCGACCAACAGCTCCAGCATGATCGTATCGCCTGGCAAATCGCCAGGCAGGGTCAAGGGGGTACCGATTTCTTCGTACAATTGCGTGGCCAAGGGCTGACCGTTGACGAAGACTTGCACGCGGTCGCCGGCATCCACGATGCGCAGGCTTTGCTCATGATGGTAATTTTTCAATGTCGTGCGGTACAAGACATAGCCATAAGGATTATCCAGCTGCTCAAAAGTTTGCGGATACAAACTGGTTTGTGCGGTGCTGATATGTGACACACTGTTTAATAACAGACATTGACCATCTGGTGTGTAGGGACCATAACTGGCAGTCGTCGGTATCAGCGGCGCATTCTGGACAACATCAGGGAAGCGCTGATGGATCACTTGTTGCAAGGCATCGTATTTGTCCGTCGGCGCGCCCCATTCGGTAAGCGGTGCATCATAATCGTAGCTGGTGACTTGCGGCAAGTCACGGCTGCCACGCGCAGAGCAGCCATTCATGAAGCCGAAGTTCGTCCCACCGCGGAACATGTACAAATTGACGCTGCCGCGCTTTAACAAGTGGTCAATATCTTCAGCAAAGTCACTGGCATCGCGGCGGACGACCGGTTCACCCCAGCGGTTGAACCAGCCGTCCCAATACTCCATACACATCAGCGGCCACTGGCGCTGGTGAACACGATGAAAAGCCGCCAGCGCATCGAAATTATCATCGGCATGCGAGCCAAAGTTGCCTGTGGTCAGGATCCCCATATCGGCAATGTTGCCTGCATCCAAGGCTTCGTCCCAGGTGCCATCGGCGGTGAACAAAGGTACATCGATGCCGCCGTTGCGCAACATGGTCGCGATCGCCTGCAGGTACGCCTTATCTTCGCCGAAAGAGCCGTATTCGTTCTCCACTTGCATCATCAAGACGGGACCGCCATGGGTGATTTGTTGACCGATCAAATGTGGCAGGAGCTGGTCATAGTAATCCTGCACTGCAGCCAAGAACTGTGGGTCGCTGGAACGCAGACGCATTGGTGAGTTCAATAGCCATGCTGGCAAGCCGCCGAATTCCCACTCAGCGCAGATAAACGGTGTTGGGCGCAAGATCACATACAAGCCTAGCGACTGAGCAAGCGCCAAGAAACTGTCCAGGTCATATTGGCCAGCGAAGACGAATCGTCCACGATGGGGTTCATGCCCGTTCCAAGGAATATATGTCTCCACGGTGTTGAAACCCAGCCGCTTGAGATTTTCCAGCGTCATGCGCCACTGGCTGGGATGAATGCGGAAATAATGCACTGCGCCTGATAAGATCGTGAATGGCTTGTCATCAAGGTAGAACTGGTCTTTGATTGTAAACGACATCAGATTATCCTTTCATAATGGGCAAAAGACGCGCCAAGTTAAGTTGACGCGCCGAATATCTTACCAAAACGTTGCCCAAGCGGGGTCAGCCAAACGTTGCAAGGCTTCCATGTAGAAATAATCGCCCCACAAGTTCGCTTCATCCACGCCTTTGCCTTCGCTATAAGCATATACACTGTGCTGTAAAAGGCCTTCTTGCCCTTCAGTGGTTCGATAATGCTCAGCCAACACCTGCACAATGCCGCGCGCCATCGCCACCCCGTTGTCGCAATAGCCTTGCCGTTGCGCTTCGATCAACCCGCAAGCCACGATTGCAGCGGCGGAGCTGTCTTTGGGCTGCTGGTCGGCAGCGGTGAAGGTCAAGTCCCAATAAGGGATCAAGTCGGCGCCGAGATGGTTCAGATAATACTCGAGCAGGCGCCGATACTGGGCACCTTCAGCAGCAGTGGGATTGAACTTGCGGTATAGTGGCATCCCCAACAAGATCCACGCTTGTCCGCGGGCCCAACATGATTCATCAGAGAAGCCTTGATGGGTTGCACCATGGTCAGGGGCACCGGTTGCCGGATCGAAATAGAAGGTGTGATAAGTCGACTGGTCTTCGCGGATGATGTTTTGAATCACACTGTGGTAATGGGCGCGCGCGATTGCGGCGTAGTGGTCGTCGCCAGACAATCGGCTGGCTTCAAACAGCAACGGCAGGTTCATCAGTGAGTCGATAATCAAGCGGTACTCGTTAACGGCGCCAGGCTGGCCCCAAGCTTGGATAAACTGGCCACGCGGTTGGAAACGTTTGATCAACTCGTCGGCTGCGGCAACAGTCAGCGTTTTGTCTGCAGGGGCTTTGGTGAAGGTGTAATCGGCGTAGCTGGACAGTGAGTAAAGGAAACCGATGTCATGATGATCTAGCACATAATGGTCGGCTAAGCGCTGCTTGAAGCTGGCCAGTTGCGCCTGGATCGTTGAATTGGTGGCAGTACTTGGCCAGTGCCAGTTCTTCAACAGCAGCATTGCCGTCCAGAAGCCGTTGGTCCAGTCGTCGTTAGGTTTGACGCGATAGTGCATATCGGTGGTACAAGCGGAGGGAAAACGATTCCCAAACCGCGGCAGCATGGCATCGAGCCGCTGCGCACACCATTGTAGTTGCGTCTGCAACCACGCAGGATCCACAGCCTGACCAGCTGCGATCAGTTGCGTAGCCGCAGTTGTTGCAGTAGGATTCATCACGGCCTCCGCTTACAGGAACTTCTCGATGGAGACATCAGGGTCATCAGGCACCATCACCGCTGTCACGTTCACGCCGCGCGCCAACAGTTCTTTGATGTCTGCGCGCTCGTCGTCAGTTAAGCTGACTGATTTCTTGACTTGGGTGGTATCTGGGCGATTGGACATGTTGCCGATGTTGACCTTGTCGAAGGTGAGGCCGGCGTCCAGTAAGTCTAGCAACACTTTAGGCCGCTTCACAACCAGCAGCACGCGTTGGTTGGCGTATTTATCGGCTTTGATGTTAGCGATGGCTTTTTCTTCAGTGATGATCGACGTGGCGATGCCCTCAGGCGCAGCCATGCGCAACGCGGGCTTTTGCACCGGATCGTTGGCGACTTGATCGTCGATGACCATGATGCGCGTGGCGTGCAAGCCAGTGGCCCAGCGGTTAGCGACCTGGCCGTGGATCAAGCGGTCATCGATGCGAATGTTGACGAAACCTTTCATGATGATACCTCCTGGAGTTTGTGGGATAGGGTTGTGATCAGGCGGGCTGCGCAAAGTAACGCAGCAGTGATATACGCTGTGACGCCGCCAAGGCAAAGACAGCTTTTGCGTCATCCCAGCTTATATCAGCCGCTAAGCCCGCTTTGTTTCGCTCTGGTTAAGAGAATATTTTAAGGTTGAATGCGAGAATCCCAACCACGATCAAGATCAAGGTCACGCGCGTGGAGTTCATCTTCTTGCGGCCTAGCAGCCAGTAAGTTAACAAGACGACCAATGCTGGTGCCAAAGCCGGCATGATTTGATCAGCAAGTGACTGGATGGAGACTTTCACCCCGCCGTTTTTGAAGCTGTAGGCCCAATTGGCGGTGATGACTGATGGAATCAAGGCGCCGATCACCGTCATGCCTAAGACGTTGGCGGCGTTCGTGATTTTCTTGAGGCGATCGCCTAAGTTATCGATCAACTTGACGCCTTCGCGATAACCCATAGCAAAGAACGAACGCATGATGCCTAAGCGCAAGACCCCAAACGCCAGCCACAAGATCAAACCAATGGGGTTGCCTTTTAACGCCATGTAAGAGGCGATGGAGCCGATGATGGTGTTGGGGATCACGGCAAAAAGCGTATCGCCAATTCCGGCCAGTGGGCCCATCATCCCAGTTTTCAACCCGGCGATTGCGTCGTTAGCCGCTACGCCTTGGTGTTCTTGAATCGCGCCATCCACGCCTAAGATCAGCGGGGCCATGGTGTTGTTGGTGTTGAAGAATTGCAGCTCGTTCATCGCCGCGGCGACGGCTTCATCAGAGTCGCCGTACAGCTTGTTCAATAAAGGATACATGGCGTAGTAGTAGCCTTGACCTTGCATTTTCTCGTAGTTCCAACCGGCTTGGCCGAAGAAGTACCAGCGCCAGAAGGCAGATTTCAGTTCGTGATTCATTGTGATCTTGGTTTTACTCATCTTCATCGTCCTCCGTGGCCGCTTGCGGTGCGGCTTGATGGTCATCTGCATTGAATACGACTAAGGCAATCGCTAAGCCGATCATGGCGGCACCGATCACCGGCACCTTCAAGAAGGCGGCCAAGAAGAAGCCGACTAGTAAGAAGGCAAAATTGCGTTTGATTGGCAGATACCGAAGTAAGATCGCGATCCCCAGCGCCGGTAAGATTCCGCCGGCGGTTTTCAAACCGCTCATCAGCCAAGTCGGCATGTTGTTGACGACATTCTGCACGAAAGCCGAGCCGAAAACCAGGGCCAAGAATACTGGCAGCATTCGCGATAGGGACGTGGGAATGATGCCATACAGGTTCATGTGCGTGGCTTGCTTGAATTTCTTCTCTTGCACTAATTTCTCGGCGCGATGCTGGAAGAACGTGTTGCAGAAACGCGCCAAGACGTCGAGTTGGATCATCAATAAGCCGATCGGTACGGCCAAAGTTGCGCCAAACTGCGCGCCTTTACCAGATAGAATGGCAAAAGTCGTGCCCAGCAAAGCGCCAGTCATGTAGTCTGGCATTGATGAGCCGCCGAAGTTGCCGACGCCAAGCACTAATAAGTTCAAGGTCCCACCGACAATCAAGCCGGTTTGCACGTCACCAAGCACCAGCCCGGCGAAGAAGCCCGCCATGGTTGGTTTGACCGTGCCAAAAGTCGTGTTATTGCCATCATAAATCGCCCAACCGGCGTATAAGGTGATCAATAAGATCTGCCACCATTGGATTTGCATGGATGATTCCTCCTAATAATGAGACGCGACGTGGCTTGATGCCATGATGTCGCGCGTATTGTGGAGTGCCGTTGCGGCAAAGCAACGCTTAATGGCGCTCCACTTCGACTTCGAAATAATCCCAACGCTTGTAAGTTTCGACATATTCTACGCAACTGCCATTAGGCAAGAAGCTGTGGCGCTTGATTAATGCCGCGGGATAGTCGCGATCGGTCATCGCCAGCAACTTTGCTGCCGTTTGGGGCATTGGAAAGGTAATTTCGGTGCTTTCTGTCATGTGTGCTGAGAACAGATCCAAGTCGCTGTCGGCTTTGATCCGTTCATAAAGCGCCTGATAATATTGCGGGTCATTCAAGGCCTTCGGGTTAAAATAGTCCGCAGTCAAATAGGTGTGCTGCACATAAACCGGCACCGCGCCGATTTTGCGCAAGCGCAAGATGTGATAATAATGATCAGCATGAGGCGTTTGTAATTCCGCCAAAATCCGCGTATCATGTTCGGCTTGGATGCTTAACACGACCACTTCTTCGCCATCGGCATTGCGGTCGGCAGCGCGCGTCAAGTTGACGCGTTCGCCTGCTTTTTGGTCGGCCACAAAGGTTCCTTTGCCTTGTTGGCGCTGAAGCAGGCCTTCGCTAACCAAGGCGTTGATGGCTTTGATCACCGTGGCAGAGCTGACACCAAAGCGCGCTTTGAGTTCCGCTTCGGAATAGAAGCGATCACCTGGGTGAAATTCGTCACTGTTGAGTTTGTATCGCATGAATTGTTCGACTTGTTTATATTTTAATGCCATGAGCGCTGTCCTCCACTTAACCGGTTAACCTTGACTAGAAGATAACATGCAACCGGTTACTTGTAAACGCTAAATTTTTCCATTGTGGTTTCTCATAATGGGTGGATACAGCGCCAAACAAGCGGTTTAGCCGAAATTATTAATTTGCAAATTCTCTGAATTCTCATTTGGAGTTGACGGCGCTGACGAATCCGGTTACATTGAGCAAGTAAATACGCAAGTAAAAAGGAGAAGTTAACCGGATGAGTGAATTAGTCTTGATCAGCCATGGTGAGCTGAGCAAACAATTGAAAGCAACGGCCGAAATGATCATGGGCCCGCAAGCGCATGTGCACGCGGTGTGCTTGTTGCCTAATGATGGGCCGGAGACTTTTCGCACCAAGTTGGAAAATACCTTGGCTGGGCTTAGTGAAGTGACCGTGTTTGCCGATTTGCTCGGCGGCACGCCTTGCAATACCGCATCGCGCTTGTTGTTAGAAGAGGCGGCAGATTTTTCATTGTACGCCGGGATGAATCTGCCAATGGTGATCAGCTACATCAACGCCGAGTTGGTGAATGAACCGGCAGATTATGTTGCTGAGGCAAAGCAGGGGGTTGTGTACGTCAATCCGTTGTTGGCTGCTCACACAGATGATGATGAGTGACCGATTTACTTCCAAGCGTTGTGTAAGCAACACGGTGAAAATCAGTATCATGAATGGGAACAACAAAACAACGGCCCAGCAATTTGCTAAGCCGTTGTTTTAGTTGTCGTGATTTCGTTGATGGTACCACAAACACACGATCAGCCTATCAGCTGTCGTGTATTTGTTGCGGGCAGGCGCCTTATCTGTGATCGTGTTGCCTGCCGATTATTATTGAATTAAGTACCCAGCCTTCGTAAGCCTACTCCAGCTGAGGTGGTCGTAAAACGATCCCGTGGTACTCCCTGGCATTGCCCGTGGACTAGGTGACCGGGCTTCATGGCGCGCGCTCTGGGGGAACAGGCCACACTCCTGAGCAGAACTCATTCGTGCCAGATCGGCCTGTTTGGGGGTTTGGCGTACAGACAAGCTTGGCCTTCGTTCGTCTCCTCTCCCCTATGCGGTTGAGCAAGTATAAGATACCACCGCCTCAAACCAAATGCAAGCGTTTTTCTAACCTTTTACAATAAATTTACATTGACGGGATCAACGGGCTAAAGCGGCCGCGTCATGCGCTTTAAGGCAGTGGCGTCGTAGCCGTCAAGCAACGGGAGGCCTGCTTGCAGACGCTTGATTTGCTGGATCGTATGTTTGCCGATTTCCGGATACCAGTCGGTGGTGGGGCCGGCCATATGTGGGATCAACAACACATTGGCCAAGTCGCGGTAAGGGTGATCGGCAGGCAGCGGCTCTTGGTCAAAGACGTCTAAGGCGGCTTTGATATCGCCTTGTTGCAAGCGCGCAAGCAGCGCGGCTTCATCGACTAACCCGGCGCGAGCGGTGTTGACAAACAAGGCGCCTGGGTGCAGCGCGTTAAGCAAGTCTGCGCCGATCATGTGGACATTCTGCGGGTTCAAGGCACTGTGCAAGCTGACGATGTCGCAGTCACTGAAAATCTCGTCCAAGCTGGCAGCGCGCACGTGCAAGGCAGCATAGGCCGCAGAATCCGGGTGGTGGGAGAACACCCGAATGTCTGAGGTGAAGCTTTGCAACAGCGGGATCAAGTGCTTGGTGATTGCACCAAAGCCCACCAAGCCGATCGCTTTGTGATACAAGCCGGCGTTGGTGAATTGTTCAGGCCGCCAGCGCCCGGCGTGGACTGCGGCGTTGTAATATGGAATATCGCGCAGCGCCGCCAACATATAAGCCACGACGCCTTCTGCCACAGAGCGGGCGAACAAGTCGTTGGCACTGGCGACTTGCACGCCGGCAGCAAAGGTGGCGGCGTCTACGAAAGGCACGATCGTTCCAGCGGTGTGGATGATCGCCTTGAGCTTTGTGTCTGGCGTTAGCATCCTGCCGTAAATGGCTGGGCTGTTCCAGCCGGTGATTGCCACGTCGTAATCGTTGATGTAAGCGGCGACTTGTTCAGCAGTGTATTGCGCGGCAGTCGGGTTCCAAGTCACCGACCCAAGCGCGGCCAAAGCGGTTTGCAATTCAGGCGGGAAAAAGCGCACCCGCGGCTCACCAGTTGGCATCAAGCACCAAATTTTCATGATCAACACCCCTTTTGGCCTCAATTATGGCCTTGCCTTCAAGGGCTGTCAAAGTGAAAACTTTGTCCTTTTTCCAGCTTGGTTGGATAATAACCATGACCCGAAAAGGAGGGAATATGATGGCTTATCAAGTTTTCGTGGAAGGGGAGGTCATCGATCGCTACCGCATGGCGCTGGTCAACCACGCTGGGCGCTCGCGGATTAGCCGGCCTTGGGCGATCGCCCCAACGCGCGTGGATGTGGTGGGCCGCAGTCACGCGAAGGATCTGCGCAAGATCCCACTGGTGTTGGTGCCGGAGTGGTTGGCGCCAACTTGGCAGCCGGGCCAGCATTGGCGTGTGGTTGGGACTGCGGTGCGGCAAACCCCGGTGCTTGCGGTGCGCGACGCGGCTTTGGTGGCGGAAGAAAGCCATGACCTGCGCAAGCAAACAGCGGAATTCGCCTTGGATTGGGTGCGCCGTCACCAAGAAGGCCACGCCATCAAGCAGCTGGCGCACGCCACCGACAGTTTCATCTACGGCCGCAGCAAAGCCGCCACCTGGTATCGCCGCTTGATCCTGGTTACAGGCGACCAAGCGCCGCTGGTGGTGCCTGGCGCGCCATTAAGTGAAGCGCTGATCCGCTTGGCACGCATTCAACAAGCCCGCGCGATGCCGGCAGTGATGCTGACGGTGCTGGAAGACGCGTGGCAGTTGACCGGCGCGTCGTTATTGGCCGAAACCATTGCGCCTAGCCAGTTGCGCCTGTAACGCAAAAGTCACGCCGCTGAGTGCGACGTGACTACATATTTTGAGATAGGGTTACTAATGTTTCACGTGAAACAATTTGACAAGCGGTTAGAGAAAATCTTCGCGAATTGGCGTGAAGGAATCTAACAGCTTACTGTCATCTTCAAGCGGAATGCAGCCGTGCGGATGGTTGGCAGGAAAGTAGATCGCGTCGCCTTGGTGCACCACTTGGATGGCTTGGTGGTCAGGGTAGTCGATTTCAAACTTGAACGCACCTTTGAGGACGTAGGTGGTTTGCACATGCGGATGCTGGTGCAGCGGAATCGTGGCGGTTTCCGGTAAGGCATGCTGGAAGGTAATCAACGCATTCATCAAGCCGTCGCCGTGCGCGAGGACTTGGCGGGTAGAATTGGCGTCGATTTGGGTGATCGGTAAGTTGGATTGGTGGAAGAACATCGTGCTGCCTCCTTTTATGGTTAAATCTGAATCATTTGCAACTTCAATGCGTGGTGCCTGTCGGTTGCTGCAGGATAAGCTTCGATCGTTGTACGTTCAGGCGATTATTTATTTTTGACTGAATAGTAATAAACGACTTTGATGTCTTGCGGGGTGTTGCCGAAGTGCTTGCCAAACAGTGTCAGTCCGCCTTGATTGGCCGCATTCGAGTCGATGCCGATGCGCAGGTGAAGAAACTGACTATG
Source organism: Lacticaseibacillus jixiensis (assembly GCF_042847315.1). NCBI lineage: Bacteria > Bacillati > Bacillota > Bacilli > Lactobacillales > Lactobacillaceae > Lacticaseibacillus > Lacticaseibacillus jixiensis. The sequence continues at coordinate 47,419 of NZ_BAAFPR010000016.1, forward strand.
ATCCAAGTTAAGGTCTTTCAGTGAGACTGCGGACAGGTGCTGGCCATCGATGCCGGTGTCGTCTTTGTGGATGCGGATATGTTTAAGCAAGCCGTATTGGCTGAAGCGCGAATCCCACCAGCTCGGCGTTAACCTGCCGCGGACATCTGAATAGTTGCCAGGCACGGTGTACGTGCCCACTTTAAGATCATTAAGCCAAAAGGAGATATCGCTGGGCCAGTTATTGTTTGATTCAGGAAATTCAGAAGAAAGCTCCAGGGAGATCTCCAGCATTTCTGGCTGGAGGTCGTTCACGACTTGATTGGGAATAATGTACTCCACGCTGCCATGCGCAAACCAGATCAACGAGGCGTCCAGCCGCTGCGGCAATAAGAACGCGTTAGGATCATCCATTTCGCCGATGATCGCCGACTTGCTGGCCAGGCCGCAAGTTGGCGTGATGCCGTCATTGGAGAAATAATTGCCTAAAGGGATATTGTATGTGAAGCGCTTAAGTGTCGGGAAAACCTGCTCAGGCAAATTGATGATGATGTTATCTGTGGCTGCTGAAAGCAGCTTCTGTCGATGATCACCGGAATCACTGGCACTGACTTGGATCAAGCCGACTGCGCGCAACGCTTCGACGTGGCGCGAAATGATGGCCTTGCTGTAGTGGAGCTGATCGGCAACTTCAGTGACGGTCAGTTTCTGTTTGGCTACCAAATTCAGGATATCCATGCGGGTTTGGGAGTCAAGCGCATGCAGCAGCGGCAAAGAACTGTGAACGTAATCAATTTCCATGATGACATCTCCAATTAGTTAACCATTTTGTTGAATATATGTTAACATACTATCTCCGCAGATGGAACTAGTTCACTTTTTTGGTTTATCAGCTAAACCTTATTGACTAGGCCCTGGGCAAGCACTTATAGTGAAGACTGTAAGCGCTTGCTATTATTTACAGCAACTGTATTCCTGCTCAGTAATTGCATTCTAAGTTGACTAATTTGGAGGGAATATCATGAAATTGAGAGAAAAGCTCATTACCCTTTCGGCGGTGGCCTTGACGACTGTTACCCTGGCGGCATGCGGCAGTTCGAGTTCATCAAGCAACGGCGGTGGCGAAGCGAAAACCATTACGATTTGGAGCAGCTCAACTGGTCCTGATGGCCAGAAAATCAAAAACACTGTTAACAAGTACAACAAGACTGATCCAAAGTACCCAGTTAAAGTGCTGACCATGAAAGGCGAAACCATGAACTCGAAGCTGGCGACTGGCGGCAAATCAGGCAAGGGCCTGCCAGACGTGGCCATGATTGCATCTGAGCAAGTACGACAGTTCGTTTCTCAAGGCATGGTGCAATCATGGAGCCCATACCTGAAAGGAACTGCGGTAAAGAGCAGCAATTATGTCAAAGCGGCCTGGCAAACCGGGACGGTTAAAGGCAAACAATACGGTGTTCCAGCCGACATGGGGACGTGGATCCTGTTTTACAATAAAGATCTCGTTGCCAAGTATGCGCCGCATGCTTTGGACGACAATGTCGTGACTTACAAAGAGATTCAAGACGCAGGCACCAAAGCCAAAAGCGACGGGGTGTATGCAACCAGCAATGACTGGAGCATGCAGAACTGGAGCAACATTTACATGCAAATGGGCGGCGGCTTGAACGATACCGGTAAAGTCAACGTCAACAACAAGACGGCTTGGGCTGCTACGGATTTGATGAAGGGCCTGTATGATAAGGGCTATATGGTGCCAAAAGGCCAAGATGCCTTGAAAGACTTTGCTAATGGCAAGTTGATGTTTATGCCTGAAGGGACCTGGATGATCGCGCAGGTTCAAGGCTATAAGAACATTAACTGGGGTGTGACCTTCACGCCGCAAGTCAACGCCAAGAAGATCGTCAACGGCACTGGGGCCGGTCAATTCGCTTTGATGAAGACCAAGCCGGACCAATCTGCTGCCAAGAAGAAGGGCATGGTCAAGTTCTTTAGTTGGCTGCAAACCAACCAGCTTGAATGGTTGAAGTCCGGGGTCAACTCACCTTCCTTGAAGATGCAACAAGTCGCGGCTTACAAGAAGATGCCGCAGTACTTCTTGATTTCTTCCCAGCAAGGTCAAGACGCCTTGAAAGTGGTTCGCAACGATGGGATCTCTTATGCCTATGGGGAAATCGACTCCCGCGCTTGGGACATGATCCAAGGCAAAGCGCCAGTCAAGGATACGTTTAAGACCATTCAGCAGACGGTCGATCAGAAGCTCGGTCAGTAACTTAGCGCATGTGAAAAAGGCTGACAGGTTGTTGCCAGCCTTTTTCGATAGAAAGGGGTGTGTCTGCATATGCACAGAAGTAAGCACAGATTTGCGTGGCCGGCCTTGTTTATCGGCCCGCACTTGATCTTATTTGTCCTTTTCTTCCTGATCCCAGTATTGTTTGGCCTGTATGTCTCATTTACCAAATGGGATCTGTATAGTACGCCGCAATGGGTCGGGTTGAAGAATTACGCTACCATTTTGTTTGATCATGGATCGGTTTGGCATCAGCAGTTTACCCAAGGACTTGGCAATACGCTGATCTTCGTGATCTTTACCACACCGCTGCTCATCATTGTCCCGTTATTCATTGCGGTGCTGTTGAATCTCAAGCCGCGGTTTGCCAAGGTCTTTCAATCGATTTTCTACTTGCCGAACCTGTTTGCGATTTCGGCGGTGATGATCATTTGGAACTTCTTGTTTAGCCAATCATATGGGCCTTTGAAATCGGTATTTCACTTCCATACCGATGTGTTGAGTAATCAGCCATGGGCTTGGATCGCCATTATCGTGGTAACCGTTTGGTGGATCATCGGGGGCAACATGATCATCTATCAGGCGGCATTGAACGGGGTCTCCAAAGAAGTCTTGGAGTCTGCGTCACTGGATGGCGCCAGCGCTTGGCAGAAGTTCTGGAACATTTATTTGCCAGACATTCGCTTTCAACTCTTGTTTACCACGGTAACCACCACGATTGCGCAGTTTAACGTTTACGGCCAGCCATTAATGCTGACTGGCGGCGGACCGAACAACTCAACGCGGGTGCTCTTAATGGACATTCAAAACAACACCTTCGGCCAAGGCATTTCTTCGGCAGGCGTGTCTTCGGCGATGGCCATCTTATTGGGGCTGGTGATCATGTTGGTATCAGTCGTTCAGTTCTTCTTGATGCGCAAAGACAGTTAAAGGGGGTAATGGTATGACAAAAACAACTCGAAAAATCAAAATCATTGCCTTCATTCTGTTGTTTGTGTTGGCGGTGCTGTGGCTGATCCCGCTGGTATGGGGCATCTTGACCTCATTCAAGTCTGAAGCCGAAATTCGCGCGATGGGCTTCAGCTTCTTTCCAAAGCACTTTACCTTAAGCAACTACACGCAAATCGCCGCGGATTCCTCTGCACCGGTGCTGCGGTGGTTTCTGAACTCGTTATTCATCGGCCTTGCTTCAACGGTACTTAACGTTGTGGTGGTGTCATTTGCCGCATACGGTTATACGCGCTTGGAGTTCAAGGGCCGCAACGCTTTGTTCACCTTCCTTTTAACCACGATGATGTTTCCGTCGATCGTCAACTTGATTCCGATGTTCAAAGTCGTTGATTTCCTGGGTTGGACGGACAACTACTTGGCTGTGATCGTGCCTGGGGCTGCTGGCGTGTTCAATGTGTTCTTGGTTCGTCAATTCATGATGGGCATTCCCAAAGAACTTGACGAGTCAGCGCTGATCGATGGGGCCAATGAGTGGCAGATCTTCTACTACATCATCTTTCCACTGATCAAGCCGGTGTTGGCTGTGGTTGCGTTGTTCTCTTTCACCGGTTCATGGAACGACTTCCTATGGCCGTCTGTGGTCATGAGCAGTGTCCAGAAAATGCCGATCACACCAGGGCTGCAACTTCTGCAAGGTCAATACACGACGTTCCCTGGGATCGCAACGGCAGGGGCGATGATCGCTTTAGTACCGACCTTTATCCTGTACTTGTTTGCCCAGAAGTATTTCTTGAAATCAATGTCGTTGCAAAGCGGGATCAAGTAACGTAATAACGCGCCACGTGGCGTGAGCTGGAAGGAGTTAATTGAGATGGCAAGACAAGCATATCCCAGGCCTGAACTAGTCCGTGATGGTGAATGGCAGAATCTTAATGGTACTTGGCAATTTGCGTTTGATGATCAAGACGAAGGCCAAAGTCAGCAATGGGCCCAAAAAGGCTTTCCGGCCTCGCTTAAAATTAACGTGCCATTTGTTTATCAAGCCAAGTTAAGTGGAATCAATGAGCAGGCAAAACACGATATCGTTTGGTATCAGCGGACTTTCAAGCGGCCAGAGTTAACAACTGATCAGCATGTCATCGTGCATTTCGGGGCCGTCGATTATTTTGCCGATGTCTATGTCAACGGTGAGTACATCGGTCATCATGAAGGCGGCGATGTGGGCTTCTCTTTTGACGTCACAACGGCGCTTAATGTGAAGCGGGTCAAGCAGACCTTGACGGTGCGTGCGGTCGATCGCACTGAAGACGAAACGCTGCTGCGCGGTAAGCAGTCTTGGACCGGCGGCTCAGCCGGGATCTGGTACACGAACTCTACAGGCATTTGGCAAACGGTTTGGCTTGAAGTGGTCAATCAAAACCACGTGGCTGACTTGAAGCTGACGCCGGATCTTGATCACCGCAGTGTTCAGCTGGCGGCTTCGGTACCTGCCAGCGCTATTGGCAGCACCTTGACGTACACGATCAAGTTTCATGATCAGCTAATCGCCAAAGATTCGCTGCAAGTGACGACGACCACCTTGGTGCGCAGTGTTGATTTGATTCAGCAACATATTTTCCGCACCGCCTTTCATAACGATGGCTGGACCTGGACGCCGGAGCATCCCAACTTGTTTACTGTCGATGTGACGCTGCAACAAGTTGATGAGGTGCAAGACACAATTCACGCCTACTTCGGCCTGCGTAAAGTAAGCGTGCAGAATGGCATGATCATGTTGAACAACCGGCCGTACTACCAGCGGTTGGTTTTGGATCAAGGCTACTGGCCAGAGGGGCTGCTGACGGCGCCAGATGACGACGCCTTTGCCAAGGATATCAAGTTAGCCAAGGCATTGGGCTTTAATGGCTGCCGCAAGCACCAGAAAGTTGAAGATCCGCAGTTTCTCTATCAAGCAGATCATTTAGGTTATCTGGTTTGGGAAGAAACCGCCTCGGCCCCATTCTTCGCTGAGCAAACCGTTGAGCGGCTGGTCAAGACTTGGCAAGAAACCATTCATCGAGACTATAACCATCCCAGCATCGTGATGTGGGTGCCTTTCAACGAAAGCTGGGGCGTCGATTTGATTCACGAAGACACGCGCCAGCAGCATTTTACCGAAGCATTGTACCATCTCGTGCATACCTTGGATGATACGCGGCTGGTGCAGTCTAACGATGGCTGGGACGTGACGGTTGGCGATGTGATCGGCATTCACAATTATGTGCAGAATCTGGATCCTGAAAGCCGAGCGTATCATCAGTTCAAGGAAACGCTGGGTTCAGTCGCCAAGCTGATCGATCAAGCGCCTGCTGCTTGGGCCATTTTTGCCAAGGGGTTTGCCTATCAAGGTCAGCCGCTGGTGCTGAGTGAATTTGGCGGGATCGGCTTTGATTCTAAGCGCAAGGACGGCTGGGGTTATACTGAAGCCAGTTCACAGAAGGATTATCTGACCAAAATGGCGACGCTGATGGCTGCCGTTGCCGCTTCGCCTGCGTTATCAGGTTATTGCTACACGCAACTGACCGATGTTGAACAAGAGGTGAATGGTTTGTTGACTGCTGATCGCAAACCCAAAGCCGATGTCAAGAAGCTGCAACAGCTCTTTGCAGTAGCGCCGATTGGCCGCCTTGATGCCAGTCAGTTCAGCGGTGATTTGTCATGAAGGCCCGCGGCTGGTTCCTGATTGCAGCTGGGGCAATTGTCTTGACCTTGGCTGGCGGCGGGCTGTGGCTGAGCCAGCGGCCAAAAGCAATTGCTTATACGAATCCGCTTAAAGGGGATGGCGGCAGTTACGCCGATCCTTGGCTGATGAAGGTAGGCAAAGAATACTATTACTGTGGCGCGGCAGATGGCAATCGGTTGTTCCTAAAACACAGTGAAGATCCTACTAAGGTCTTGACTGAGCCGGATCACGACGTCTACACGGCACCGCTGACTGGTGACCACAGCAACAACTTGTGGGCGCCGGAACTCCATTATTTATCTGGGCGTTGGTACATCTACTACGCTGCTGATGATGGCGACAATGCCAACCACCGGATGTTTGTGCTGGCCGGTGGCACTGATCGAGATGATCCGCTTGCCGGCAAGTTCAAGTTTGCCGGCAAGCTCAGCACACCAGATGATCATTGGGCGATCGACGGCACGGTGTTGACGCTGCATGGCCAGCAGTATTTCGTTTGGTCTGGCTGGGCTGGGCGGACAAACGTCGCACAGAATCTCTACTTGGCCAAGATGAAAAGCCCCACTGCACTGGTTGGTGAACGCCGCTTGATTTCTGCACCAGATCAGCCTTGGGAGCGCCATGGTGAACCGCATGTGAACGAGGCGCCGCAGATCTTGCAACACAGCGGCCGGACGTTTGTGATATATTCGGCCAGCGGCAGTTGGACGGATGATTATTGTTTAGGCCAACTGGAATTAACTGGCAAAGATCCGCTTGATCCGGCGGCTTGGCAAAAGCACACCAAAGAGCCGGTATTTAGTGCAACGAGCCAAGTCTTTGGGCCGGGACATTGTGGTTTCATCAAGAGTCAAAGCGGTCAAGATTATCTCGTTTATCATGCCGCACGCAAGCAAGGCAGCGGGTGGGACCGCAACATCCGCCTGCAGCCCTTCGACTTTAATCAATTTGGCATGCCGCAGTTTGGCAAGCCAGTGGCACCTGGCAAACAGTTGGAATTCAAATAGTTCAAGTGTTTGACGCTGGTGCTTACCAATTGCTGGTCGGTTTAATTACTGAAACCTCGCAAGTGCCGACTTTTACCGTGGCAGGATGAGCGGTGTATCAAAATGTGCTAAAAAGGTTACTACTGTTTCACGTGAAACAGTAGTAGGTACCATATCATCAAACGAATATTGATGGTGCCTGTGATTTCAGGGAAGTGTCCTCTGAAATCACGGGCATTTTTGTGTTACTTTCGGCGAATTTGGCGCTTGATCAAAATGGATCATGGACAGGTCCAGCCCGATAGTCTAGTAATTGACAACTTGGGTGAAGCGTCACGATACTTGCGCGGCGGGGGCTATATAATTAGACGTAAATATTGATGGCGGCAACTGATTACCCGATCAGTTGCTAAGCAGGATATATTGACACAAGGATCTGATTGCGGGTCCTTGCCCCACTCCCTTTTTGAAATTCCACTGTCGTTGTCGCTGCTGACTTCTCGTCTCCCCAAGGCCGGAAATAGCGGCGGCAGCGGCGGTGGCTAACTCACCTGGTCATGGCAGGTGAGTTTTTTGGCCAATTGTTATAAGACAGTTTACAGAAATCGTCTAATATTAGACAGCTGAGGTGGATTTGTCAGTTATGGTATGGTTATAATTAATGCGAATATTTTCTTGGGGGACAATATTCAATCATTGTAATACTTATAAGAGATTACAATATAAAAATTAACCAGATTCGAGAAAAGTATATATTTTTAATTGGGGAAAATCAGTGCTTTAGGAGTGGGGAAAATGGCAGAAGATACAGATCTAAGGATTCAGAAAACGCGCCGGGCGATTCAAGAGGCGTTCTTTGAAGAAATCGCAGAAAAGCCCTTTGCTGCGCTATGCGTTGCGCGGTTAGCCCAGCGCGCCGAAATCGGCAAAGCGACGTTCTATAACCATTACACGGATAAATATGATTTGGCCAGAAAGATGATCGAAGCCAATTTGCTGCCACTGGATCAATTGTTGATGCAGCGTGCGCAAGGCGGGCACTTGGCGCACCTTGCCGAGCCGTTTCCGCCAGAGTATCAGCCGATCATCCAGCACTTACGGCTGTTGACTAAGATCCACACGCCGGAAGTCGATTTCGAACAGCTGGCGAAGCAGCAGTTCGCCAGAAGCTTCAAGCGTCAACTTGATCAGCGCAGTGTGATGTTGTCGCATGCCGATGACGTTTCAGCGCATCTTGCATCATTGGCATATAGTTTCTTAATGGGGACCATTAACAACGATCTTGATCCGCGCGTCACGTATCAACAGCTCAACGAATTCTTCTTGGCGTTGCGGGCCTTGCAAACTGTCCCTGTTCAATAACCACAAGCGGCCACCGCTTCACGAGGTTTCGTGAGGTGGTGGCCGCTTGTGGTTTTAACTAGTAATGATAGCCGTTACCCGGATCGCCGACGCGCTTGATCGTGACGGTTTTGTTGATGGGATACGTTGCATAATCTTTGCCGCTAATCGGTTGGGTAACGTAGGAACAGTCGATCTTCACGGTTTGGTCGGCTTGTGGGTAGAATTGGAAGACATCGATTCCGGATTGGTCTGAATCTATCACAACGATATGAGAGCCATCTTGCCGGTTGGCGTCAAACTTAGGCCAACCGTCAGGCGTAGGCAGGTTGGCTTTCACAAGCGTCGCGTATGCTTCGTCATATTCGTTGATGGGATGTTTCAGCGCGTAAGCTCGGTTAGCTGCTTCAGTGCTGGCGGCTTGAGCCTTGGATGAGTCGGCAGCGGCTTTGGCTTTGGACGATGAGGCGGCTTGGACTGCCGCTTGTGAGCTGGCCTTTGCGGCACTGGCTGCTGCCGCTTTAGATTCGGCAGCAGCTTTGGCCTTTGATGATGAGGCCGCCTTAGCCGCTGCTGCAGAACTGGTTTTGGCTTTGGAAGCTTTGGTGCTGGATTTGGCGACGCTGGCTGATTTAGTGCTTGCGGCGCTGCTTGAAGACTGATGATTGCCGCAAGCGGCCAGCATCAAGGCTGATCCAGCGATAACGAGTAGTGTGGTTAAGCCGCGATAAATACGCATAATGAACTCCTCCAGAAGTAACATGATTTGACGCTGCAATGGGCCGAAGTTTGCCTTAGAATTCCAGATTGCTTCTGTCCCCAAAGCAGAAGACGATCAAGCCGACAAGCCAGCTGACATGACAAAGCACAACGCGAAAAGCGCCTCGCCACAAGATCCCCACTCAGTGATCAGCCATTGCCTGATCATTGTTAAACTGCGCCGTTGGATCAGCGAAAGTACAACTGATTTGCGGCGAATCGTAGTAAGCGATGCGCCAGGCTTTTCCAGCCTGTTCAATATGATGCAGCGCCTGGACAAAATGCTTAGGCAGCACCAATTGCGATAAAGTTGGGTGATTGACTACAGCTTGGATCGCCAGCGGGTAGAACAAGCCGTCCAGCATGACCACGATGACTAAGCCGATAAACAAGCCCAGTTCGCTTGTGGGGTTGGTGAAAGCAGGCGTCATGAAGATGATCAAGGCAAAGCCCAAGAGGTTGATGAGCTGGACTGGGGTGAACAATGGCGAATAGTGATGGCGTTTGATGCTGGCGATATAACTATGAAGCCGAGTGGCGGTGGGTTGTGCGTTATCCATTGTTACTGCTCCTAATCAATATGGGTGATCGCTCTTTTTGCATGCAAAAAGACCGGTCGGTAATCAGATGGCTTAGCGCTAACGAATCGTTAGTGTTCCATATATGCAATTCGCATATTGGCAATAAGCTAATCTGAAGACCGGCCGGTCATTTTTTGAACAATATTTGCAGATATCTAAGGCTGAGTATACCGCGCAAATGGTGGAGCCGCAATGAAAAATGGTCATTGACGTCTCAAATTTCCAGCCGAACTCGAAGCCGTCAAGGCCATGGCGGCTGCATCATGGCTAAACTGTTGGACAGGTCTAGCCCAGTTGTCCAATATTGTACAGCTTGGGTGAAGCGTTTCAGTACTCACTGGGATTATTCCCTATAATTGGGCAGAAATCCCAATCACGGTAAAGCATGGTTAGCCGTGATCAGGGGATGACACATGATCGAGCAAAGCGGCCAATTACGCCAGCTTGTGTGACTTTCCACATGGGTTACAGAAAATGTGTTGCCGTATTATGCGGGGTTGCGTAATCTACATGCGTTATCCCCAGTTGAATCGGGTGAGGAGATATCAATGGAAGAACGGCAAAGACGAAAAGACGCTTCGACGCCAGCGAGTCGAGCAGATGCACCGCTAAACTGCCGTGACAGGCAGTTGCGGCATACGGGTTGGTTTAAACCTGTTGTTACCGTTATTGCGGTCATTGTCGTGATGCTGCAAGGCTTGGGGCAGGCGGCCACGGTGATCGGCGGGACAACGCCGAACTATATCGATGATCAAACAAAGGTCGATAAAGATAATTTCTTACAGTATTTCGGGGTCCATGGTGATGCGTCCTACGATCAAAATAGCGGCACGGTCACGTTGACCCCTGATGAAAACAACAAAGTCGGTAATTTCTCGCTAAACAGCAAGATCGATTTGAGCCAGTCCTTTACGCTGCAAGGCCAGATCAATCTCGGTGATAAAACATCTGACCAAATGGGGGCAGATGGCATCGGCTTTGCTTTTCATCAAGGCAATACCAACGATGTCGGCAATGCCGGCGGTAACTTGGGGATTGGCGGATTAGACAATGCGGTTGGGTTTAAATTAGATACATGGCACAACGATTACAGTGCGCCTAAAAATAGTGCCAATCAAATCGATCCCAGCGATTCAGATGGTTTTGGTTGGGACACAGATCCTAGCGGTGGTGACTATCCGCAATTTGGGGCTTTCGTCACTACCAGTCTCAGAAATGACATTAAAGGGCCTGAGGATCAACCGGTGACGCGCTGGTGGGCGGTTACGGATCAAAACAGTGCCAAAAGAATCGACCCAGTTGCCAATAATGCGTTTCATGACTTCAAGATCCAATATGATGGCGCGAAGCGAGTCTTACATGTGTCATACACCGAAGCAAATGGTCAAGTTGATGAGTGGGAGCATACGATTCCAGACAGCTACCAGACAGCTTCGATGTTTGTGAGTGCCTCAACTGGTGCGGCCAAGAATCTGCAGCAGTTTAAATTGGACAAGTTCTTGTTTACGCAAGCAGCCAGTGTCGATGTTAAATATGTCAATACTAAAAACGAAGACCTTAAGTCCCTTTACACCGGTTCAGCCACTGACGCTGAACCAAGCTATGATCCCAACGCCACAGCAGGGGCCACGTATTTAACGAACAAGCTTGATATCCCAGGATATCACTTTCTAAAGATGGATTATGATGGCTCAGTGACTGGGACGAAAAGCCTCGACCCAACTGGGACGCTGACGCCTGGGCCTAATGGGACCGTCGTGTATGTTTACGATAAAAACACGACGATTACCGGGGAAAAGTCCTGGCAGGATAACAACGATCTTTATCATACGCGGCCAGATAAGGTTACTTTCAAGCTTAGCCAAAATGGCAATCCTTATAAGACTGCAGAAGCCAGTGCGGCAACTAACTGGCAATATACGTTTACTGACCTTCCTGCGACAGATGACAACGGTCAGCCGTACGATTACAAGGTTTCAGAAGACTCTGTTGCTAACTATCAGTCCAAGCAGGATGGGTATAATTTCACGAATACCCTGACTGGCACGACGACGGTTAGCGGCCAGAAGACATGGGACGATGGCGATAATGCCGATCACATCCGCCCGGATGACATTACGGTGAACTTGTTAGCTGATAACAAGCAAGTCAAGACCCAAACGATCACTGCAGCTAATGATTGGCGATACGAATTCAAAGATCTGCCCAAGTATGATGCAGCAGGTAAGAAGATTGCTTATACCGTAGAAGAAGCTGAAGTCTCTGGCTATACGCCAACATACGATAAGCCTAATGATGGCAATGGCAAGACGGTGATCAATATCACCAATAAGCATAAGTTGAAGCCAACGATGAAACTCAGGATCAAGAAGCAAGACGAGAATCACAACTTACTAAGCGGCGCGACGTTTGGGCTTGCTGGTGATGCCAAAGAGCAGTTGATCACAACCGATCAGGCAACAGGTGACTTATTCAAATCAGCATTAAAGGCCAATCAGCACTATGTCATTTCTGAAGTCACGCCGCCTAAAGGCTATGAGATCAATCCTGCGCAAGTTGAGATCGCAATGGATGACACTGGCACCAAGCCCGCCATCAAAATCGGCGATTCAACTTTGAAGCCTGGGGCGACTGTCAATGGCTATACGCTTGCGCAAAACGGCGACACCATCACGTTGACCGTCACCGATCACGCAACGCCAATTCTGCCGCATACCGGCGGTTCAGGTTACCAACAGCTGCTAGTTATCGCGCTTAGTATGTTAGGCATCGCGGCTTGCTTGATCCTGATTGTCATGCGCAAACGACGGGAGGTGAGTGGCCGTGACTAAATTAATGAATTACATCGCGGTTTGCACCTTAGGACTGCTGATGCTGGTGGGGCTGGCCGCCGCACCGCCGCAGCAGGTGGCGGCCAAAAGCACGCCTAGTCATGTCGATATCGTGCTGCACCAGCTGCAGTTTGTCGATAATTTACCGGCCAGCGAACCAAACAATGGCAAAGATCAGCCGTCATTTAGCGGTCAATCCAGCCAAACGCTAAATGGCGTCACATTTACGGCATACGACATCACGCAAGACTTCTGGCACTACTTAGACACCCATGAAGTCAGCGTTGAAAAGGCGCAGGACCATTTTGCCCAAGCGGCTTACGCACCAACTGAGCCGATCGCGTCGCAAGTCACAACCGGCGAAGGCGAGGCCCGCTTCAATGGGTTGAGCCTGCGCAACAATGGCCGCTATGCGGTTTATCTGTTCAAAGAAACCGGTCATCCTGCCGGCAGCCAAGGCCAAAGCCAGAATCTAGTGGTGGTGCTGCCAATGCGCGACGATAGCGGGATGGCATCGCGGATCGACTTGTTTCCTAAGCGCGTGATCCCCGGCGGCAAAACCATGATCAAAAAGCAGATCAATGCGGATCGCACCAGCTTTGCTTATGGCCAGAAAATTCCTTACAAGCTCTCAGTCAAAGTACCAGCAGATATTGCGACGATGAAGGACTTCAGCATCAGCGACAATGCCGACAGTGCCTTGTCTCGCGTAGGGGCCGTGAACGTCAAGCTCGACGGCACCGATGTTACCGATGATAACGACTTGTATCAGCTGACGACTGTGACTGAACACAGTTTCGTCGCGAACTTCAAGGTTGGCAGCTTGCGCAAATACGCCAACAAAACCATCACGATCACTTACCAAATGACGATTCGTCCTGGGACTGCTGCAGACAAGCCATTGATCAATGATGCCGCTGTTTATCCTGGCGGCGGCCAGCCGCAGCATGATCATGCCGTGGTGGTGACTGGCGGCAAGCGCTTCGTCAAAGTCGATGCCACACACGATTCAGTCAAACTGGCAGGCGCGACTTTTGTCGTTAAGAACGCAGCCGGCGCTTATCTGGTGAAAACCGCTGATGGTTGGCATTGGCAGCAAGTCGCAGGTGATGTGGCCAAGACCTACCAAGACGAAGCCCTTTACACGCTGACTTCTGGCAAGGATGGAGCGTTTGGCATCGAAGGCTTGGGTTATGGCACTTATGCGCTTTATGAAGTCCAGGCACCAGCGGGCTTCTTGCGTAATGAGAAGCCGATTCCCTTCACCGTGGTTGCCGGTGAATATTCGCGGGGTGAGACAGATCCATACGCGGTGGTTAATGTGCCGCAGTCGCCAAAACCTGGCGAACCAGTCACGCCTGGCCAGCCAAATGAACCAGGCGAGCCAAACCCGCGGGTGCCTTTGCCAAATACTAATGGACCCGGCCAGCCAAACCAGCCAGGTGCGTCAAGGCCGCGGATACCTTTGCCAAATACGGGGATGTTCGGTCATTCGCTGAAGCGCAGGCGAATAAGCCTGCGGCAGCTTTTGCCAAAGACTGGCGAACAATGGACAGCATGGTTATCAACGTTGGGTTTGATCTTGGTTGCACTTATTGTGGCAATCAGAGTAAAAACAAAAAAGCATAGGGGAATATGAAGGAGAGAAAGAAAATGACACACGCATTCTTGAAGAAAGCACTGACTTTTATTGGAGCCGCTGCATTAGTTGTGCCACTGGCAATGGGGTTAAACGGACAGAACGTGAGCGCTGATGACGCGCCAACAGTCCCGGAAACACAAAATGTGACGTTGACGAAATACGCTTCGCAGGCATATGCCGAAAATCAAAGTGAGCAGACTGATCCAACGAAAGCACCGGATCTTTTTGGCAAACAAACGCTTGAAGGCGCCGAATTTGAAATCTACGATGTCACCACTAAGTATTGGGAAAGTGACGATCGCGGAGATGAAGCCAAAATTGCAACCGACATTCAAGATGCCAGCTGGTATAAGGAAGACAAACCGACGAAAACAGGGACGACTGATGCTAACGGCCAATTCAATGTCGACTTGCCGACACAAAGCGGCGATAAACCAGCTGTTTATCTGTTTGTCGAAAGCAAAACGCCCAATGGCTTCAAGCAATCGGTCAACTTCATTGTTGCCTTGCCAATGAGTGCCAAAGACGCCGCTGGCAAGATAACGTCCTATCCAGCTAAGTTGTACGTCTATCCCAAAGACGCGATGCCGAAGACCCCGGATGGCAAGAATCATCTGAAGTTCGTCAAGGTCGATAAGTATAACCCTAAGACCTTCTTGGCAGGCGCGGAATTTAAGATCACCCGGGTAGACAAGGATGGTACGCGGTATGCTTTATTCGATGGTAAAACCAGCGTTACTGGCTACCAATCATACAGCAACGCCGCGCACGTGACTTGGATCAAGAATAACCTGGATTATTCATAGAATTTCAAAAAAGCAGCGCAATCCCATGATTCACACGGGACTGCGCTGCTTTGGTGTTTCACCCATTGGGTGCGCCTATATGCTAAGGTTAAGTCGACAAAAACCATCACGAAAGCGAGGCTTCACACCATCTCAACTTTAACCAGCTTATCCCTGCAATGCAATACCAATGTGACTGTGACCGCCGACGGCGGTCAACTTTCAAATGACGCCGGGCTCGTTTTGTTCCAAGAGTTTCTTCATCGTATCAACTTTAGGCAACTTGCCAATCAGTGCCTCAAGTTACCAGACCAACGACGATTCTG
>NZ_BAAFPR010000017.1:0-61594 GCF_042847315.1 Lacticaseibacillus jixiensis
TGCCTTGGAACCAAACATTTACCGGTACCGCCCAATCGACCGTCGCTTAAAGCAAAGAGGTCCGCTTCCCTGAATCTGGGAACGGGCCTCTATTGATTTTCAAGACGGTCTGTTATTGGGTGCTTACAAAGTAAACACCTGCAATCAAAAAACCGACCAAAACCCAGCGCGTGGTTTTGGTCGGTTTTATGTTGGATCGCCTTGGCCTGCAGTTCACGAATCGCACAAGCTGAAATTTAGTCGACTTCGTCATAGCCTTCCAGCTGATCCAAGTTGATGTATAAAGTGTGTTTGACGCTTTGGACCTGCCCATCGCTTAAGCAATATTGCTCCAAATAATAAGGATGGTCCGTTTGGCCGATGTGCATCGGCAGCGGAAAGCCTGCTTTCTCAAGGCGTTCCAGGCCTTTCATATAAGTGGTTTCCACTGGCAGCATGCTTAACACATCCTTAGCCGCTTCGCTGACAGTGCCAACTGTTCCACTAGGCAAAGGCAGCTTCTCTAAGCCGGCTGGGGCTTTGGCGTCTTGCGGCAAGACGCTGCCGATCCAGTATTGAAATGCCCCATAAGGTGAGAAAATCAGCAAATACGTGCGGTTAGGCGCATCGGTTTGGGCGTCTAAGGCCTTGAAATAACCAGCATCTTCAAAAGCTTGCCAGCAGTTGTTAAACGTCCCCATTTGGTCGCTGTCTTCTGGCATATACACATGCCCGACGAAACTTTGCGCCGGTTGATCGATCAATTCAGTCATCTGTTTGTCCTTTCATCATGCAATTGAAAAGCCAGGCTAGGCCTGGCTTTTCGGGTATCGGGTCTACACCCGGTGGGAGAGTTGCAAGTACCGGTTGTACCACAAGTCGATGTATGCTTGAGAAAACGGGCCCTTGCCATGGTTGATCCAGTCAACTAAGACCTTCACGTTATCTTTAAGGATCCGGTCAGTGGTGGCCGGGTACTGCCATTTGCGGCGATGCGCCTCATACTCGTCGACATCTAACAGGCGCTTTTCCCCATCAGGGAACACCTTGACATCAAGGTCGTAATCGATGTATTTCACCGCTTCAAGATCCATGGTGAAGGGCGTGGCCAAGTTGCAATAGTACGACACACCGCCTTCTCTGATCATCGCAATGACGTTAAACCAATAATGCTTGTGAAAATAGATAATCGCCGGCTCGCGAGTCAACCACCGCCGGCCATCGCTTTCGGTCACTAAAGTGTGATCGTTACAACCGATCAATGCATCTTCGCTGGTTTTGAGGACCATCGTGTCTCGCCACGTGCGGTGCAGGCTACCATCGTGTTTGTAGCTCTGGATGGCGACAGAATCGCCTTCTTTGGGTATCCGCATATAAAACCAGCTTCCTATTGATCTGTACTCGCCCATTATACCAAAAGTCATCAGTCAGGCCAACTCGCGATTAACTGGCGGCGATCACCCGCAATTGATCACTCCTCAAACTCAGCCAACACCGCATCGATGGCATCCAGCTGGTAGCCTTTGCGATATAGGGCTTGCTTGACGCGATTGCGCCGTTCATAGCCTGAATATTGCCGCTTTTGGCGCCATTGTTTGGCGGCTTCTTGGCGCAGGCGGTCATTTTCTTGTTCGACGTCGGGAACAAGTGCAAGGCTTTCGACGACGGTATCGGCCACTGCAGGATCAAAGCCTTTTTGCATGACACTTTGTTTGATTTTCTGGATCAAGGTGAAGTATGGCTTGCGTTGATTCTGATTCGCCGCTTTCTTACCGGCACGCATCGCCGCGTCAAGCCATGCTTGGGCATCAACTTCAGCCAACGCCGCATCGATCAAGGCTTGGTTGACGCCTTTTTGGCGCAGTTTGGCTGCCACGACTGCTGGGCCTTTGTCAGACAAGGCCAAGTCATCGGCGACGAAACTCTGTGCGTATTGGGCATCATTGAGATAATGCAGGCGCTGCATCTGCGCAACAGCCGCTTGCACCACCGCTTCGGGAAACTGTTCACCGCGCAGCTTCTGCGCCACTTCATATTCAGTGTGTTGGGCGCGCGCCAGGTAATTCAAGGCCATGGTGTTGGCTGCGGCTTGCACCTCGGCGGCTTTGAGCGCGGCGACTTGTTGGGCATCCAGCGCCATGTCTTTGGTCAAGCGGAACTTAACGAGGGTGCTTTCGCTGATGGGAAAGGCATATTTTCCATCAAGAAACAAATTGAATCTTCCGGCGCGCTGTTGCGCCGTGATTTTCGTAATGATCGGCATCTGATGTTGTGCTATGCGCCGCAAAAGCTGCCGCCTAAAAGGCGTGAAGGCGCATATTTTTCCTTTCGTTGGTTTACGGCGTGTTGGTAGTGGCGCCGGCGAATATTCCAGCTTGTGTCTATTTCACAAAACAGCGCTGAGTCGCGAATTCACGACTGTGACGCTTTGCTCAGGCGGATTTTATCTCCGGCTATTCGTTTAAGTCCAAAGCTTTGGTGTGGTATACTAATTGCAATAAGCACAAGGGAGATCCGGGGATGTTTGAAGCTTACTTCTTTGACAAGCGAACCACCATGAATTACCGCGTGTATCGCGTTTTAAAAGCATTAGAAGCCAGCACGTTCACCGTCAACCGGCTCAGCCAAGAAGCACAATTGAGCTACTCACAGGCTTACAATGCGTTTCAAGATATTATGGCAGATCTGCAAGTCTTGCAACATACCCAAGTCGAAATCGCCGATGAAGACGCTTACCGCAAGTTGTCGCAAAACGTGACCGTCGATCAATACCGCTACCACTTGTTAACGCAAAGCATGTCATTTGCCTTCTTTGACTACTTATTCAAAGCTTGCGATCCGGATGTTCACACTTTCTGCAGCGAACATGACATCAGTATCTCTACTCTACGCCGGCGCGTGGATGCGTTCAAGAATTACCTGCAAACCAAAGGGGTCAGCTTAAACACCAGTTCTTGGGCCTTGGAAGGCAGCGAATTGCGGATCCGCATGGTGATCTTGAATTTCTTCATTCTCGGCTACCGCGGCGCCGGTTGGCCGCTGGATGACACCAACTATCAAGCCACCTTGTCTGAATACGGCCGCATCGCCAAGAAATATCCAGATCAATGGTTCACCATTCAACATCAATCCAAACAAGATCTCTTGGCGATTTGTGTGCAGCAGTTACGCATGCACCAAGGTCACTACCTGCCTCAAGAACAAGCCTTCACCCGCTTGACCCAAGCGCCTGGCATGCCGACTTTGCCGCCGGTGGTGCAAGCGCCGACGCCGCGGGATGCGGTGAACGAAAGCGGCTACTTCTATTTCTTGCGGATGCATTATTTGTCCTTAAGCACGGAACTGACGGCCACCGATCACTGGCTAATCACCCATTTTCAACAGCGTAATGACGAGATCACCGCTTTTGCTGACGGGTTATTAAACACCTTGTTGCAAGCCGCGCCAGCAGATGCTGCAGAAAGCGATCCGACTGCGCATGAATTGCTGCGCGCCAACTTGTACCGCATGAGCTATTCTTACTGGTTGTTCGGCGGTGATTTCTCACGGCGCATCGATTTCTATGATGACGATAAGCATGCCAGCACCTTTGGCAGGCTGCCTGCGCTCATCGATCAATATTTCGACCAGCTGCAAGGGCCAGTAGCAGTATTCATGCCTTATCGCACGATCATGAAGCGCGTGATCTATAGCGTCTTGCGCAGCGACTTTCCGGTGTTAGACGCGGATCATCAGCTGGCAGTGGCAGTGTTGATTGAACCAGGCACCTTCGCCTTGCGCGATGTCTTGCATTTCTTGGACGGGATCTCTTTTGTCCGCTTGACCACAGCCCATGAGCAAGCAGCCGTCGACGTCATCTTAACGACGCTCACGAGTCCTGAGTTGATCAATGAATATTATGGGCCAAGCCACCCGCCTGTCATCCAGTGGCAAGCCATGGCGGCAGAAGAAGATTATTACCGCTTGTATGCCCAACTGCTGCACCGTCATCAAGCCAAAATGGCTGCGGCAACCAAAGTTGACCATCCAGCATCATAACAACAAGGCCTGCTTTAACCACCGACGATCAGGTGGTTAAAGCAGGCCTTGTTGTTAATGAATCGGTTTGGCAATGTAGCCGCGGTAGTAACTAACCACTTCATAACCGCACACCGCAGCGATTAATAGGATCGTGACCCACAAGCTGTTGCTTTGCTTGACATACCACAACACCAAGATCAGCGCCACTAAGGCCATCATATAGATCCCTTGCAGCTTCTTATCGGTTTCGATCGAGAATGCGGCTTCAGGCGATTGAAACTTGATCGGCTTGGTTGCACATAAGCGGCCGACTTTATAAGTGACTTTGTCGTCACGCGTCACTTTCAAATCAAGATGCGAGCCTGGCAGCATATCATATTGCTTGCCGTTGACCCATACATTAGCCTTCATCCTGCGCGACGTGGCGTTTTGGTAATAGATCTTCATTGATATTTTCTCCTAATCTGTATTAGACCAAATCATTATACCATGTTTGCCCCACTCACCGTGCGACGTGTTATAGTTAGTACTGACAATTTGACAATGCCTCAGGAGGCCTCATGGAAGAAATCACTATCGGTCAGCGGTTCCCGCTGACGATCAAACGCCAAGATATCAACGGCAACGGAATCGGTTATTATAAGCGCAAGATCACCTTCGTTGTCGGCGCCTTGCCTGGCGAAGTCGTGGTGGCAGAAGTCACCGCAATTCATGAACGTTATTTAGAAGCGATCTGCCACCGCGTCAAGCAGCCATCCTCGCATCGCATCGACCCAGTTGATCCCAATTGGGGGATCGTTGGCGGGGTGGAGTTAGGCCATATGGATTATGGTGCGCAGTTGGTTTTCAAGCGCGACGTGATCAGCCAAGCCTTGGCCAAATACAAGCCCGCCGGCTGGCAACATTACAATGTCCGCGCCACAATCGGCGCCAAGCATCCCTTGCACTACCGCAACAAGGCCAGCTTTCAAGTGCGCATGCTGGATGGTCACGTCAAAGCTGGTTTATATGCGCCAAACTCGCATCGCTTGGTGCCGTTAACCGATTTTGCCACGCAGCGGCCGTTGACCATGCAAGTGATCAATCAACTGTGTACGATCTTAGAACAGGCGCAAGTGCCGATTTATGACGAAGCCGCCAATTCTGGGATCGTCAAAACGCTGGTCGTGCGCGAAACTTCGACTGGTGAGGTGCAAGTCACCTTCGTCACCCACACGCCGAAGTTCGTGCATGAAGCGGCTGTGCTGCGCGCCATTGCCAGCGACTTGCCTTGTGTTGTATCGGTTTCTCAAAACATCAACCCTGGCACCACCAGCATGATTTGGGGACCTGAAACCAAACTGTTAGCCGGCTCGCCTTATGTCACAGAAACCTTGTTGGGCCGCCAATTTCGCCTTTCACCTGAAGCCTTCTTACAACTTAATCCAGAACAAACCACGCGTTTGTACCAATTGGCCATCGACGCCTTGGCTTTGCAGCCGCATGAAACCTTGGTCGATGCTTATGCTGGGGTCGGAACGATCGGCTTAAGCTTGGCGCATTTGGCGCAAAGCGTGCGCGGCATGGAAACCATTCCCGCAGCCGTCGCAGACGCCAACGCCAACGCCGCGTTGAACCATATCAACAACGCCCGGTATGAAGTCGGCAGTGCCGAAACCGTTTTCCCTAAGTGGTTGGCGGAAGGCTTCAAACCCGATGCCGTCATTGTCGATCCGCCGCGCGCCGGCTTAGATCCCGCCTTCATCCAAGCGCTGCATGACGCGCGTCCCAAGCGCTTCGTGTATATCTCATGTAATCCGTCGACTTTGGCACGGGACTTGGTCGCCCTCAGCCGCGATTGGCGCGTTGATTATATCCAATCCATTGACATGTTCCCGCAAACGGCGCGCTGTGAAGCCGTCGTGAAATTCACCCGTAAATAATTGGAGGCAGCTGATGCATTTATATTTTGCCAATGCGTTGTTTTCTCGTGCTGATTACGACTTCAACGCCCGCTTAGTCCACCGCCTGCGCGCAGCGATTCCAACCTTAGACATCTACTTGCCTCAAGAAAATGCTGCGATCAACGACAAACACGCCTACGCGGATTCCACCATGATCGCCCAAGCCGATACCGCTGAAGTCTTGCGCTCGGATCTGATGATCGCCATCCTTGACGGTCCAGTGATCGACGCCGGCGTTGCGAGCGAAATCGGTGTCGCTTATGCCAAACACATCCCAGTGTTTGGGCTTTACACCGACAGCCGCCAACAAGGCGCAACCAACCCGCAAAAGCTCACCGCGCTGCAAACTGTGGCGGAGAATCAATTTCATTACCTCAATTTATATACTACCGGCTTGATCAAGCTTAACGGCGCCATTTACACCACCGAAGAAGCCTTGATCCAAGCGGTACAAAACCGCGTCGCTCAAGCGAAACAATGACGCAAAAGGCTGAGACATAAAGCGCTTTTAGCCAAACGCACAAGCGCCCAGATACCACGATTCTGCACTTTGAATCGCGGTATCTGGGCGTTTGTGTGACTTGGCGTTGCTTGATGTCTCGCGACTATGGGAATTATGTCTCATCCCCTTTTTTGCACATTATTTCTGGCGCGAATCATATGCGCGCTTGGACTTATAGCCGGCTTCAAACACCGTCACCATGGTCGCAATGTGTTTGCGCTTGGTGGCTTCTGAGGCGACGCCAAAGATAAAGCGTGCCCATTCCCGCTGATAGCCTGGGGTCAAATCGTTAAAGAATGCCTGCATGGCCGGTTGATCAACCAACAATTCGCTAACTGCCGGAATGTCTTTGGCATATTCTGCCAGCGGACGCATAGCCATCCCCTCCACCTCCTTTTGGCCCAGTATAACAAAAGCGCCTGGCGTAAACACCAGACGCTTGTGTCTATTTTATTGTTCACCGGCGTCTTCTAGCAATTGACGCAGCGGGATCAAACTTTGTGCAGAATACTTTGTCACGAATGCATCAACTGCAGCCGGGTCTTGGGTTTGCTTATCCAGTACCAATTGTTCCACCGGCAGCGGCCGCAAGTCGGAGATCTTCACATCGATCACTACCGGTCCGTCAGCCTTCAATGCCGCGGCAAAAGCATGCTTCAATTCTGCCAGGTTATGCACTTCAAAGCCTTGCGCGCCTAAAGCCGTGGCGGCGTCGCCATAATTGGCATCGATCAAGTCCACCCCTGAATGCGGCTGCTTGGTGTCGTCTTGTTCCGCTTCGATGAAGCCCAAGCTTTCATTGGTCAAGATGACATTGATGATCGGCATGTGGTATTTCACCTGAGTCAGAATGTCTTGCATCACCATGGCATAACCGCCGTCACCAGAAATCGACCATACCTGCCGGCTTGGATAAGCGGACTTGGCCCCGATCGCTGCTGGCAAGGCGTAACCCATTGTCGCATACCAGCCAGACGTGGTGAACTTCTGCTCTTGATCGGCCAACAAGTAGCGCATGCCGTTGATCGTCACATTCCCCACATCCACTTGGAAAATGGCGTTTGGCAAGGCAGCATCATTGATCGCCTTAAACACCGGCTCAACCCGCATTGGCGTCGAGTTGTCTTCGGCAAAACTGTTGATCCAATCCACCCAATTGGCTTTGTTGGCTAACGCAGCGCGATACCAAGGCGTTTCTGGCAGCTGATTGCCGCGCTGCAGCATCGCGTTGATCGTCTTTTTGGCATCGGCTAAAATCGCCACGTCCACATGATGGCGCCGGCCGAACTTGCTGGAGTCGATGTCGACTTGGATATATTTAGCCCCTGGCGCGATGAAATACGGCTGGAATGGGAAATCCGAGCCTAAGAACAATACCGCATCTGCTGCTCGCGCTGTTTCAACGCCAGGCTTTGATGCCACCCGCCCGGCTGAGCCCATGTTGCCTTTATAAGAATCCGGCACGATGCCTTTGGCCAAAGCCGTGACCACGATCGGCGCATGCAATTGTTCAGACAGCGCAATGACTTCATCTCGCGCCCCGCGTGCCCCTTGGCCAACGTACAAAATCGGATGCTTAGCCGCTTGCATAATGGCAATGGCCTTGTCCACCAATGCCAAGTCAGGTTCTGGCAGCAATGGCTTCTGATAAAGATCCGCGCTGGAAACATAATTATCTTCGATTTCCTGCCAGCCGAGGTCTTTAGGAATCGTGATCACCGCCACGCCTTTGTGCGCATATGCTTGACGGATCGCTTCGTCAACCACTGCCGGTAATTGCTCGGCAGTCATGGCCGTGCGGTTATATACTGAAACATCGGCGAACATCGGATTCTCGTTCATTTCTTGGAAATACGCGGTGTTCATTGCCGCAGTCGGCACTTGCCCCACCAAAGCCAATACCGGCACATGATCGTATTGGGCGTCATACAAGCCGTTAAGCAAATGCACTGCGCCAGGTCCAGCAGAACCGAACGTCACCCCGATGCGGCCGGTTGTTTTGGCTTCACCCACTGCCGCCAGCGCCCCGACTTCTTCATGGCGGACTTGAATATAATTCAACGTATCGCGCCGATTATACAGCGCGTTCATCGTCGAATCAAAGCTGCCCCCAGGCAACCCATAAATATTCTTCACGCCCCAACTTTCGATGACCTTCAACATTGCGTCTGCTGCATTGATCTTTGTCATGCTGTCGCCTCCATAACTTACTTAATATAAGTATCAACAACATTATTATAGCCTTTTACTTACAAAAAACAAGCGCTCAGCGATAAAAATTTTACCGCTTACATTGAGTTTACCACGCAATGCCCTAAACCGTTAGCCAAACCAAAAAGCTGCCCAACCAGCAGGGCCCACCGCCGCCAGACATTTCTGCAGCGTGAAGTCACAAAAACGGCGCTGCACCAGATGTGCAGCACCGTTTGAGTGCGCTTAACGCTTATTTAGCAGCTTGTAATTCTTTGATCCGCTCGTTAACGGCAAGCAGCTTAGCTTGGGCGTCTTGGAGCTTGGCTTTTTGTTCGTCAACAACGGCTTGTGGGGCCTTGGCTAAGAAGCCTTGGTTGCCTAATTTCTTCTCAAAGCGCGTGATTTCTTGATCGAGCTTCTTGCCGTCTTTATTCAGCTTGGCAATTTCTTCATCCAAGTCGATCAACTCAGCCAGCGGCACATAAATCGTCGCCCCATTGATCACCGCTGAAGCGGCTAAAGCAGGTGCGTCAAGTTCAGTGGCCACTTCATAATGCTTGGCATGCACGAAGCGATCGATGAATTCGAAGTTATCGGTGAACACCGGCTTCAAATCAGCATCTTGCAGCTTCACTTGAATGTCGATTGGGCTGGATAACGGTGCATTCACATCAGTGCGGATCCCGCGCACGGCCCGGATCAATTCAATGATCGCCTGCATCTGAGTGATTGCAGCATCGTTATCGTAGGCGGTGTCAACGGTTGGATAACTGGCCGTGACGATCGACTCGCCAATATGCGGCATCGTCAACCAGATCTTCTCAGTGACAAAAGGCATGATCGGATGCAACAAGCGCAACACGTTGTCTAAAACGAAGCGCAAGTTGACGCGCTTGGCTGCCTTGGCTGCTTCGTCGTCACCATACAGCACTTCCTTGGACATTTCGATGTACCAGTCAGCCAATTCGTTCCAGATGAAGTTGTACAAATCACGTTCAGCTTCCCCGAATTCGAACTTATCAAACTTCGCTGTCACACTGGCAATGGTTTGGTTCAACCGAGCAAAGATCCACTGATCAGACAAATCAAAAGTCTTTGGATCCGGCTTGGCATCGGCTTTGGTGTCGGCTAAATTCATCAACACAAACCGTGACATGTTCCAGATCTTATTGATGAAGTTCCAAGAAGCCCCAATCGCCTTCCAAGAAAAGCGCGTATCTTGACCAGGCGTTGAGCCATTGACCAAGAACCACCGCAGCGCATCGGCACCATACTTTTCAATGACATCCATGGGATCGATCCCATTGCCAAGGGACTTGGACATTTTGCGGCCTTGTTCGTCACGGATCAAGCCGTGGATCAAGGTATTCTTAAACGGCCGCTGGCCAGTGAATTCCAGGCCTTGGAAAATCATCCGCGCAACCCAGAATGGAATGATGTCATAACCGGTAACCAGCGTGTCAGTTGGATAATAGCGCTTGTAATCGGCAGCATCAGTGTCAGGCCAGCCCATGGTGGAGAATGGCCACAAAGCACTGGAGAACCAAGTGTCTAAGACATCAGGATCTTGTTCCCAGTTCTGTGCGTCTTCAGGCGCTTCCATGCCAACATACATTTCGCCGGTAGTCTTGTTATACCAAGCAGGGATGCGATGGCCCCACCACAGCTGACGGGAAATGACCCAGTCATGGATATTATTCATCCAGTTTAAGAACGTGTGCTCGAAGCGCTCTGGCACGAAGTTGACCTTGTTGTCAGTTGCTTGGTTTTTGATCGAAGCTTCAGCTAATGGCTTCATCTTCACGAACCATTGCGTGGACAAACGGGCTTCAACTTGGACGCCGGTACGTTCAGAGTGGCCAACTGAGTGGACGATCGGGTCGATTTTGATCAAGTCCCCGCTGGCTTGCAGATCCTTGACTAAGTTGTCGCGGCATTCAAAGCGATCTTGGCCTTGATACTTGCCGGCATTCTCATTCATGGTACCGTCGTCGTTCATGCAGTTGATGCGCGCCAAATTGTGGCGGTTGCCGACTTGGAAGTCGTTAGGGTCATGCGCTGGCGTGATCTTAACGGCCCCAGTCCCAAATTTAGGATCAGCGTGTTCATCAGCGATGATCGGGATCTCGCGCCCAACGCCTGGCACGATGACGGTTTTGCCAATGACGTCTTGATAACGCGGGTCATGGGCGTTAACCGCAACCGCAGTATCACCAAACATGGTTTCTGGCCGCGTGGTGGCAATTTCAATGCCGCCTGGGGTCCCGTCAGCGTATTTATAGATTAAGTGATAGAACGCACCTTTGTCATCTTCGTGAATGACTTCGATATCAGATAACGCCGTGCGCGCTTGCGGATCCCAGTTGACAATATATTCGCCACGATAGATCAAGCCCTTGTTGTATAAATCAACGAAGACTTTGCGCACCGCTTTGGATAAGCCGTCATCTAAGGTAAAGCGTTCCCGAGAATAGTCCAAAGACAAGCCCATCTTGCCCCATTGGGTCTTGATGGTAGACGCAAATTCGTCTTTCCATTCCCAGACTTTCTCCACAAACTTCTCGCGGCCTAAGTCATAGCGCGTGATGCCTTCTTTGCGCAGCTTGGCTTCGACTTTAGCTTGAGTGGCGATCCCAGCGTGATCCATCCCTGGCAGCCACAAGGTATCAAAGCCTTGCATCCGCTTTTGACGAATGATCATATCTTGCAGCGTCGTGTCCCAGGCGTGGCCTAAATGCAGCTTGCCAGTGACATTCGGCGGCGGGATAACGATACTATACGGTTTGGCGGATTTGTCGCCAGAAGGCTTGAATACGCCTTGTTCCAGCCACTTATCATAGCGGCCGGCTTCGACTTCTTTCGGGTCGAATTTAGGGGCTAATTCTTCTGTCATAGTTGATCTCCTTAATCGATTTGCTCGGTCAAACAAAAAAAACTCGCCCTAAATAATTAGGACGAGTTGACTCGCGGTACCACCTAAATTGAGGCATTGCCTCCACTTAAATGCAGATAACGGACTGGATCCGGCCGCCTCTACTGATTTCAAGGTGACAGCTCGCAAGCTACACGCATAAGTTGATCACCGGCTCACACCTGCCGCCGGCTCGCTGAAGATCGTCCTTATACGCCTCTTGTTCAACGCGTTACCCGCATTATAGCCGACGCTTCGCGATTCGTCAACGTCAGCGGCGCTCTTTTTGATGGGCCACATATAAGAGGCTTTGCAGCTCTGAGGTCAAGTCGATGTAGCGGATCGTTGTGGTTGGCTTGCAAGCCACCGGCATCGGCGCAAAAGTCATGATCGCATTGATCCCTGCGTCTTCCAACACCGGTACTACCGCCTTTTGTGACGCACTTGGGACAGCCACAATAGCAGTGCGCACCCCGTGAGGCAAATGCTTGGTTAAATCGGCAAAAGGATACACCGGCACGCCTGCGACCATCGTATCGACCTTGGCAGGATCTTGATCAAAGGCCATGACAATGTTGAGATCCGGGTTGCGCCGGAAATTATTCTGTACCAATGCCGCGCCTAAACCGCCAACGCCGACTAGAATGATATCTTCAGGCGATTCCACTTGCAGCAATTGTCCGAATTCCTCAACCAGCGTGGCCACGCTGTAGCCGTAACCGCTTTTGCCGAGTTCTCCGAAGCTTGAGAAATCTCTTCTGATCGTTGCCGACGGAATATGGATCATTTCACCGAGTTTATCAGAGCGGACTCGTCTGATCCCTTGTTCTTGCATCTGCTGCGCTGCCCGGTAATAAAGCGGGATGCGTCTGATCGTCGCTTTAGAAACCTTCGTTCTTGCGTCGAGCATGTTCGCCACCTCCAAGTGCGTTCACTGATTCACATAACCAGTTTAGCACTGGTTTTGTGAATATTCAAACATAAAATCGCTTACACCTCAACGCTGACGCGATGCGTAAAAATTGGTAAGGGACCTTATCGTGTTCACAATTGAAACGTTGCGCAATAACAGCACAGCCGTCTATGATTGGGCGCTGTTGCCAGCCCTTAAATCGACCATATTCCGTGCCTTGCTTGGTCATGTGCCGAATCCGTCAATCGCCAAATCAGATCATGTTTGCTTAGCGGTCAATCAGTGCTTGACAGGCCTCGTCATGATCCAGTTTGGTACTTGTTGAATTTATTTGTGTATCAAATCACACCAAATTGTCGAAGCAACCCCAAGCGCAAATACTGGTACCGAGCTGCTCTTATTAGCGCAAGTCAGAATCGGCTGTTGCACTGTCAAACAGGCATTCTCCAGTAGCTGCGGCACGAGATCTGACAATCACGACGTAAATGCGTGGCGTTTTCTTTCCTCTACCAGCATCGAAATCAAGAAAAATCAAACATAATGCTTGCTTATTCGCACACTGTTTAGTATGATTTGTAACGGTTTTGCCATAATAATTTTTATCAGTGAGGATCGCAGAATCGTTCCTCCTGATTATATCAATGGTGGAGGAAAATCTGGATGGGACAATCAACAATTAAACAACTGGGCACGCTGCTGGCAGCCGCCGGTATGGTGCTGGCTTTAGCTGCGTGTGGCACCGATAACGCCAAAGACAGTACCAGCGCGTCAACCACAAGCGCCAAGGCAGCATCAAAAAAAGCGCAAGCCCAGGCGGAATCAAAACGTCAGGCCAAGCAACAGGCTAAAGCAGCCGCCAGTTCTAAAGCTGCGGCAAGTTCTAAGGCCGCTGCTAGTTCCAAGGCGGCTGCCAGTTCCCAAGCCGCTGCTAGTTCCAGTGCTGCGGCAAGCTCACGTGCCGCAGCACTCAAGCCATTGACCACAGCTGCCGCGGTGGCGATCTTTAACGCTCACGCTAAGGAATTAATGGATGGTGAAGCGATCGCTTATGCCACGGCCAAAGAAGCGCAAAATGCCACCGGCAAGCCTGGTGAGCGTGGTTGGCTGGTACTTTACGTCATTGGCGCAGAAGATGGCGATGGCAATCGCGCTGTTGATAAATATGCCCAGCCCAAGCAACAAGGCAACAGCATCAACTTGAGCTTCTTCGCCAGTTCTGGCGGCTCTCGTTTCTCTGTAGACTTCAATCCACTGCCGAACAATCAGGTGCAGGTGGTGACTGCGATGGGCGATGCGTTCACCCCACCTGACCAATGGGAGCATGACAGCTATACCTATTCGCGATAGCATCTGCTTGTTTGGTGCGTGGCGATGCAGCATACATTTAATATCAGATATCATACATCCAGGCCGCTAATTTTCTGAATGTCGCACCTTGCAGTTCTGCCAAGGTGGCATTTCCTCCAAAAATAAATAAGCGTTGTCACTGCAATAACAGTGCCAACGCTTATTTAGATTACCCAAAGCGGTATTGCGTTCCCAGCGCACTCTTATCATAGCACTACTTCGCGTTTGCATCGGGTACATTCTCGATCGTCCACGTTACCTTGCTGCTATACGCCTGCTTTGGCGCTAATTGGCTCAGCTCATCTGTTGGTATACGTAAACGTGCACTTTCAAGACTACTGGATAAGGTCAAAGCCGTGGTGCTTGAATTGCTGATAACCGTTATCGCCGGATCGCCTGCAATGATGGCGAGCTGCTTGGCGCCTTGCATAAATGACAACGTCGGTCGCAGCTCGTAGCTGCCGCTGACCCAAGTACTCATGCTAACCTGCAAGCGCTGTCCTGCTGGAATCAGGCCACTGAGGGAGACGATATCATCGGATTTGATGTTGGTACTGTCGGCGCCCAGTGTATAATCGAATGTCCAGTTGCCATTGACGGAAAGACTTGCTGGATCAGCCACAGTGCCGCCGCCTTCGTGCTTATCGGCGAGCTTGTCCACGTTAGTCTTATCGACAACGTTTAACAAGCTGTCAAATGTCTTGCTGTCCAAGTCTTGCAAAGTGGAAGCAGGTAAAGCAGCGACATCAAGTGCTGGATCTTTAAAAATATTCGCCGCTTTAGAATATTCGTTTTTCGCTGCCACTTGAACTAAGGTTGCCAACGTCTCTGGCGAAAGTTGCGGAAGTACTTGGTTCAATGCCGCAACAGTGAGCTCGTAATTATCTGTCACAAACGCAGCCGTAATGACAGAATTTGCGACCTCTTCAGGTAAGACCGTTGATCCACCGTTGCCGAGTAATTTCATCAACACAGTCAGCGTCGTACTATCTTGGGAATCGATTTCTGTATTTGCGTCAAGATTTAAAACACCGTCATTACTAGCACTTTTCAGAAATCCGCTGTTATTCCAATCCATCTTGTTCAGTGAGTTAGACGCTAAGTTCACGTTCTTTGTCTGACTGCCAATATGCTGCAGCAAGACTGAATCCAGTCCAGTTAGGCCTTCAAACGAGAGATCCCACGTTTCTACGGAGTTGGATGACAATGTCGTGAGTTGAAAAACGTTATACGACCAACCAGAGCCGCCAATCCCAGCACCAAAGTTGTTTGAACCCAAGTCCAACTCGGTCAAGTGCGCCATATCGCACGTCCGAAACATTGCCAACATCTTGACTCGAGCCGAAGCATCGCTGACCCGGGAAACCAAACCAGTAATATCAATGGTTTTAGCGCTAGTGGCACTCATCAACACCGCCATCAGCTTATTGTAGATTGGTACTTGGGTTGCTGTATAACTGGCCGGACGACCATAGCCCATGGGAATTTCTGTGGTCAATATTGCATTAGCGGAATAATTTCCACCATTGTTGAGGGCAACATCTTGATACAAAATCATATCTTTAGTTTCGACATAATTACTGTCGTTGGTTACTAGTGATCCAATCCACCCAGCAACGGTGCTGTTAGTGCTGCTTTGATAGTCCCCACCTTTGGCCACGCGATTGGCCAAGGATACCGTTTGCCAAGTGCTAATGTCTTTGACTGTCACAGCATCCGCACTGACTGTGGGGGTATGCCCCGACGCATCTAGTGAGTTATCCAGCATCACCTGCACCACGTCTTTGGGTAAACCAATATCCCCTACCAGCGTCAAATCATCTGCACCGGCGGCAACGGTTGGTGTGTTTTGCGCAAACCAAAAGCCCCCACTCAACACGAGCAGCAACGAGGTGATGATAATCAGTATTCGTTGGCGCAGTGCCGTCATGAGAGCCTCCTTTTGGTTAATCTTGTTTCGTTGACTTGCTTTGCAATTCCGACACTTGGGCTTGTAAGGCCGCAACTTGGGCTTGGCGAAGACGGCGATGTCTGATCAACAGAATCGCCACGATTATCAATAAGATAATGATTGCGATGCCAATGCCGATCAAGAGCTTGTAGATCATCGGCATCCCGCCTTTATCCTGTTTGGCTTGAGCGCTTAACGCCCGCGCTTTGGCCGCGGTGATCGTCACCGTCTTGGTGGTCGCAGTGGTGTATTGATAGTGTTCACCACCAGAAACATAGCGGCCATCTGCTGCCTTGCCCCAATATAACACAGTGTGCACACGATAGTCGCCTGCCGCCACGTGATCGCCGAGCAATGTGGTTTGATGCAGCAATGAATTTGGTGCAAGTTGCGCATCTTTAGCTGTTAAGGTGACCGTTTTGCCTTTTGGCTTCTTGATCGTCGTTACGGCCCGCACATGATTGGCAAAAGCCGCCGTTTGGTTATGCAGCGTTACCGACACGCGGTTGGCGTGTTCGATACGCCCTGCTTTGATACTTCCGGCAGTCAGCTTCGGGGTCAAGAGCTTGGCGGAATTACGCGCCAAAACCGCCACTGTGTACGCGTACTCGTTGACAATGCCCATTCTACCACTGGTGCGGTTCTGCGCTTGACCACTGGGCTTGAACACCAAACTGCCAGCTAACACCCCTTGAAAAGGCGCCGTCGGCATGGTCAGCTTGGCCGCATAAGTCGCGCTGCCGTGAGCTGGCACGGTGATCGTGTCAGCCCCTGTGATCAAACTAGACAGCCTGGTGGTCATGCTGGAATCAGTCGGGTTGGACTTGCCAGTGTAATCCACGATCCCGGCATCAGAACTGGTGGCCGTCGCAGGCTTTACGGCAACTTTCATGGCCTGATCAGTACTGTTGGTGAGCTTGACTTGCAGCGTGTCCGTTTGCCCAGCACCCAGCAGTAAGTCAAAATATGTCACCGACTTATCGCGCTGATGCGCAGCCGGTAACGGTTGGACACCAAGCGATGCAGTTGTGGCCGCATGGGTCAGATGAATTGGACTACAAATGAGCAAAAAGAGCAGCGCCATCAGGAGCTGCCCCGCTCGCCAAGTGAATCGACGATGTGTTGTTTGCATGTGAAAAGTTAACTCCTACTTAGTTGTGGCACCGGTCGTAGTAGTACCCGCATCA
Organism: Lacticaseibacillus jixiensis; assembly: GCF_042847315.1. Taxonomy (NCBI): domain Bacteria; kingdom Bacillati; phylum Bacillota; class Bacilli; order Lactobacillales; family Lactobacillaceae; genus Lacticaseibacillus; species Lacticaseibacillus jixiensis. Next base: position 16,947 of record NZ_BAAFPR010000017.1, read on the forward strand.
GTGCCTGGGACGTTATTGATGCTCCAAGTGAGCGTGTTCGTATAAGTGCCGGCTTTCAACGATACCGCTTTGTCAGCAGGAATAGACAGGTCATAGCTCAAGTCATAGTCCTTAGTCCCTTCACCACCAGAAACGATTGGTTGGGCATCATTCTTGCCTGCACCAAACGTTGCGGTTTGGCTCTTTTCGTCTGTCGACTTAACAGTCAACTTCGCAGCATTTTCCATGACGGTTGTTTCAGTGCCATTGGCCCAACCACCCGCACTGACAGACAAAGTCCAAGTTCCGGCATCCCCTAAGAAATCAGAAACAGTGGTCGTGCCAGTCGTTTTATCGTCGCTATATCCATCAGTGTAGACAGCTTTCACAGTGGTATCTGTGAATTTCACATCATCAGGCTTCGTGAAAGTTAAATCCCCGCCTTCGACGTGCAAGGTCGCATTATTTGAAACATCGGGTCCTACTTTGCCGGTAGTAGCGGGAGTAACAGGATTCGTACCATCCGCGTGCACATTCAAGGCAGTCGTGGTCGCTGCGGCCAAGCCGAGCATCGCAACAGATAATAATAAGGCGCGTAATTTCTTCAAAAGGTAATCTCCATTCTTTTATAAGTATCTATCGGCTAAATCTTCGTTACCCTGAATATACCGGTGTAATATACATTATGCAAGTCATTTGCAGAAAAAAATTCTCTCATAAAACTCAAAAAATCCCCATAATATGGGGATTTTGAATGGCTCGGTTGTGTTTATGCAAGATGCCAGAATTATATACATTGAGCACAATTAATATGCACAAAACTGTATACTAACTTTTTTATAGTAATTCTGAAATTACTGTTTGTTCTGGGTTCATGAACTCATCGGAACTGCGGATATCGGTAATGGTCACGCCGCTCATCGCACGTTCGAGCAAGCCGTCAACATCAAGCTTTGATTCATAATACCGGGTTTTCTCCAAGTTGGGCTTGGTCTTCGGACGCGGCGGTGCGAAAATCGTGCAGCAGTCTTCAAATGGCATGATGGACAAATCATAGGTGTTGATGTCTTCTGCAATCTTGATGATCTCATTCTTATCCATTGTCGCCACTGGCCGAATGATCGGCATGGTGGTCACGTCATTGATCGCCACCATCGACTCCAAGGTCTGGCTGGCCACTTGACCAACGGATTCGCCATTAAAGATCGCCAAAGCGTTTTGCTTGTGGGCGATTTGTTCGGCTAAACGCAGCATGAAGCGCCGCTGGATGGTCATTAAATACCCTTCTGGCACGCCGGCTTTGACGGTTTCTTGGATCTCGGTGAACGGCACTTGAATGAAGCGGATACTGCCGACATAAGGTGTCAGTTGGGCGGTGAGCTGCTTGGCTTTGGCCAAAGCATTATCAGAAGTGTAAGGCGGGCTGAAGAAATGAACCATTTCGATATCCACGCCGCGCTTCAAGGCCAAGTAGCCGGCCACTGGCGAATCGATCCCGCCAGACAGCATCAACACCGCTTTACCTGCGGTGCCGACTGGCAAGCCGCCGGCGCCTTGAACCGTCGTCGTTGATAAATAGATAGCTTCGCGGCGCACTTCGACGCGCAAAGTGATATCCGGGTGCTTCATTTGTACCTTCAGATCTGGCCGCGCATCGGTTAAGAAGTCGCCGATATTGAGGTTCATGCCATTGGTATCCAGTTCAAAAGTATGGTCGCTGCGCTTGGTGGCGACTTTGTAACTGGCCCCTTGTGGCGCAGTTTCGGCCATCAGTTCCAGCACTTTGGCGTGGACTTGCGCCATATCTTTGGCGACAGCCACAGATGGCGAGAAGCTTTGGATGCCGAAGACTTGGGATAAGCGCTGCATCACCCCAGTTGAGTCTTCGCCATTTAATTCAATGTGCAAACGGTCACGCTTGGGGCGGATCGTTAAGTTTGGGTATTCGTGTAAAGCTTTGGTAATGTTGCCGTTCAAGCGGCCGATGAAGGCGCTGCGGTTTTTGCCCTTGGTAGACAATTCGCCATAGCGCACCATGATCATGTCGTATTGCATTAATTTCTCCTTAATTCTCTGCTGGCATCAACTTGGCAAACTTCTGATAAATATCGTCGAAAGCCGCGTTGAATGCATCTGCTTCTGCAAGCGTGTTGTATTCATCTAAACTGACGCGAATGGCAGAAGTGGCCAAATGCGGGTCGGCATGCATCGCCTGTAAGGTACTGGATTCAGTCCCTTTCTTCGACGAGCAAGCACTAGTGGTCGAAATGTAGATCTCATGTTGTTCAAACGCATGGACGATGGTTTCCCCACGCACGCCGCGAATGGCAAAGCATAAGATATGCGGGGCAAAGTCTGGCGTCAATTGTGAATACATATGCACGTTGGCCCGCTTTTGCACATGTTCGGCGATGCGCGAGCGGATCGCGGCTTGGCGTTGGACTTTCTTAGGTTCATCCGTCAATAAGATCCGCAAGGCCTTGGCCATGGCGGCAATGGCCGGCGTGTTTTCAGTGCCAGAGCGCAAGTTGTGTTCTTGGCCGCCGCCAGTCAGCAGCGGTGCGATATGCTTGCCGCTTTTGGCATAAATGAAGCCGGTGCCGCGCGGGGCGTGGAACTTGTGGCCAGAGAAGGTAATGAAGTCGATGCGCGGATTGCGCAATGACTTCATTAACCCTTTGCCAATGGCTTGCACCGCATCCACGTGGTAATGGACGTTGGGATAGTCCACCAAGATATCAGCCACCGCATCGATAGGCTGCATGGCGCCGATTTCGTTGTTCACTGCCATAATCGACACCAAGATCGTGTCTGAGCGCAAGGCCGCTTTCAAATCGGCGGGATCAATGAAACCGCGATGATCCACCGGCAAATAAGTCACTTCATAACCTAGTGCTTCCAGTTGTTTCATTGAGTTGATGATCGCCGGATGTTCCACTGCAGTGGTGATCAAGTGCTTGCCAAAAGGCCGCTTCTCAATGGCGGTGCCTTTAACGACCCAATTGTCGCCTTCTGTGCCGCCTGAAGTGAAGAAGATCTCTTCAGGGTGGGCTTGGATCAAGTCTGCGATTTGCTTGCGCGCACCTTCCAGCATCGCAAAGGCGTGATCGCCGAGCTGATGCAAGGAACTGGGGTTGCCATAGAAGTCTTCGGCCACCTTGCGATACGTGTCCAGCACCGCCGGCAACGGCTTGGTGGTTGCAGAATTATCAAAATAGATCATGCCTAACATTTCCTTCCGATTAGTAAGCTCACTGCGCATCATTATACCAAAAGTCCTCACCAAATACCACAATGCAAAAGGCTCTCAAATCGGCTGATCACGATTTAAGAGCCTTCAAGTAAATTAGAACAATGACGCGGACTTCGATTGCAGATAGTCGCTTTCCACTTTCTGATAGGCGCCTGGTTCGACTTGCTCCAATGCCGCGGCGATCACATCGGCGGCTTGGGAATAATTGTAGTGTTGATACAAGTCTTTGGCTTGCGTCGCGGCCTTGTCAACTTCCGGATGCGACGTCTTGTAGCGATTGGCGTATTGCAGCAGCTGCTCGCACATCCCTGCTGAATCAACAACGGTGCGGCTTTGATCTTTGAGCTGATCGATGTCTTCGCCGAGTTTGATCAATTGCTTGGCAATGGCGTCCATATCGATCTTGATTTGGTTGAGGTCTTTGTTCAGTTGCGTCAATTCCTTAGCCACAACATTGAAGAAATCCAGATACGGCCGCGGCAAGCCAGGCAATTGATGGCGGGAAACTTCATATTTGATATCACGCAAGGCGTTCTCAAATTCGTCTGCGGAAGCCACCGCTTGTTTCTCACGTTCTTGCAGCGTCGATACGCTGGCATTGATCTGAGCGTGTTGTTCTTCAATATCATGCAAGTCGCTGCGCATTTGGACATATTGGGCTTGCACTTGCGAGAAGATCGCCGTGTTGTCTTGCAAGTCGTGTTGCGTCTTGGTGTAGGCTTCGGCGATCGTATCAAGCTGGCCGCGCAATTGCTCGACTTGTGCTTCTTCGCCATGCGTTAAGGTGTAGCTTTGATTGAGGTGATCCAACTCCAAGATCAAGGTGTGATTTTGCTTTTGGGCATGGGCGATGAATTGGCGCAAGTCACCGTTTTGTTTAAGGACAACGGTTTTGGCGTTGAGTTCCTTCTCCATTGTCGCATACAAACCGTCAATGGCTTCGGCGGTTTGGGCCACGTTATCGGCCAAGTCATCAACTTCAAGCGCTTCGATTTGGGCCTGGGCGGTTTGGACTTGGGCTTGCACCGCTGCGATCCCCGCCGGCACATCTTGGGTGAAAATGAAGCGTTGCGCAGAAAGTTCATGATAGCCGTCGTTAAGCTCTTGCAGCTGCGCCGGGAATTCATTGATCACGGTATTAACCAATTTCGGCAAACGCGCCACTTGATCTTGCAAGGTGCCAATGGTGATGGCTAACTGCTCCAAAGCGGTGATGGCTGCGGCATGGTCGCCAGAATCTGAAACCGTCGCGGCTTGATGCAAGCCTTCAGCGATGGTTTCAAGCTCCTCTTCCAGCTTAGGCATCGCCTTGTCATAGGCATAGCTCTTAGCCAGAATGGTCTTGCGGGCTTCTTGATAATCGCTGCGCAAGGTTTTGAGCTTGGTGCGCGTGTCGGCTTCGCTGGCTTGCAAGGCCAGAAGCGCTTTATGTATTTTGGCCAGCTTGGCGTCGGCTTCGACGATGGCTTGTTGGATCTTGGCTTGCGCATGCTTGACCTGAACGAATTGCAATTGTTTGTTTGCCAACTCCACGTCTAACAAAGCCGTCTGCAAGTTCGCCAAGTCCGCTTCAACCATGCGCTGGTATTCGCGCTGCCACTTGGTGAATTGCTTAAGCGAATCACCAGCCAAGCCAAGGTTGGCGATGCTCTTCAGCAACCCCTTAAGCTCGCCATTATCGAGCTTCTCTACTTCTTGATCAAGCTGGCCGATCTTGGTGATGTTATAGCGCTGTATCCCCCATACGCCACCAGCCACAAGCACGATGATCACGATCGCTACGATTATCCAAGTCATTCTTACACCTTCCGCTGCCACGCGCCGAATTTCCTCGCCGCGAGATTCCCGCATTGCATTTTGCCCGTCGATTTACTATACTTCGGTAAGCCGGTGCATGCGGTTTCTGTCCTTATCCCATAGTATCTCAAAAACAACCAGAACTTAAAAGCGAATATCGACAAAATTGCCCATCTGACGCAGATTTGTAAAAAAAAGAGGTAATCACATGACTCAATCCACCTTAGATCCACTGATCGTGGCCCAAATTGACGCTTTGCTTGAAGGCGAAACCAATCCGATCACGGTGTTAAGCAATGCGTCGGCGGTGATCAACGCCACGATGAGCGACTTGAATTGGTGTGGCTTCTATTTATATAGCCAAACCACCCAGACGCTGGACCTCGGTCCTTTCCAAGGCCAAGTCGCTTGTATGCATATCAAACCAGGCAGCGGTGTCGTGGGTACCGCCTATGCACAGCAGACTTCTTTGATCGTGCCTAACGTTCACGAATTCGCCGGCCATATTGCGTGTGATGCCGCATCAAATTCCGAAGTCGTGCTGCCGTTGATGATTGACGGCCAGTGCGTGGGGATCTTGGATATCGACTCGCCGAGTTTGGATCGCTTCTCGGCACAAGACCAAGCGACTTTGCAAGCCTGCGCCGAAGCAATTGCGAAACATCTTGACGCGCAAGCCTTGGCTACGGTATACTAGCCTGCGAGTAATTTAATGCAGCAGTGAACGGCATGGTCGGCTCCAGTTGCGCAACTGACATGGTCAGAGAGCGTAGTAACCGCGGCTGCTAAGGCGAAGTGCCTAGCGCAACTGTCCGTGTGTTGAGTTCACATTCATTATCTTACTCCAAACTAAATTTTTGGAGGAATTTCAATATGTCTCGTTATACTGGTCCTCGCTGGAAGCAATCTCGCCGTCTCGGCTTGAGCCTTTCCGGCACTGGTAAAGAATTAGCTCGTCGCCCTTATGCCCCTGGTGACCACGGCGCCAACAACCGTCGTAAGGTTTCCGAATACGGCCAACAACTTCGCGAAAAGCAGAAGCTTCGTTGGATGTATGGCATGAACGAACGCCAATTCCGTAACTTGTTCGTCCGCGCCGGCAAGATCACTGAAGGCACCCATGGTGAAAACTTCATGATCATGCTCGAAAGCCGCTTGGACAACCTGGTATTCCGCTTAGGTCTGGCTACCACCCGTCCTCAAGCTCGCCAGCTCGTTAACCATGGTCACATCTTGGTTGACGGCAAGCGCGTTGACATTCCTTCCTATGAAGTTCAACCTGGCCAAACCATCAGCCTGCGCGAACGCTCCCAAAACTTGGCTATCGTTAACGAAGCCCTCGAAGCAACGGTTTCCCGTCCTGCTTACGTGACTTTCGACGATAACAAGAAGGAAGGCACCTACGTTCGTTTGCCACAACGTGACGAACTCGAACCAGAAGTCGACGAAGCCCTTGTCGTTGAATACTACAACCAAGTGCTGTAATACTCGATTACAAAATCTTCAACGCAATATGGAAAAAGCATTTGGCCTTTTGGTCAAATGCTTTTTTTGATGCAATAAATCACGCAGTTACCAAATTGCGGTAACGGTGGGTGCTCATCACTCCTGCGCGTCCGTAAAAAACGTTAATGTGATCGCAAACTCTCGAGCCGCCGTTTGAATGTTCATTCTGCCGCCTAATTGGGTCATCAGCGCCGACACGATATTCAAGCCTAACCCGGCGCTGCCATCACTGCGGGAAGCATCGCCTGTATAAAATCGGCTTTCTAACTGCGCCGCATCTGCTAATTCCTGACTTGTCCGATTAGATAATTTAAGGACGATGTGTTGGGCATCGGGTTGAGCGAGCACGATCTCTGCTTGGGTCTGAGCGTATTTTAACCAATTGCCAATGAGATTTTGGAGAATTCGCCGAATTGCCGTTTCATCGGTAATCAATGAGATGTTTGACGCAATGTTTGGCGTCACTTGGATCCCACGCTGATTCAATTCATCAAACGCTGAAAACAGCTCGTCTTGTACGACTTGAGAGAGATCAAGCTGCGTCAAAGTGAGTTGCGCGTGTTTTTCAAGCATCACATCATAATTCATCAAAGTGCGCAAGTAGTAGTTAACAGCATTCAAGTTGAGGCTGATGCGCGCCAAGCGGGGATCATCTGAAGCAGCTGATTGCTGCATCACTTGCACATAACCTGAGGCCACAGTGAGCGGCGTCTTGATGTCATGCGTCAAGTTGGTCAGCATCTGTTTGACCTCAGCATCTTGGTGCTGCTGCTGACGTTGCAGCTCACGCGTCAGCTTAAGATTGCTATTGATTGCCCGCACCAGCCGCCGGATCGGTGCCCATGCTGTTGCCGACGTCACCATTGCATTCGTATTCACAGTGTTGATCTGCTCAAGCTCTCGCGTGACCCGCACGATCTCGGCCACCAATACGCTGACGGCAGCCAGGGTCAACAACCACAAAGCCAAGAAGAATATTGTCACAATGCCCTCCTACTGCAGCCGAATGCCGATGCCCCACACTGAGACGATGTATGGCATATCGTTGTGAGAGGCGTTCAGTTTGGTGCGCAAATGACTGAGATGGACGTTTAACGTATTCTCAGCGTCAAGATAAGGTTCCTGCCAGACCCGCTCGTAAATGGCCGCCTTAGAAAAAACCTGGTGCGGGTGTTGCATCAGCATCGCGAGGATCGCAAATTCTTTCTTGGGCAGATCAATTGGCAAACTGGCGAACGTCACTTCATGGGTAGCCTGATTGAGTACCAGTTGGCCTTGCCGCAACTCACCATCCCCGCCCAGCGACTCGTGTTCCCGAAGCTGAACCCCCACTCTTGCTTTTAGTTCCTCAATATCAAATGGCTTGGTTAAATAATCATTTGCCCCTGCCGAAAGCAGCTGCACCACGCTGGCTTTATCCTGAATAGCGGTGAGGACAATGACGGGCACTTGCGAGTGCTGCCGCAAAGTTTTTAATACGCTTTGTCCGGTCACCCCAGGCAGCATCAAATCAAGAATAACCAGATCAAAATTGTACTGGCGTAAGGCGTTGAGCCCAGCCACGCCATCTAAAGCTGCGACCACTGTGTGCGGCGCAAGCACATCTTTAAGTAGTACTTGAATGTCTGAATTGTCTTCGATCACCAGCAAATTTGCCATTTTCTCACCTTCAAAGCTAACTGTATCGAATAATGAGAGCGGCTTCAAGCTAAAGTTCCTTGCGTTGCAACAGGCAACTGGAAGCCGCGATGCTGACGATCAATAGTCCCAAACTGACCAATAGATAGCGCGCCTGCAACGTGGCGGACAAAGCCCCGGTGGTAAGGCTGACGGTCATGTTATAGAAATCCAAGTAACGCAGCCAGTGCCAATGCAACAGGCTGTACACTATCGAAATCAGCAATGGCCAGATGCCCACAAATATTGTTTGAACCACAATGGTGTTAAAACTTAACATCAGCGTGATGCTAATGCTGAAAACCACACTCACGAAGAATGCATTCAGCAATATTGAATAGACGAGGTCATGCACCAGTGAACCGCCCATTGCCCGGCCCAATATCATTCCAGTCACTGCCGCAGTGCCAAAAAACAAGGCAAAAAGGACCAGAATATCAGCCAGCAAGATCAGGTATTTGCCTAGGATGAACTGCAGTCTGGAAATACCAGAAACCAATGTGTTCTTATAGGTGCGCTGGCTAAACTCACGACTGAAAACAATGACTAATACCACAATGAATAACCACAGCAGCAAAGACCCGGCGACATTAGCCGCATGAATCCCATCTAAGACGGTCCAGCGTTTTGCAATCAGCTGATTCAGCAGTTTCGAATCAGGATTGACAGTCACCCCGCCGACCACCTTCTGCTGCGTATTAAATACTGCGTAAACGATCGTCAGCAGTGTGATGATCGCCATCCCGATACTGTGACCCTGCCGATACAGATCCGCTCTGATTTGATTGATCATTCTGCCGCCCCCTGCTCTTGAATGAGCTGCGTGTAATATTGCTCAAGGGTCGCTTCCTTGCGTGTGATGCTGATCACGCTGACCCCGGCTTTTACTAAGAGTTCGTTCACTTGCTCAGAAGGCAGGGTCAGATCCTGCAACACGAGATGGCTGTCATCGCGCACCTGCAGCTGCTTCAAGCCAGCTTCATCCAATACTTCGGCAGCATGGGCCGCATCTGAGACGGTGATCTCTAACCCGCCGCGGGTTTTGTCGTCCAGTTCAGCTTTGGTCAATACTTGAATAATTTGGCCGCGATGCAGAAAGGCAAATTTGGTGGCGACTTGATAAAGCTCCGTCAGGATGTGACTCGAAATCAGAATTGTCGTATTAAATTCGCTTTGCAGCCGCTTGACTAGCGACCGAAACTGCACGATGCCCATTGGATCAAGGCCGTTGGTTGGCTCATCGAGAATCACGAAATCCGGCTGGGCCAACACGGCAATTGCCAAGCCCAGGCGCTGGCGCAAGCCCAAAGACAGGTGCTTGGCTTTTGTCTTCGCCTTCTCTTCCAACCCAACCAAGCGAATCGTTTGGGTGATCAGCTCATTATCGCTGAGACCATGCTGAATCGCGACCACTTTCAGGTTTTGAGTAACCGTTAGATTTTCAAACGCCGTTGGTGTCTCGATCACCGCACCGATTCGACTAAGCGCATGGTGATAATGGCCAGCATGTTCGCCCAACAACGTGATTTGGCCTTGATCCATTGGCGACAAACCGACGACAAGCCGCATGATGGTGGTTTTACCGGCCCCATTTGCGCCAATCAGCGCAAAAATATCCCCCGCGTCAACGGTGAGATCAACATCTTTTAAAGCCTGAAACCGGCCAAAACGCTTGCTGACACCTTGCAATTGCAAAACTGGTTGTGCCATCTCCATCAACTCCTTATATCTTTAAGATATCAGCACAACCTTAACTACCGTCTTAACCAACTATTAATTCATCCTTAATTCAGCCAACGCTCAACCATGGATGCTTGTCCTGGCTGGTTCTTTATTGATAAGATGGACGGTTTTCAAAGTATTGCACCACAAGCTGTCATGCTCGATTGTGAGTAAATACATGAGGCACTAGGTGAGAAAAACGTCACCCCGCCTTGTTGGACTATGACTAATTCCTGCTTCAGGGGATGGATGCAACACCAACGCCGCGCCACGCAAAAAAAAGGGCGGCTCAGCAGTAAAATATGCTGAGTCGCGCCTAAGCATGCTTCTCGACGCGACGAATACACGATCGGGCCAATATTTCCCATCGTGGATTCGCATCGCGGCAGGCAATGAATCTATGATCTTGCTGCCTGCCATTCGTTATTTGATTAAGTACCCGCCGAATGCTAGGCATTCACCTGTGATCTGTGGGTACACCCTTTTCTTTTGCCCGTGGACTAGGTGACCGGGCTTCATCGCGCGCTCTGGGTGAACAGGTCAAGGTCGCAAGCAGCACTTGCTTCCACCAGATCGGCCTGTTGGGGGGGTTCGGCGAACAGACAATCTTGGCCTTCGCTGTCTCCTCTCCCCTATGCGGTTGAGCAAGCATAATATACCGTGAGCCCAAACTGAATGCAAGCGTTTTTCTAACGTTTTACAATAAATTTACAATTCCGGAAATTAGTAAACGGGTCGGTCTGAGCCTTGGGTTGCCGGGTCAGCGATCCCGATACTGTCATTTGCCGCAAAACTCGGTTCCGCAACAATCTTGAGGACGACATCAGCGATACTCTGACGCGAACCTGACACGCCGACATATTGCTCACCCTTATGTGTAACGGTATATTTCACCTCATCACGGTCATTCAGCCAAGGCAGCCGCAGCGTTGTGTAGGTCAGACCAGACTGGGCCAGGAGTTGGTCGGAATGCAGCGCAGTCTGCAAACCACTTCCAACTGATTCCTTGTTCCACGCCCCAAATTTGCCTGGGACTTCGTCATAAATCCCCAGGACATTGGTATAAACGACCCGTTTCACGCCGGCCAGTTTCATGCCGGCAATCACGTTCTTGGTCTGGCGATTGTCTGCGCCATGATCTACCACCCCGACAAAAACCAGGTCTTGATCCTTCATCGCCCCTGCCACATCATCTGCGCTGTCTAAACTGCCTTCAATCAGGGTCACGCGCGGATTGTCAGCCAAAGCCGCCAACCGGGCCTGTTTGCGCAGGAATAAAGTGAGATGAACGTCGTTAAACCGTTCCTCATTCAAAATGCGTTGTGCCACAATACGTGAGATCTGCCCATTAGCGGCCATGATTACAACATTCTTTGTCATTATTTTTTTCTCCTTTGATTAGCTGATGTTCTGAATCCATTCGGTAAGCTGGCGGTCGGCTCGATCGACCTTGTTGCCAGCAACGATCAATGGTGTGGTGAAGTGCGTCGTCTGGCCGCCGATGAAGTGCCGGATCTGGTCGATACTTTCGCCAGCGCCATAGCCGCCTTGTGACATGAACGAGGCTATGGTCTTGTCAGCCAAGCGCGGGCCATACGCCGTTAAGAACGCGGTCATCGGATGGGCCAGCATCATTGCCCAGATGGGATAGCCCAAGTAGATCGTCGTGTATTGCGTGAGGTCTGGCACCTGCATGTTGAGCTCAGGCCAGCTTTGCGATTCTCGCTCTTGGTTGGCTCGCGCTAGCGTCTTGAAGTAGTCACCCGCATACGGCTGCTTGACAACGATTTCTAGCATATCGGCCCCTGTTTCTTGGGCGATCTTCTGCGCAAGCAGTTCGGTGCTGCCTGAGCGGGAAAAATAGATGATCAGTGCCTTAGCCGATGGCGTGAGCTTGCGGGTTGGCGCAGCACTGCTGTTGGTATCTTTCCCATCAGATTGTGTCCCGCGTCCGTGTCCCCACTCAGCGTCGGACTTGGCGAGCTGCGGCACCGCTTCATTAAATGATTGATTCAAATTATCGCTCCTCCAATCTTTTCCTGTCCTCTTAACATGACCACAGGATAAACCTTAAAGCGGACTCCAATGCAAGCCCTTCTGAGAATAACTTTTGGTCTTGCCTTGAACCCAGCTCCAAGGTTTACAATCGCCTTAGAAGATCGAATAGGAGGTGGCGACACGATGAATAAGGAACGTTTAATTTCTTTTGAAGACGCAATCCTGGCCATTATCATGACAATCTTGGTTTTGGAACTCAAGAAACCGGCTGAAGTCTCACTTCAAGGGCTTTGGGCGCTGCATACAAACTTCTTTGCCTATGCGCTCTCATTCTTCTGGCTAGGCGTCATGTGGGTCTCTCATCACAACAACTGGCAAAATGTAAAACAAATCAACATGGGTACTGTCATGCTAACGCTGGTCCTGCTTTTCTTTGCGTCACTGTTTCCATACACGACCAGTTTGGTATCAGATAATTTCAACAACATCACGGCGCAGACGTTCTATGGTGCCATCATCATTGTCATCTCGCTGCTCAACGTCGCCACTTCGGTTAATCTGGGCAAGCTTAATCCCAAGGCTCACTTCCATCTTCTATATACGACGCCGAACTATATTGTCTATCTGGATCTTGGGCTTAAGCTAGTCGGTCTCGTGCTAGCAATCACCGTCTATCCGCCTGCCATGATGATGACGATCTTTCTTGCCAGCGCAATGCTGATGATCGGTTTTACTCAAGTCTAAGGAGAAAAATATGAATATTAAACAAGCTGCGGATCTTTTTAATTTAACGACTGACACCCTACGGTACTACGAGCGCATCGGCGTCGTGCCACCGGTGACTCGCAACGCCAGCGGTTATCGTGACTATCAAACCAGTGATCTAAACTGGATCTACCTAGTCAAATGTCTGCGCGATGCCGGCGTTTCAGTGGAGTCGCTGATCGATTTTGCTACGCTATCACAAGGTGACCGCAATCAGTCCGACCAAACTGCCCAGAAGGCTATTCTGCAAGAACAGCTCGACCGCCTCGAAGAGAAACTGCAACAACTCCAGAAAACCAAGTCCCTGCTTCAGTATAAGATCGACACCTATGATGACCACATCGCCAAATACGTCACGAACTCGACGAAACAGGAAGTTGAGCCGCTTTGGAAACAATTTGAAAAATAGCCTTGCCTTGAAGTCAACTCCAGGGTTTACACTCTCCATGTTGAACAAGAAAGGAAGCACAAAAATTGAAAACTGTTAAATTAAACAATAGCATTGAAGTTCCAATCCTAGGTTTTGGGACCTTCCAGATCACCGACCCAACTGAAGCGGAAAACGCGGTACGCAACGCCATTCAGGCTGGCTATCGGCACATCGACACCGCTCAAAGCTACTTAAACGAAGAAGCCGTTGGCCGCGGCATTGCCACCTCTGGCATCGCCCGCCAAGAGCTGTTTGTCACCACGAAAATCTGGATCGAAAATACCAGCTACGATGGTGTCATGACTTCATTCGAACGGTCCCTGAAGCGCCTCGGGTTAGACTATGTTGACCTTCTGTTGATCCACCAGCCGTACAACGATGTCTATGGCGCTTGGCGGGCAATGGAGGAGTTACAGCAGACTGGCAAGGTACGCGCCATCGGCATCTCAAACTTTGCGGTCGATCGCGCGGTCGATCTATCCCTCTTCAACGATGTCACCCCGCAAATCAACCAAATCGAGGTCAATCCTTTCCAGCAGCAAACCGAGAGCATCGCTGCCTTGCGCCAGGAAGGCATCGCCATCGAGGCCTGGGCCCCGTTTGCAGAAGGCAAAAACGACATTTTCCACAATCCCGTCCTCACTGCAATCGGCGCAAAATATCAAAAGTCTGTGGCCCAAGTGATCCTGCAGTGGTTGGTTGAACAAGACATCATCGTCTTGGCCAAATCCACTAAGCCTGAGCGCATGCAGCAAAACCTCAACATCTTCGACTTCGAACTAACTGACGACGACAAGAAGCAAATCGCCACACTAAACGAAGGGGCAAGCCAGTTCTTCTCCCACAGTGATCCCGCGATGATCAAAGCGCTGGCAAGTCGGAAACTCAACGCCTGATCTATTATCTTCACCGTAGTCGCAGCAGTCCACCACAAGCCCCTGCCCGATTGTTTAAGAAGCTGAGCTCGATATTACCAAATTTATCCGTTACGGCATTGCACTGCCCAGTTTCGTCCCCTCTTGCACACCATCAACAATTGCGCCCTTTTGGCTTGATCCATCACAACATCGATTGCCAACGATGATAAAATTCAAACTTTGCTTCTCCACTGCCTGCAAGCTGAAAAGATTTGGTTGCAATCTTCATCAAAACCGGGCAAACTATGGGTTGGCGCTTGTCGCTAGTTGCTTTTTGGAGGAGAGTTTACTTTGTTAACTAAATTTAAGTTCCGCAGTGTCGTCTCGGGTTTCGTGGCGATGCTCGGTGTGACCATCGGCTTGGCCTACACCACGCCGCAACCGGCCCAAGCCGCTGCGCCAAAGCCTAATACATATGCGTGGTTTGCCGCTCAGAATTATCACAATCAACAAATCATCACCGTTAACGGCAATCGCAGCGACTTTTCAGCCAAAGAGTTGAAGAACACTGGGGCTTGGGCAACTTATAGCAATCTTGACCGTTACAACCGCGCGACTATGGCGCAGGCCAATTTGAACTATAAGCTGATGCCTAAAGCAGCCCGCCAGCCTTTGTATGTGACGCCGACTGGTTGGCATAATAAGAAGCTCAACAGTGGCTACTTGTTTAACCGCAGCCACTTGATCGGCTTTCAACTCACCGGTCAAAACAACAACATGAAGAACCTGATCACCGCCACCGCCTCGTTGAACGCACCAAGTATGGAGCGCTACGAGAATCAAGTTGCCGCTTATCTGCGCACGCACCATAAGAATTACGTTCGCTATCGGGTGCAACCGATTTTCCGCGGCAAAGAATTATTGGCGCGCGGCGTGCACATGGAAGCCCAAAGCCTTGGCAGCAACGCCATTCGCTTCAATGTGTACATCTTCAACGTGCAAAAAGGGGTTACGCTAAACTACACCACTGGCAACAGTGTGGTATCTAAAGCCGCCTTGGCGCCAGTTAAGAAGCCCGCCAAGAAACCGGTGGCCAAAGCACCAGCTAAGAAACCTGCCAAGAAGCCAGTCGCCAAAGCACCAGCTAAGAAGCCTGCGAAAAAGCCAGTCGCCAAAGCACCAGCTAAGAAACCTGCGAAAAAACCAGTCGCCAAAGCACCAGCTAAGAAACCTGCCAAGAAGCCAGTCGCCAAGAAACCGGTGAAAAAACCGGTGGCTAAGAAACCAACCAAGAGCGTTTCTGACAAAACCACAGTTTACATCGTCAATGGCGGTCACGTTTATCACTTGAACCGCAACTGCGCATCGCTCAAGCGCAGCAAGCATGTGTACAAGATGACCTTAAAGCAAGCCAAGGCCAAAGGACACAATCAGAAATGCAAATTGGAACATTAATTTAACCACGCGTCACTGCGGCGGCTCGTTGTTAGAAGTCGATCTCACTATTGGAGGTCGGCTTTTTTTGCGGCGTATGGTTGATGATTTTGATAGACAACATCAGGATTCAGCCTTCCGTCCGGCGCTAACCTCACCAATTACTGCTAAACTGAAAGCAACTGATTCCACTCGATTCGATTTTGGAGGACACCATGACCCAAACCATTTTTATTGTCGAAGATGAACCCACCATTGCCAACACGATCGCAGAATACTTGGCCAAATGGCGCTATGACGTCCACACCGTGCATGATTTCGCCCAAGTTGACCGCGAAATTGCTGCGTGTTCGCCTGACTTGGTACTGATGGATATTCGCCTGCCGTTCTTCAATGGGTTCCACTGGCTGGAAGTGCTGCGGCGCACATCGAAGGTGCCGGTGATTTTCTTGACGAGTGTCAGCGACGACATGAATCTGGTGATGGCCATGAACATGGGCGCCGACGATTATCTCACCAAACCCATCGAACTGCCGGTACTGCTCGCCAAGCTGCAAGGCCTCTTGCGGCGCACCTATGAGTACCAGCAAGCCGATGGTGTGTACCACGCTGGGCCCTTTGAGCTGGCAGCATTAGACAACCGCGTGACTCGCCTGGCGCAAGCTGGGGCACCTGCGCAAAGTGTGGATCTGTCGCCAACTGAAACGCGGATCATGCGCTTGCTGTTTGAAACCCCTGGCGCAGTGGTGGCACGGGAGACAATTATCCACAAACTCTGGGAGAACGACGCCTTCATCGATCAGAACACTCTGGCCGTCACCATGAACCGCTTGCGGCAAAAAGCCGCGGCGATCGGCTTAGACACTGTGATCCAAACCGTCCGCGGCGCCGGCTATCGATTGGCGGTGCATCCTGATGCGTAATTTAGCCGCCTATTTGCGCGCTCGCCGGCTGCTTTGGCTGGTTCTTGTGACCTTATTGATCATCGCTTGCGGCTTGACTTACTTAGAAAACCTGCCTCCGGTGGCGCTGCTTGACGGCGTGGTGATCAGCGCCGCAGTCCTGGTGCCAATACTGGCAGTAGATGCTTGGCATTGGTGTGCGCAGCTGGCGCTATTGCAAGCAACTTATGCCGATGCCCCCCTGGACCACTTGCCGGCACCCCAAGATGCGCAAATCGAGCGCTACCAGCAGCTGCTTGCCGCCCAATTTCAAACAAAAGGGCAAGCCCAAGCTGATGCCGCTGGCCAAATGCAAACGTTAAGTGATCATTTTGCCTTGTGGAGCCACCAGATGAAAACCCCACTAGCTGCGCTGGATCTGCTGCTGCAAGTGCCACCGGTTAAAGTCGCCGCGGCGCGCGGCGAGGTCAAGCGCATCGAGCGCTATGTGCAAATGATGCTGACGTATCTGAAATTCAACGACGTCAACCGCGACTTGGTATTGCGCGAAACTGCCTTGACCCCGCTGGTCAACCAAGTCGTGCGCGACTTAGCGGATTTATTCATCGAGAAGAACCTCGCCGTGCAAGTCGATGCCTTGCCCACCATCGTGACCGACAGCCAGTGGTTCAAGTTTATTCTGGAACAGCTGCTGACCAACGCCGCCAAATACACTGAAACCGGCGGCGTTCATGTGTATGCGCAAGGCGACGCCGTGGTCGTCGCCGACAGCGGCATCGGGATCGCCGCGAGCGATTTGCCGCGGCTGTTTGAGCCAGGCTTTTCCGGCTACAATGGGCGCATGAATCAGAAGGCCAGCGGTTTAGGTCTTTCAATGAGCCAAACGATCGCGACACAACTAGGCCTTAAGCTAAGCGTTTCATCACAAATCGGCCAAGGCACCAAGGTGTTCATCCATCTGACTCAGCAAAGCTGGCCCAGCGAGTAAGCCTTACACAATTGTAAGGAAACCGCCAAGCTTCGTAAGTATTTTTCCAAAGCGGTGGGCCTTATGCTTAAATCATCAACTGCTCACAGGAGGACCACATGCCAATTCTAGAACTTAACAACGTCGCCAAAACGTACCACACGCGTTTCAACGCCAACGCGGTGCAAGCGTTGACGGACATTTCGCTGTCAGTTGAAGCCGGCGAATATGTTGCCATCATGGGCGAATCCGGCTCAGGCAAAAGTACCTTGCTTAACTTGATCGCTGCGCTGGACAAGCCAACTGCCGGCAATATCAACCTCAATGGTACCGAACTCAGCACGATCTCGGAAAGCCGCTCGGCGAAGTTTCGCCGCGAACACCTGGGTTTTGTTTTCCAAGACTTCAACTTGCTGGACACCTTCAACGTCAAAGACAACATCCTGCTGCCGCTGGTTTTGAGCAAAACGCCGGTACCCGCCATGAACCAGCGCGTGAACGCCTTGGCGCCGCAACTTGGCTTAGCCGACAAGCTGACTAAGTTTCCTTATGAGCTTTCCGGCGGCCAACAGCAGCGTGTCGCCGCCGCACGCGCTTTGATCACCCAACCGGCGCTGCTGTTAGCAGATGAACCGACTGGCGCACTTGATTCACACACTGCAGATGAGCTGCTTAAGTTGTTTTCAAAGCGGAATCGCTCTGGCCAAACCATCTTGATGGTGACCCACTCTGCCGTTGCCGCCAGCCACGCCCAGCGCGTCGTCTTCATCCGCGACGGCCGCTTGTTCCACCAGTTGTATCGCGGCGACTTAAGCCAAGATGACATGCTGATCAAAATCAGCGATACCATGACGGCAATGCTGGCGCAACAAGCCCCAAAGCGCAACCAGGAGGCGGATTAATGTTCTACTTTCGCTTAGCGGCAACCAACTTGCGCGCGCATAAGCGCATTTTTGTGCCATTCTTATTGGCCATGACCTTGCTGACGATCATGAATGTGATCATGCTGTCGGTGCATGCTGACGCCAAGGCGATTTTTGCCAATAATGGCGACGGCACACAAGCGGCAGCGACTGAAATGTTCAAGTACGGCGCCATTGTCATGGTGCTGCTTGGGGTGATCTTGGCCTGGTATGCCAACGGGTTCTTGCTCAAGCAGCGCACCAAACAGCTGGCTTTATATAATGTGATCGGCTTTGGCAAGCGCGAGCTGCGCTTGATGGTCACCGCCGAGCTGGTCATTTGCGCCGCCATCAGCATCCCCTTGGGTGTGCTGTTTGGAATCGCATTTGCTCGGCTGAGCTATCTCGTCTTAGGCAAAATGCTCGGCATTCCAGGGCAAGTCACCTTTGGTCTGGACGGGCTGCCGCTGCTTGAAGCTGCTGGCATCATCGCCTTGATCTATTTGTTGTTGATCTTGCTGGATGCCAACTGGCTGCGCAAACATCAGCCGCTGGAAATGCTGCAGGCAGTCAGTGCCGGCGAGCGCGAGCCCAAAACCCGCTGGCTGTTGCTGGTGATCGGCGTCGTCACCTTGGCTGGCGGATACGCGGCGGCCATTGGCATCACTGATCCGCTAGGCGCATTGCAGTGGTTCTTCATTGCAGTGGTTTTGGTGATCATTGGTACCTATGCCCTGTTTATCGCCGGATCCGTGTTCATCTATAAGCTGCTGCGCAAGAATCAGCACTACTACTATCAGCCTGCCCACTTCATCAACGTCGCCAACATGATCCACCGCATGCGGCAGAATGGCGCCGGGCTGGCTTCCATCACGATTCTGGCTACGATGACGCTGGTCACCATCGCCACGACCATCACCTTGTACTTAGGCGTTCCCCAAATCGTCAGTGCCACCGACCCTGCCGATTTGACCTACCTGCGAGAAACGTTGGCTGAATCGCCAAAAAGCAAACTCACCCCTGCGCAAAACCAACAACAAGTGGCCGACTTGGCCGCCAAGCATCACGTGACCATCACCAAGCGCACTGTCGCTACCATCAGCGCCAGCTTGCCGCTGCGCTTTATTGGCAAGCAAGTGCGCCTGGCCTCAGACCAAGACTACTCCGGCTTATTCGGCCCCAAAAAAGGACTCATGAGCAGCGACTTAATGACGCTTGCCCACTACAATCAAATGACTGGCCAACACCTGCAGCTGGCAAACGGTGAGGTTTTCTTTGGCAACAGCCGCCAATTAAAGCCAACCACCTTACAATTTGGCAATGGCGCCGCGCTGCGCGTTCGCGGTCAGGCCAAGATGGCCTATTCCGCCAACGTGTCAGCAATGGGCAATGCCTTATTGGTTTTCAAAGATCAAGCCGCCATGCAGCAAGCCGTGAACGCCTTAGGAGCTAAAGTGGCGCATTATGCAGCCGCCACTTTAGCCCGCCCGCAAACAACCATTTATCTTGAGCTCAAAGGCAGCGACCGCAACCAAATCGCCTTGACCAAAGCCGTCGATCGCGCCAAAATCGGTACCTTCAACGTCCGCGGCGCGGCTTCTAGTCGCAACACGGTGTTACATTGGATGAGTGCTTTCTTGTTCATGGGCATTCTGCTAGGCATCATGTTCATCCTGGCCACTGCCTTGATCCTTTACTACAAACAAGTTTCCGAAGGCCTCGCTGACGCCAAGCGCTACCAAATCCTTCAGCAAGTGGGCTTATCACAGCGCGAAGTGCGTGCCACGATCAACTCCCAACTGCTCACCTTGTTCTACATTCCGCTGCTTGTGGCAGGTGTGCACACCGCCATTGCGGCGCCGTTTATCCAACGGGTGCTGACCTTATTCCAAATTTACAACTGGGGTCAGTTCGCCGGGATCGTTGCCGGTACCCTTGCGGTATTTGCAGTGTTATATGTCGCCATTTACAAAGCCACCGCGCAAGTTTATTACAAAATCGTCAAATAACCACAAAAACTGGCCAGCCCCGCTTCCGTGATGAAAGCAGGCTGGCCAGTTTTGTTTGTGCGATCATCTTGGGCCACATTGATTACGGCTTGATCTCTTGCTGAGACATTCGCTGCTTGATCAGATCCAAACCGATCACCATCGCCGCGATCATTGGCGTCAAGCGCTGATACGTTGGCGCAGCTGGCTGATACTTGCTGCGCGCTTTGGTCGTCTTGTGCAGGATCGACGCCAGTGGCGCAATCGCAGCGTTCAGCTCCTGGTTGGTAAGTGGTTGCTGATTGCCGCCAACCACTGCTGCCGCAACCTGTAAGGCATTGATGCGGTTAAGCAGCAGCGTTGCTTGTGCCGTGCCTGGCGCAAACTTTGGCTGCATCTTTTGACAATTATTAATGGTTGCCGCATACACCTTTAGAGCCTCAGCCCTTTGTGCTTCTGTTGTCATCATCCTGCTCACTCCTTTATTGGGCCAGCGGCTTGGCAAAATGCTGACCGAAAAACCAAACGATTAACGCAAGCACGACCAGCACTGCCAACCAAGGCAAACCGCCATGGACTGTATAATCGTTAATGACCCGCGTCAACAATTTGGGCCCCCAAGTGGTGTTGCGCACCGCCAAGATGCTGCCGCCAATCAACAGTGCTACCACCCCACCCAGCAGCGACATCGCCACTTGGGCACGCTCAGGACCATAGCGCAGCTGATAACTCAGCGTCACCCCAAGAATCAAGAAAATAATCAACGCCAGTGACCCCCCCATCGCAAACACCGTACTCAAGGCGATGGCCCAGTGCGCATAGGCGCGATAGGCTACCGCCAGTGCAGTGATCACGATAGTCGTGGCACTGATCACGGCTAACAACAACGCGAACTTCTGCGTCACGTATTGTCCAGCGGTGATTGGCAGGGTCAAGATAAATTGCAAACCATGATTTTCTTGATCCGCACTAACGGTGGCTAACATCACCAGCGACATCGTCAAGCTGGCGACCCCCATCCCCAGGACGATCCCCGTTTGCCGAAAAACCAGCAGCGCCCCAATGGCTAATACCACGGTGATCAAAGCCGCCAGCCATTGCGATTTCAACAGCAAGTAATCCTTAAGCCATAAGCCTTTCATGATTGTTCCTCCTCCGTCAACAACACCAGCAGATCATCAAGCGTCGCCGGTTCGATCACGAGTTGCGGGTAGTTCTCTTGGTAATATTCTCGTTGATCGGTTAAGGCTTGATAACCAAATGGCCGAGGTTTCACCGCCAACAAATGATCTGTTTTGACCTGGTCATACTGTGGCGCAGTCAACTTCAGCACGCCATAATTCGTTTGGATCTCATCGACAGTTGCTGCCAACTTGATGTGCCCTGCATCAAGCAACACAATGCGATCACAAAGCGTTTCCAGATCCGTGGAAATGTGCGAACTTAACAAAATCGCCCGGCCGCTTCTGGCATCCAAATAATCTTGCATCATTGCCAACACCTCTTGGCGCACCAGCACATCCAACCCGCTAGTCGGCTCGTCCAGCAGTAAGAAATCCGCTTCATGACTCATGGCGACCAACAACTTTGCTTTAGCCTTCATCCCAGTGGAAAAGCCTTTTAATGACTTGTTTAGCGGTAAGTGCTGCTTTGTGCAACTGGTTAAGAACTCAGCTTGGCTAAAATTTGGATAGCTGGCCTGCATAATTCGTCCAATATCCTGCAAAGTGAAACTCTCGGCAAAGAAACTCTCCGGAAAAGTTGTCCCGATTCGCGCTTTGTCCTTAGGCGCAAGTGTTGCGACCGGCTGATCAAAAAGAGTGACCGCACCACTATCTGGCACCAGCAAATTTAGGATAGCTTTGAACGTTGTCGACTTTCCTGCGCCATTGCGGCCAATCAAGCCGACGACTTCATCTTCTGCTACGGAAAATGATACGTCCAAATCAAAATTCGGATAATGCATCTGCAACCGTTTAACATCTAGCATTAGTCTGCCTCATCTAATAACAACGCCACCAGCTCACGGATCTGAGCATCAGCCAACCCAAATTGACGCGCTTTGTTGATTGCGGCGTCGAAAGCGGCCTCTAATTCTAGGCGTTGTTGTTCTTTCTCAATATTTGGATCAATTTGGGCCACGAAGCTGCCTTTGCCTTGGACCGTTGTGATCAAGCCGGCTTGCTCCAACTGGTCATAGGCTTTCTTCACCGTTAACGCAGAGATCTGCAGGTCGCGCGCCAAGCGCCGCACCGATGGCAGTGCTTCTCCTGCTGGTAATTGATGATCAGCGATTTGTTGACGAAACTGCGCAACGATCTGTTCATAAATCGGGATCATGGTATTGTGTTGAATAATAATTGGCATAGGAGGCCTCCTTGCGATAAACAGTATATAACAGTGCATATCAGTGTCAACACTTTTTCTCGCTGACGCAAAAAATTCACGCGAGAAAGATTGCTTCCTGGCGCAGCGTATCTCTGCCTCACCTTTGCCCGCGCAACCACGATATTCGCCAACGCTTCACTGCAAGGCTTATACTAAAGTCAACACGTGGAAAACGAGGTTTGAAGCATGGCAACTGCATTGATTCTATTATTGGCAGGCTTAGGTGGCGGCTTGGTGTCATCAATGGCGGGGATGGCGTCGTTGATCACCTATCCGGTCTTGATTGCGCTTGGGGTGCCGCCGGTTTCGGCTAACGTCACCAATTCAGCGGCGATGATTTTTACCGGCGTCGGGGCCGGCTTGTCTTCTGCCAAAGAATTGCGGGCCAATCGCCATTTGATGCTGATCGTCACCAGCTACACGGTTATCGGCAGCATTCTCGGCGCGTTGATCTTGGCGATCGCGCCGGCAGCCAGCTTCGCTAAAGTCGTGCCGTTTCTCATTGCGCTGGCAGGCGGTTTGATGTTGTACTCTGCTTGGCATCGGCCAGGCGACGCGGAGATATCTGAGGCTGTGACTGGCTGGCGCGTAGTCGTGCGCAACTTGATGATCGGCTTAGTCGGTGTCTATCTTGGGTATTTTGGCGCCGCAGCGGGGATCGTGATGCTGGCGATCCTGTCGGTTTCCTTGCCGCTGACTTTTGGTGTGGCGAATGCGCTGAAGAACTTCACCACTTTTGCCGCCAATATTGTGTCGCTGGTGATTTATGCCTTCACCACGCATGTGTACTGGCTGATGGTGGTGCCGTTGGGGCTGGGGATGTTCATCGGCGGCATGATCGGCCCGATGGTGGTGCGGCATGTGCCGCAACGCGCGATTCGCATTATTATCGGTATCGCAGCGTTTGGGCTGGCAGGATATTTCTTCTATACGGCATATTGCTAAACAAGGCGTGGACGATGAAGTCCACGCCTTTTGCTATGTGTCATCTGGCAAATCGATCAAACCCGCAACGCCGCAATCCGCCTGGAATATGATGCATTAATTAAATATTGAGCATATTATGGAGGCGTACACATTGACAAATACTGTATTGATTACCGGTGCCAATCGCGGCATCGGTTTTGAAGTGGCCCGCCAGCTTGGGCGCAAAGGCTGGCTGATCTTATTAGGCGCCCGCAGCGAGCAGCGCGGCCAAGCCGCCGTGGCGCGTTTGGCGCAAGAACATATCCAAGCGCAGTGGCTGCACATTGATCTGGATGAGCTGGCGACGGTGCACACCGCAGCAAAGTTTGTGGCCCACCACCATCCAGAACTGAGCTTGCTGATCAACAATGCCGGCATTGCCGGCGACATGGCGGCTGACCCAATGGCGACCAACACCGAAGATCTGCAAGCGACTTTAAACGTGAATGTCGTTGGCACATTTGAGATGATCAAAGCCTTCACCCCGCTTTTGCAACGCAATCACGGCCGGATCGCCAACATGACCATTCCCGTTAACCCCAGCCGCTTCTGGCATCCTTTCAGCTACATCATCAGCAAGTCTGCGATGAATCAAATGGTGAAAATGTTTGGCCAGCACTTCGCCAGTCAGCACATCCCCGTTGACATTTTCTCGATCATGCCTGGTGGCGTGTCAACGGATCTGAACCACCATCTGCAAAGTCCTTTCGTGCGGCCTGTTGAAGAAGGCGCAGCAGCCGTGGTCAAGATCGCCACTGATGGCCGGCATCATCAAGGCAAAGTCGTCACCGATTATGGTTTGGGAAATTCGCTGAAGCGCCTGGTTTTAAGCCGCAAACAATCCTGAACGGCGGACTTCGTCAACATGATCTTGGCCCGTCATATTGAGACATTTTCTCGGCTTCCTTGCTTGACAAGGTAGTGTCACAGCGCTATCCTTGCAATACAAGATAGTGGAAGGTGAATGCATGCGCAGACTACCCTCGCAATTGCTCAAAGGCGCGCTGGAAGGCGCATTGTTGCAAATCATTGCCAAGCATGAGACCTATGCTTATGAGCTTCATCAAGCGCTGGTCGACGCCGGTTTTGGCGAAGTCGCAGACGGCACGATTTATCCGTTGTTGCTCAAGCTGGAACGCACCAAGCAAATCGCCGGTGAAAAGCGCGCCTCCCCTAACGGCGGCCCGCCGCGTAAATATTATCACCTGCTGCCAGCCGGAGCAGCAGCACTAGCGGAATTTGATGCAGATTGGGCCCAATTGGCCAAGGCGATGCGCCGATTGAAGGAGGACAACTGATGGGTGAGCCCTTGTTACCAGAAAACCAAGCGTATTACGAGCGGCTGGCCGCGTATGTCACCGATGCGCTGGACGTTGACGGCAACGCCGCAGAAGCGACCATGGCCGAAATTCACGCCGATTTACTGCAAGCGCAACAAGATGGCATCAGCGCCGTAGATTACTTCGGCCAAGATCCGCAAACCATCGGCAAACAATTAGTCGCAAACCTGCCGCATCATACTTGGCAAGATTGGTTGCGCTTTGCGCTGCTCGCTTATGCGGCGGCCTTTAGCTTGTTGACTTGGCGCTATGTTTGGGATGGCGTGGCCAAGGTACCCTTGGGGACTGCGGCGCTGTTAGGCGCGGTGTTGCCAGTGGCGATCTTGATCGGGTTGGCGATTTATCGCCGCGGTACGTTTAAACGCAAGCGATTTCGCGACTCTGGCATCGTGGTGATGGTGGTGTGTCAAATCGTGTTGTTGCCGCTAAGCGACCTTTGCCCAAAAATTGGGCGCGTCGCCTTGCCCAGCCTCTTGATCGGCGGCGTCGGCTTTGGTATGGCGCTGATCCTGGTGGGACTTGGGATTTGGCTGGGGATGCATTCTTGGCTTGTCGCAACGTTGTTTAGCGCCTTTGCCACCTTGTTTGCCGTACCGGCAGTCGATGCGCTCATCACCTTGCCAGGCTGGTGGGGGCGGCTGTTGATTCCGGGAATGTTTGGTGCCCTGCTGCTGGTCATCTATTTGGGCGACATGCTGATGCCGGCCAAATGGCAAGCCAAAGCCCAACCGTAATTGTGCGATACCAACGCCAAACAAGCTCATGTCCTTGACTACCCACAAACACGCGCCCACCACTTGGTGAGCGCGTGTTTTATTGGGCGTTACGTGTATAGCGGCGCTTTAATCACGAGCCAGCACGGCTTGCAGTGCAGCCAAGAATGCTTGCGCCGCCGGTGAAAGCTGGCTGGTTTTGGGCCAAATCAAACTGGCATGCCCTTGCAGTTTCGGCGCCAGCGGCACGAAGCGCAAATCAGTGCCTTGCGAATTGACGATCCCGTCCAGGCAAAGTGCGACGCCGACGCCGGCATTGACCAAGAGCGACGCATTATACAACAGGTTATAGGTGGCGACAATGTGCAACTGATTGGCACTGCTGCCCAACCAATCTGTCAACAGATCCATGCTGCCGGCTTGGCGGCTGGCAATAATGGCTTGGCCGCGCAACTGCGCAGCGGTTACTGCCGACTGGTTGGCCAGTGGCGAATCTTGCTTCACCAAAGCGCCCCAGCGCGTGGTCCCTGGCAAGGTGATAAAGTGATAATCGCTTTTGTCTGTTGGTTCCATCACCACGCCGAAATCAAATAACCCTGCTTGGCTGCGGGTATGCACGTCTTCAGCATCAGTACTGTAAATGGCGACTTGGACTTGCGGCGCAGTCTGGCGCAAGTGGGCAATAGCTGCCGCAACACTTGCCATCATCGGCGCTTCGGCACTGCCGATCAGCACCTTACCGCTAACTTCATGGCTGCGCTGCACATTGGCGACAGTTTTATCTGCCAAAGCCACCAGCTGCCGCGCTTGTTGGGCAAAATAGTCCCCAGCTGGCGTCAGTTCGATCGTACGCTTGCCGCGAACAAACAGCGTCACGCCCAGTTCAGCTTCAAGCTCACTGAGCTGTCGCGAAATCGTTGGCTGTGACACATGCAGCTTTTCAGCGGCGCGAGAAATATTGCGCTCCTGTACCATCATCAGAAAATATCGTAATACGCGCAGTTCCATGATACCGTCTCCATACTTTTTAGGTATAGTTTACCATGCAGTATAGGTATTAGACAGATTGGCGTGCCGCCTTTAAGATAAGTCTTGTGATCACATGGAGGTGCCCAATCATGAATACTGTTTTACCGCAACTGATCAACGCCGGCGCCGTGAGCTGGACCGGGAGTTTGCCTAAACAAGTCGATGCCATTGTGGCTCAAACCAGCGCCCAATTGATCGCCTTTAACCAAACGGCTGACGACGCCCAACGCCGCTTGCTGCTGACCCGGTTGATGAACGCGCCGCTGGCAGAAAGTTCAGTGATCAACCCGCCTTTTCAAACGGACTTTGGCCAACACACCTTCATTGGGTCGGATGTTTTTATCAACCGCGATTGCTTCTTCGTGGATCTGGGCGGGATATATCTGGAGGACCATGTGCTGCTTGGTCCGCGGGTGATGCTGATCTCCGTTGGGCACAACGAAGACCCGGCGCACCGCCGCGACTTGGTGCTTAAGTCAGTGCACATTAAGCAAGGCGCTTGGCTCGGCGCTAATGTTACCGTCAATCCCGGCGTGACCATCGGCACACATGCCATTGTCGGCTCAGGTGCCGTCGTGACCAAAGACGTACCGGCCAACACCGTCGTCGCCGGCGTCCCGGCGCATGTCATTCGTCCCATTCGTCAAAACAAGGAGAAAATAAATGATCGAAAATAAAGTTGTCGTGATCACCGGCGCTTCCAGCGGCATCGGCGCCGAAACCGCCAAACTGTTAGCCAGCCACGGCGCCAAAGTCGTGCTTGGCGCCCGGCGCGAGGAGAAGCTGCGCGCCTTAACTGATGCCATCACCAATGCCGGCGGCCAAGCGGTTTATCAAGTCACCGATGTCACCAAGCCTGAAGATAATCAAGCGCTGGTGGAATTGGCCAAAGCGGCTTTTGGCGGAATCGACGTGATGTTTCTTAACGCCGGCTTAATGCCTAACGCCCCGCTGTCTGCGCTGAAAGTTTCGGAATGGAATCGTACTGTCGACGTTAACCTCAAAGGTGTCTTGAACGGCATTGCCGCCGCTTTGCCGACCTTCAAGGCGCAAAAGTCCGGCCACTTCATCGCCACCAGCTCTGTGGCCGGCCTGAAAGCTTACCCTGGCGGCGCAGTTTACGGCGCCACCAAGTGGGCGGTGCGTGATTTGATGGAAGTGCTGCGCATGGAAGCCGCCCAAGAAGGCAGCCATATTCGCACCGCCACCATTTATCCGGCGGCGATCAAAACCGAGCTGCTCAACACCATCACCGACCCGCAGTCGGCCAAAGCAATGCAGCAAACTTACGACACGTATGAAATCACCGCCGACCGCATCGCCAAAGTCGTGGAATTTGCCATCGACATGCCAGAAGACACCAATGTCAATGAATTTACCGTGGGCCCAACCGATCAGCCGTGGTAAACTGCCTGTTTAAGCGACCTCACCTGGTCGCTTTTTTTGCACCAGCTGGGATCCGGGCTTGGAAAATCCGCCAAACTTTGGTACCCTTAGTACGTTGCCGGCAACATATAAGGAGAAGAAACCATGCTGATTTTTGATGAATTCCCAGTGGGCGCCGCCACGTTAACCGTCGTCGCGGCGCACCGAGCCAAAACCGAAGCCGGTTTGCGCAAGCTTGGCGTCTACCCTGGCCAAGAGATGCTTCTAATGGCGCTGCTCAAAGACGATGCCAAGGCCAAGCCGCAAAGCGAGTTGGCAGAATTGCTCGACGTTAATCACGCGACCATCGCCAAGTCGGTGCGCCGCATGACCGCTACCGGTAATGTCGAAACCCGCCGCTCTCAAGCAGACGGTCGCGTCACGTTGGTTGCCCTCACCCCTGCCGGCTTGACCTTGGCCAAACAGGTTCAAACTGTGTGCCGAGCCGTCGAACGCCAAGCCAGCGCCGCCTTGACCCCAGATGAACAAGCCCAATACATTCAACTCGCCGCGAAAATGACCGCGGCGCTAAAAAATTAGCCGCCGAGCACAATTGCTCAGCGGCTATTTTGATCCAGCTAGAAAGTTTTGCCCAGCGCGACAGCTTTTTGTTGTGCTTCTGCCACGATCGCTTCGGCTTGGTCTGGAAAATGATCCATGCCTTCAACTGCCAAATCAACGACTGGCTTGGTGCCGAGGTATTCCAGTGCGGCATGCACATATTGCGTGGCCGGATCTTGGCCGGCATACTTGCCGCCGGCGGCTTGAATGTGCAAGACTTGCTTGCCTGGCAGCAAGGCAACATGGCCAGTGGCGGTGTAGCGGAATGTTTGGCCAACAACGGTGATGGCATCGATCCAAGACTTCAACTTGGTGGGGATCCCCAGATTCCACATCGGGTTGGCAATGATCACTTTATCGGCAGCTTTGAACTGATCCAAGGCCTCACCAAACACCGCCAGCTTCGCGGTAGCTTCCGGCGTTGGCGTCACATCAGGCGCAAAGGCGGCCAACATTGAACCATCCAGTTCTGGGAAGTCTTCTTCATATAGGTTGCGCTGAACCAACGTGTCGGCGGGATGCGCGGCTTGATAACTTTCCAAGAACGTTGCCAATACCTTCATGCTCCGCGACCGCTCTGGTCCGAAGGGATGTGCTTTGATCACTAATACTTGGCTCATGTCGAAATCTCCTTTTCAATACCAACAATTAGGTTGCCGGCTACGCATTATAAGATACCACATTAAAAGGTAGCCGGCAACCTTTATTGGTAAATAATTGAGGCCGCGGCTTGGCGGCCTCAATATTTTGGTTACTTCAGATGGAAAATACGTTCAGCGTTGCCATGCGCGATCAACTCCCGCGCTTGATTTGACAAGCTGGCGCTGGCCAAGAACGCTTGGGTGTTCTTGGCTTGCTTGTATGGATAGTCAATGGCAAACAGCACATGTTCTGGGCCCATTTCGTCTAACACAAACTTCAGCTGCGGCTGCGCCAAGATGCCGCTGGGGGTGACATACACATTGTGGCGATAATAATCTGAGAACAGGTGCTTTAAGTCGGCATGGCCGCTGAGTTCATCATCCAGCCGCTCGATAAACTGCGGAATCAATTCACCCCAATGCCCTGAAACCAGCTTTAAATTCGGCAGCTTATCGAAGATTCCAGAAACGATCATCCGCATCACTTGCACACCCACATCCATATGCCAGCCGTAACCGGCAGATGACAAGATCCCAGTGGTCACATCAGACCATTGCTCGCTGGCAAAATAATGCTGGGTGATGGCCGGCGGAATGAATGACGGGTGGAAGTATACCGGGACATCAAGCGCCGCAGCTTGTTCAAAAATCGGCAAGAAGCACGGATCGTCAAAGAATTTGCCAGCATAGTTGCCTTTAAGCAGCACGCCGTTTAGATGCAGTTCGTTGACTGCGCGCTTCAGTTCGGCAGCCGCCGCTTGCGGGTCACCCACTGGCAAGGCTGCCAAACCGGCAAAGCGCGTCGGATTTTGGGCGATCACGCTGGCCAGTTCATCATTGGCCAGCTGACACAGCGGCACCGCTTGCTTAGGCGGTAAGTTCTGCGGCGACGAGTTGCCATAAGACAACACCTGCATATCAATGCCGGATTCATCCATAAAGGCCAAGCGCGCCCCAGTCACGTCTTGCATGATCGCAGGCGTTGGCAGCGTCGTCTTCATATAATGCAACATTTCAGCACTTAACTTCGGCAAGGCACTGGCACCAGTGGCTGCTTGAATCGCGGCAGTCACCTTCGCTGATTCAAAATGTTCTTCAACTGCAATAACTTTCATTGTTTTCCCTCCGCTTACTGTTTAACCTGACCTGCTGCCAACCAAGCTTGGGCTTTGGCATACACCGGCGCCACCGTTTCCGGCCGATCGGTGCCAATACCGTTATTATCGATGGTGCCGCCGGCTTTGATGCGGGTATAAGCCAAGAAGCGATAAGACACGCGCAATGACTTAAGCAAATCCTGATCCAGGTGCAAATCCGTGCCGGCAATCACCGGCGTTAACGTGTCGGCGTCACAAATCGCTGTCATATCACTGATGCGCCATTCACCATGGCGCTTTTCAACACAATACACCAGCGTCATATACGACTGCACGATCACTTCATCTTGGCCTAAATACATCCAGTGTTTGGTCATCGAACTCACTTCCGCAACGGCGTGGTCACCGCTTTGATCAACCAGCGGCGTCCCGTACCGCCCGATCAGCGGCAAGCTGTAGTCAAAGTCCACCGGATGCTGACCGACAAAAGTATCACTGGCCAGACCTGTCGACCAGCTGGTGGTAACAGTCGCCTCTGGCCAATAACTGGCGGCTAAGGCTTGATCTTGATGGCGCCCGCGCGCGGCGCGTTCTTTCAGCACCAATTGGCTAATTGGCTAATTGCTTCGATATCTGACATAAATGTTCTCCTAGGTCGTGAATGCCGCGACTGATATAAACGTTCTGATTACTGATCTTTTTGCTTTTAGTTGTAATTACAAGATTAATAGTAGCGTTTGAATCAGCCATTGTCAATTAAATCATTGCAAGTACATGATCAACGCTGCAAGCCCGCTCCCAGGCGCGTGAACGTTTGGCAAGTACTGCGAAGTGTGCTTGACCAAATACCCCCACCGGTATATAATCAAACTAATGAATATACCCCCAGGGGCATATAAATCAATTGGAGGCAGCCCATGCAAGCTATTGACGCACAAACTCTCGCAACCAAACTTTCTGCTCAAACAGTCATCATCGATGTTCGTGAACCTGATGAATTCGCCGCAGGCCACATTCCTGGCGCCACGAACGTCCCGCTGAGTGAGATCACCAGCCGCTTAAAAGAGATCCCCAATGACGCCTATGTGGTTTGTCAATCAGGCGCCCGTTCAGCCATGGCAACGCAATATCTCGCCAGCCAAGGCATCCGCGTAATCAATGTCACTGGCGGCATGTTGGCTTGGCCGGCAGCTTTGGAGGTGTAATCATGTTTGGTTTTCAACCTATCCGCAGTATCACCCCGGACCAGTTGCCGGCTTTGCTGCATACCCCTCACCATCAATTGATCGATGTGCGCGAGCCTAGCGAATTTCGATCCGGCCACATCAGCGGCGCCAAGAATGTGCCGCTGGCCCGTATCAGTCAATATACCCCACCCAGTAACACCAAGCTGTATGTGATCTGCCACTCAGGCGCCCGCTCCAAGCGCGCCTATAAACAATTGCACAAACGCGGCATCGATGTGACGAATGTCGCTGGCGGTATGCTGGCTTGGTCAGGAAGGACGGTTTCATGATGACAAAATATCTGATCGTTGGCGGCGTGGCTGGCGGCATGTCCGCGGCTACTCGGCTGCGCCGGCTGCAAGAAGACGCTGAAATCATTGTCTTTGAACAAGGCCCGCATGTGTCTTTTGCCAACTGCGGCCTGCCTTATTATCTTGGCGGAGAAATCCAAAACCGAGCAGACCTGCTGGTGCAAACCCCAGCCAAGCTCAAAGCCCGCTTTAACCTTGATGTCCGCGAAAACAGCACCGTGGTGGCAATTGATCCCAAAGCCAAACAAGTCACGGTGCAAGCCGGGCAACGTACTTATCACGAAAACTATGATCGTTTAATCTTAGTCCCTGGTGCCAAGCCGGTGGTGCCGCCGATTCCAGGCGTGGCAGATGCCGACAACGTCTTCACCTTACGCAATATCCCTGATATGGATCGCATTGAAGCCTATCTGAATGCCGCCCACGCCCAAACTGCCGTGGTGATCGGTGCTGGCGCCGTTGGCTTGGAAATGACCGAAAACCTCACCCGACGCGGACTGCACGTTAGTCTCGTTGATGCTTCAAGTCATGTCTTCCCCAGCCTTGATGAGGAAATGGCTGCCCCATTGGCCGCCAGCTTGTGCCGCCATGATGTGGCGGTATATCTTAACGACGCAGTCACTGCAATTGGGCAACACCAAGTTACCTTGCAATCAGGCACCAGCTTGGCTGCCGATTTGATCTTGTTGTCTGTGGGCGTCAAGCCAAACACCGCCTTGGCTATTGGGGCAGGCGTCAAACTTGGCCCTACCGGCGGCATCGCCGTGGATGCGCACTATCAAACGTCGCAGCCGGATATTTACGCAGTCGGCGACGCAATCGAAGTGGTCAATCAAGTCTCGCATCAGCCCGCTTTGATTGCCTTGGCCAGCCCGGCCAATCGCCAAGGCCGCCAAGTTGCCGACATCCTGTCTGGCGTTGAGGCGACCAATCGCGGCAGCATCGGCACCGCGATCGTGCGCGTGTTTGAACAAGCCGCTGCCACCACCGGCCTGAACGAAACCCAAGCCACCCAGCTTGGCCTGGCCTACCAAGTCGCCCACATCACCGCCAAAAGCCACGCCGCTTACTATCCAGATGCCCAGCCGATTTTGTTGAAGGCGATTTTTGCCCCGACTAGCGGCATTTTGTATGGCGCAGCGGCAGTCGGGACTGATGGCGTGGATAAGCGCATCGATGTGTTAGCGACCGCGATCAAAGCCGGCATGACCGTGTTTGATTTGCCGGAGCTGGAGTTGACTTATGCGCCGCCGTTTGGGGTTGCCAAAGATCCGGTGAACATGCTAGGCTATGTGGCAAGCAACGTCGCTTCTGGGGTGTCGGATTCGCTGCAATGGCACGAGCTCAAAGCGGCTTTGGCAGCAGGCAAGCAGCTACTTGATGTGCGCGAGCCGGAAGAATACGCCCAGGGGCATTTTGCCCAGGCGATCAATCTGCCGCTTGACCAATTGCGCAGTCAATTGGATCAGCTTGATCCTAACACCGATTACATTGTCAGTTGTCAAACCGGCCAGCGCAGCTACATCGCTGAACGCTTGTTGCGCGGCCATGGGTTCCATGTCCAAAATCTTGACGGCGCCATTAGTCTTTATCAACAAGTCAGCACCGATTTGATCACCAAATAGGAGATTATTATGACCCTTCATTATACTAAAGCCATGGAGAATCGTCTCAACCGCGCCAACGGCCAGCTGCAAGGCACCATGCGCATGATGCAGAACAACGCCGAATGCCAGGATGTCGTCAGCCAGTTGACCGCCGTGCGCTCCAGTCTTGATAATTTGATTGGGTTGATCGTCGCCGAAAATCTCAAAGATTGCCTGCTGACAGAAGACCAGGCGCATCAAGACGAGCGCATCGCCCAAGCGGTGAAGATGATCATGCGCAAATAACCAAACCAAAAAGCGTCGATTCTTTACGATTGATCTCAATCGTGCAGAATCGACGTTTTTAGTGTGCCAGTGTGTGCACAGCAAAAGCAGCTTAAGCTTGGCTTTGGCTTGCCGAAATCTGGCGCAACACCGCCAGCAGATCCGCCTTGCTCACGCGCCCATCAGCGGCTGCTAATGCCTGCGCCAAGCTTTGTTCTTGGGCATCTAGTGCGGCTTTGACCTTGGGGTACAAGTCCTCACCGGCTTGAGTCAGCGTCAGCTCGTACCGCCGCCCATCGGTAGCGGATTGGACTTTGGTCACTAAGCCCAACTTGACCAGACGCGACAGCTCGCGATTGACGTTACTTTGGTGGCGGCTGTCGGCGCGAACCAGTTGATCTTGGGTGACACCTGGATCGTCATGCAGCTTCAAGATAAAGAAATACTGGCTGCTGTTGACACCAAGTGGCTTCAGCCGCAACTCTAAGCTGCGAATTGCCATATTAGACGCGGTGTGCAGCTGTTTGATGATGGTATTGTCATGCTTATCGGCAATCATCGGCGACTCCTTATTTGTCAACAACGGCAAACTGCTCGCGCAAGTGCTGAGGCTTTTCACCTTCATCAAGCACTGCCGCGGCAAAATTTGCCACCGAAACTTCAGGCTTGCCAGCCGCGCTGGTGATCACTTCACTGGCCCCTAAGCGATAGGCAGTCTTTGGCCCATCAGTAAAGTCAGTGGATGGAGTGACTGCTGTCCAGTTCACATCCGACACCAGCTGCAAGAAGGCAAACTCGTGATTTTGTTCAACCATGCCAACCAGCCAAGGTGCACCGGCAAAGCGCTTGCGCGTGTCTTCAAGCATGGTTTGGCCGTCTGCTTTGTGCAGCGTAGAAGCGCCAATGACAAAACTCAACTGGATCGTTTGATCTTCACGGAAGAAACTGACCAACCGCGCGGCCAAATCGACATGCTCATAGGCTTTGGCGGAAGCAAAAGCATCCACGATCAGATCATCATTAGTCAGGTCTGCTTTGGTTAAAGCCATGGCGTCCTTGGCTAAGATCTTGACTTGGTCGCCGAACAACGCCTCAGCTTTGTGGGCATTGCGGACAATGGCGGTCACTTGATAACCGCGCGTGATGGCTTCTCTGGTAATGGCTCGGCCAACATGACCAGTGGCGCCGATAATGGCAATTTTCATATAACTTCTCCTTCTATTTCAGGTCAAAAACCGCTTCAGCAGTGCCGTGGGCAATGGCTTCACGCTGAACATCAGTCAAGTTCGCTTTTGCTAAGAACTGGCGCACTTGATCGCCGGCTTGCACATAAGGGAAGTCTTCTGACCACATGATGTGATCGGCACCCATTTCCGTCAAGGCCAACTGCATTTGCGGCGCGGTGAACATCCCTGATGGTGACAGATAAACTTGGCGCTTGTAGTACTGCGAGAACTTCAGCGGCAAGTCGGACACGAAGGGCCCAAAGCCGTCGATGCGTTCCAAGAACATCGGCATAAATTCGCCCCAATGCCCTGAGACGACCTTGAAGCGCGGATACTTTTCCATGATTCCTGCGGTGATGATGCGCATCAGCTGAATGCCTTGTTCCATATGCCAACCCCACATCGCGCCGCCCATCATCGTGGCTGTCAAGGCGTTGTAGGCTTTGCTTTCATATAACATGGCCTTTTGGTCGTCGGAGATGATGCCTGGGTGCAAATACAAGGTGGTGTGCAGCCGATCGGCCATGGCAAAAATCGGCTCAAAGCGCGGATCGTCTAGGAACTGGCCATTGACGCTGCCGGAAATAATCCCGCCTTTCATCCCCAGTTTCAACACCGCCTCTTCCAAAATCTGTGCTGCTTGCTCCGGGGTATTGGCAGGCAGCGTTGCCAGCCCGGCAAACCGCGTCGGATATTGGCTGATGTTTTCTGCCAAGGTTTCGTTCTGGGCTTTGGCACCGGCAACGGCGTATTGATCAGGCAACAGCTGTGGCGAATTGCCGGCATCGGAAATGATTTGCATGTCGATGCCGTGTTCATCCATATAAGCGACTTTGCGCTTGAAATCAACTAAATCAGGCCGCAATTGGGCTTGGCGCGGGTTGTTGTTCTTGACTGGCGAGTATTGTTCAAATTCCGCGATATTGCGGTCGGTATCATAATGTTCTTCAACGGTGATTAATTTCATGATTTTCTCCTTTGACAACAAGCTACTTAGTTAAGCCCACTGCCAGCAAACTATAGTCCCAAAGCTCGGCTTGCACTTGAGCATCATATGAGAGCTTCGATGATGCCACCGGCCGATCGCTGCGCCGATCATAATAGCGCACCGGCCCTTGGGCAAATTGGGCATCCAGCATCAAATCAGTGATCATCGTCGCCGAATCATGGGCGGTGGCCAGCAAATCGGCAAAGCGCGCCAACGCTTCTGGCGTGAAGCGTGATTTGTCTTTGGACAAGCCGGTTTCGATCATTAATCCCGGGTTGACGGTGTTAACGGCGATTGTTTGGCCTGCGGCGGACAAATGCTGGCCTAATGCATAAGCAAACAAGATCATGCACAACTTGGAAAACGAATAGCTTTGCGGATCGATATCAGGTTGCACCCCGACATGCGCCAACGCCTCAGCGCCAGGCCAAGCGACGCCTTTAAGGGGGGCGTCATGGCGTTCGCTGCTGACGGTGACGATGCGGCCGTCAGCTGCAAACAATGGCAACAACAACTGCGTTAACAAGAAGTGTCCTAAATAATTGGTTTCAAAAATATTGTTGAAGCCGTCTTTAGTCGTCGTCGGCATCCGCCCGGCGATGCCTGCGTTGCATACCAAGCCATACAGCGGCAGCTGCAGGGCTTTAAAGGCGGCGACAAATTCTCGCACCGATGCCAGCGACGACGTGTCAATGGCCAAACAAATCAAATCAGCCTGCGGATTGGCCTTGAGAATCTCTGCTTTGGCTGCTTGCGCCTTGTCCAAATTGCGGCAGGCCATGATCAGCGTATAGGCATCGCTTCTGGCCGCGATTTGTTTGGTGGTTTCAAAGCCCAGGCCGGAATTGGCCCCGGTAATAATCACTGCTTGTTTCAAGATCGACAACTGCTATATAAAATGTGGAAGAATGTCTAATGACACTAGTAAAGGATTATATTTTTCCTTTCATAGTTGTACATTCATTATTTTATTAGGTCCCGTTAACACCAGTATTCTTACGTCGGTATACACCTAGCAACATTGACTGGCTCTTGAACCTTTAGGACATAGCCTGCCCCTGAGCATATTGAATCAAGTTCTGTACGGCATTCTCGTCGCGTTCAAGTTGAACGCCACAGTTGTAACAATGAAACTCGTGATGTTTGGTACCGTGAAGTTCATTACCTGCCAAGGTCAGTTTATGGTCGCCGGTTTTCACAAACCCACACCGACTGCATCGCTGTGTGCTAGGGTAGAACCGATCGACTATAATCAGCTGACGGCCATACCATTGCGTCTTGTCCTTCATCAGCATCTTGAAGTGGCCAAACAACGAGCGATGTAAGTTCTTCGCCAGTCGCTTGTTCATCTTCATATGCTTAACGTCCAAGTCCTCAATGGCAAGCGTGCCGTTAGTCTTCACCAGCATCGTCGTGAACTTCTGTAAGAGATCACTTTGAATCCGCGTCACTTTCTGATAGGTCCGCTGCAACTTGGTTTTCGTTGCGCGATAGTTGTTAGAGCGAAAGTGCTTGGGATTTGATTGACGTTTGCGGGCGAGCCGTCGCTGGTACAAGGAAACGCGGTTGTACAAACTAACCAGTTGCTCAGTCAATACGCGGACTGCAGACATATCCTCGTTATCGTTGTAGACGAATTTGCCAATGTTGGCATCAATGCCACATACTTGTTGGTTTTCCGGTAACGGCTCAGGTTTGTTCACGTCGATACTGAGGCAAGCGTAATAGCCATCAGCTTCTTTGACAATAGCGGCGAGTTTAACAGTTCCGGGCCAACGTGGCTTCTCAGCCAGCCGGATATCATACCATCGATCACGGTAGCCATGCGGTTTATCCAACCGTAACTTACCATTGACGACGGTTGCCCGATCAGTTTTAAAGCTGCAGCGACTGCGCTTCTTCGACTTAAACCGTGGCTTACGATGATCTGGCATTTCCGGGTTAAAGAAATTTGCCCAAGCCTGGGCCAAGTCATGCACCGCCAATTGCAAGATCCGTGCGGAACGGCTATATTGCCAGTCTGCTTTGTTGGCAACTAACTCATTGCGGACTTTACGCTCGTTAGGCCGTGCCATCTTGTCTGCCAGCACGAGTGACGCGTCATACATTCCATTCCACGTAGCAAGCGCTTGATTGTAACAATAGCGGCGATAATCGCAAGCTCGGTCTAATACACGACTCATTGTCGCGTTCGGATAGCAACGGATCTTGTGCGTTCTTAACATATTTTCACCTCCAAACTACTTATGGATATCATAGCAAATGAAGATGAAACCATTCTGTCAAGACATGATGAAAACCATCATCATCTGTCCATCCACCAGTCAGTGATTTTTCACGAGTTTATCATTTCGCAGCACTTGGTCATTCTGCCTTCCACTTGATTACTGCGGAACGACTAAGTGCTACAAATTAACACATTATGCTACATTTTCGATTACTGTTAATATCCTCCTTTGCATGAGCGACTCTGGTAAAATGCAAAACCAAGTGTAGCACATTAGTATGCGCACGCATAGTTTTATTTTATGGCTGTTCATTTGTCTCCTCGCATGCCTGATAAGCATATCCCCTACACTTAACAAGTATTCGACGCATGGCCACCTCCGCGCTACACTAAGCCTTGCAAGCAATTGGCTCGCCACTCGCAGTGAAAGGACCTTATCATGTCAAACAACCAACAAGGCGTTACCGACGGCATTTTCCCGATCGGCGCCAAGAACGACGCCTATGCCCAATATTTTGTCGGGCAAAGCTATCTCAATACCCTCATTAACGATCCGACCGTGAACGTCGGCGTGGACAATGTCACCTTCGAACCAGGCTGTCGCAATAACTGGCACATTCACCATGATGGCTTCCAGTTGCTGCTGGTCACTGGTGGTTCAGGCTGGTATCAAGAAGCCGGCCAGCCGGCGCGCAAGCTGCATGCCGGTGATGTGGTGGTTACCCATGATGGCGTTAAGCACTGGCATGGTGCCACCAAAGACAGCTGGTTTTCACACATTGCCATCACTGCCGGCACCCCAGAATGGTTAGCAGCGGTGTCAGACGAAGATTATGACGCTTTAGCAGATTAGAAAGCAGGTTTGAAGATGGTGCAGAAACAAACAGCTGGTCGCGACAATTTAGGCGATTTTGCCCCGCAATTTGCGGCGTTGAATGATGATGTGCTCTTCGGCGAAGTGTGGGCTAAAGAAGCCGAGCTTTCCGCCCATGACCGCAGCTTGATCACTTGCTCCGCCTTAATGGCGCAAGGCCTATTCCCGCAACTCAAGTCCCATATGCAAATTGCCAAAACCAACGGCGTGACCCAAAGCGAAATGGTCGCTTTGATCACCCACTTGAGCTTCTATGCCGGCTGGCCCAAAGCGTGGTCGGCTTTCGCCTTGGCGAAGGAAGTTTACTTAGAGAATTAATCATCCTACCCGCATCACGAAAAAAGACTCGCCAAACGACGAGTCTCTTGCTTTAATGTTCAGTTTTAATCGGGATCAGTTCGCGGTGGCGGTTATGGCCGGCGGCGACAACGGTGGAAGCGGCGATCAAACCGAGCGTCACCATGACAACAGCAATGTGAGCAGCAATATTCATAGTTATTCTTCCTTTCAGCGCAAGCACTCTGTTGGTTGACGTTGACTATAGTATGCCCATCAATCAAGGAGATTTTGTGACCAAAAGGGCAAAACTTTGGTTAAGCAGTTGACCAAAGGCGTTGAAATGGTATGGTTTGGGTAGCTCAGAAAGCAAGCAGGTGACATGATGGCAGAAACAGATTTCGCATTATATGATGATAGACACCTACTCAACAAGCTGACCGCACGCCAGCGACGGATCTTGGTGGCAGCGATCGACGATTTTGCAGAAATGGGTTACGTCAACGCCAGTACCAAGCTGATCGCTCAGCGTGCAGACGCGGCAGAAGGCAACATCTTTGCCAAGTTCAAAAACAAGGCCGGCTTGCTCGATACCATCTTGCAACCCGTGATGACCGCGGTGATTCCGGCGGCTTTCACCGCCTTTGTCGAAGGCAACTTCACGCGCGAATACGCGACGCTTGAGGCCTTCATCAAGCCTTTGGTCGCCGACCGCATCGTCTTTTTGAAGGCCAATCCCAAGGTCTTGAAGATCTTGGTCAGCGAGGTCGCTTACAGCCAGACCCGTCGCGATCAGCTGATTGCCGCGACCCCGGCGGCACAACGCGCGACCATTCACGCAGAACTCAGCAACCTGCCGAGCGCGGTCTGTTGATCGGCCACCCGGACTTCGATATCTTGGGCATCTTGGGGTCGCTGCTCGGCGGAGTCGCAATCTTGTACCTCTTTTTCGGCCGAGCCCCCCGACGCCGAGCAACTCGCAGACACGCTGTGTAAGTCGTTGCAACCGTAAGTACATTATTCACCACAAAAGTACCGCCAGACGCTGATCTGGCGGTACTTTTGCATAGCGGTCCCGATAACTTATCTTCAGGCTTTGGGCAAGTGCACCATCTCCAACACGGCGGTGGCGCAATCCGCCCCTTTATTGCCGCCTTTGCCGCCAGCGCGGTTGATGGCTTGTTCCAAGGTGTCAGTCGTCAACACGCCAAACATCACCGGCACCGGACCGTCGAGGCTGACGCGCGCCAACCCGCGCGCGGTTTCACTGCAGACATAATCATAATGTGACGTCTCACCGCGAATCACGGCACCCAAGGCGATGATGCCGTCGACGGTGTTAGTCGCGCTCATCTGTTTGGCCGCCCGCGGCAACTCGAAGGCGCCGGGCACCCACCAAGTGGTGATGTCTGCCGCTGCCACCCCGTTGCGTTGCAACGCTGCCTTCGCCCCTGCCAACAGCCGCTGGGTAATCATATCATTGAATTGCGCCACGACAATCCCGATCCGCAACCCGCGACCGTTTGTGTCGCCTAGATAATCTGGCATGTTAATCGACCTCCTTGAGTAAGTGGTGGAGCTTATGCTTTTTGGTGACTAAATATTGCTGGTCTTCCGGCTGTACCGGCACCTCCAGCGGTTGTCGGGTCCGCACCGTGATCCCCAACGCTTCTAGTTGAGCGATTTTGTCTGGGTTGTTCGTCAACAGATCCACGGTATCAATCTGCTTTTGCCCCAAGATCGCCGCGACCAAGCCGTATTGGCGCTGATCCGGCGCAAAGCCCAGGTGGATGTTGGCTTCGACGGTGTCAAAGCCTTGTTCTTGCAGGCGGTAGGCTCGCAGCTTGTTCGCCAGGCCGATGCCACGCCCTTCTTGCCGCAGATACAACACCGCACCTTGGCCGGCGGCGGCAATAGTTTGCATCGCCTTGGCCAGCTGGGCGCCACAGTCGCAGCGCTTGGAGCCAAACACATCTCCGGTCAGGCATTCCGAATGGATCCGCAACAACAGCGGCGTCTGCGGTTTGATCTCGCCATAGCTGAGCAACAGCGTCGGTTCGCTTTCGCCAGGTGTCGTGAAGGCTTCGAGCATGAACTCACCATATTTCGTTGGCAAAGCCACCTTAGCAATCGCCTGCACCACCGTCGGATCGCACATGTAGCGATAGTTTTTGATGTCTTGGATCGATAACAACGGCATCTGCACGCCTTCTGCAAACGGCTTGAGTTCCTCGCGCCGCGCCATGGTGCCGTCTTTTTTCAAGATCTCGCAGATATACGCCACCGGCTGTGCCCCGGCCAGCTTGGCCAGGTCCACTGCGGCTTCCGTGTGGCCAGAGCGGCCCAAGGTGCCTTCTGCGGCGGCAATCAGCGGAAAAACGTGTCCCGGATGGTAAAAGTCGCCGGACTCAGCTTGCGGGTCTGCGAGTTGGCTGATCGTGTCGGCGCGATCGACCGCCGAGATACCGGTCGTGGTCGTTTTGGCATCGGTGCTGACGGTAAAGGCGGTCCCAAAGGCATCTGTGGCGTCTGCCACCATCGGGTGCAAGCCCAGACGCTGGGCGACTGCCGGCGCCATGGGCACACACAACAACCCGCGCGCTTTGGATACCATGGTGTTGACGCTTTGTTGGGTGGCGTATTGCGCCAGGCCGATCATATCGCCTTCTGCCTCGCGCTGGTCGTCATCGGTCACGATGACCAACCCGCCTTGTTTCAAGACAGCTAACGCGTGTTCGACACGCTGTTTCAGATTATTTTTCATGTTCGATCTCCTTTTGGGCCACCAAGTATTTGCCGAGAATGTCCGTTTCCAGATTGACGCGCTGATCCACCGCCAGTTCCCCTAGCACGGTTTCCTGTAGCGTGTGCGGGATCAGGCTGATGCCAAACGTGGTTGCCGTCACCGTCGTCACCGTCAAGCTCACGCCGTTGACGGCGATGCTGCCTTTGGCCACGATGTACGGCCGCAAAGTGGCGGGAAAGGCAAAGCGCAACACCACCGCGTTTTGCTCTTCTTCGCGGCTGACCAACCGGCCGGTGGCATCCACATGACCGAGGACAAAATGGCCGTCCAAGCGGCCATTCGCCGCCAGCGCCAATTCCAGATCGACCCGCTGGCCGGCACTCAGGTCGACCAGGTTCGTACGGCGGATCGTCTCTGGCATCACGTCGACGGTAAAGCCACTCGGCATCAAAGCCGTGATGGTCAAACAGATGCCGTCAATCGCCACGCTATCGCCGATGCGGCTGTGTTCTGCCGCCGTCAGTGGGGTGGCGATGGTCAAAACCGCCGTTTCGCCTTGCACGTTGGTTTCAACGATGCGCCCGATTCCTTGAATGATTCCGGTGAACATTAGACATCCCTCCTGTAGGTGAGCTTGACGTCTGCAGCCAGGCGCTGCATGTCGTGCAGTTGCCACGTCATGGTTGCCGAAGCCGGTCCTTGCGCCACCGGCAAGGCATCTCCGCCCAGCGTCAGCGGCGCCACATAGACGATCAGCTGCTCGGCCAATCCGGCGGCCAAAAACTCGGCTTGCAGCCGACTGCCGCCTTCGACTTGCAGTGCCTGGATCCCGTGTTCTGCCGCCAACGCACACACAGCTTGTGGCGTCCAGTGGTCAGCAGGGAAAACTTGAACGTGTGCTGGCCAATCACGCGTCGAAGGCATTTCGCTGAGCAGCCAGACTGGCGCACTCGCGTCTGTCAACAGCCGCAAGTGTTGCGACAAGGCGTCTGCGTCGCGCACCATGGCGATTCGCACTGGGGGATGCGCAAGTGCCTGCGTCCGCACCGTCAGGCTGGGATCATCAATCAACAGCGTATGTTCGCCGACCACGATTGCCTGTTGCTTGGCGCGCTCAGCCTGACTGTCCAAAAACGCCGCCTGCCCGCTCAAGCGGGTCCGCTCCGGTTGGTTCGCGTTCAGCTTGCCGTCGACACTGGTGGCATATTTGAGCGTCACCAAAGGCCGCTGGTGCTGATAAAAAAAGTTATACGCGCGGTTTAACCCACCGGTCTCCCCCATGACGGAAACGGCGATTCCGACTTTTTCCAAGATGGCGATCCCTTTGCCGGCGACTAGCGGATTGGGGTCGCGCTGGCCGATCACCACCTTCGCCACACCGGCTGCCACCAGCCGGTTGGCACACGGCGGGGTCTTGCCATAATGGCTGCAAGGCTCCAACGTCACATACATGGTGGCGCCTGCTGCCAAGCCCGGATCCGGCAGCTGCGCCAAGGTATCAACTTCTGCATGCGCTTGGCCGAAGCGGTGATGGTAGCCTTGTGCCATCACCCGACCTTCGCGCACCAGCACGGCGCCGACTTGCGGATTGGTCCAAGTCTGATCCGCCCCGCGGCGTGCTTGTTGCCAAGCGAGTGCCATGAATTCTGAATCTGAAATCATATTCCACCTCCATAAAAAAATGGCCTCGCAAGAATTTGCGAGGCCATGATTGAAAGCTAAATAAGATCTCATCCGAGGAGCACAGCAAAAAAAGTGCCCACAAAATGGAATGAAAACTCGTTTTCTTCTCCCATCCAGACTTTCACTGTCGGTCCCAGACTCTCACTGGGTCCACCGCTGATCGCGGGTCACGGACTTCTGCTTGCACAGTCACCGTCGGTCGGGAATTACACCCTGCCCCGAAGAAATCTATTCAGTTAACGCTTTTAGGGTACACTATCTGGTAGATAACTGCAAGTATGCAGGTGCGAGCTGGAGGCAATCAGTCCTGGTGTGACGTCGGTAGCCGGCACCTGATTGAACTCTGACTGCTATGTTCAATCACATAATGTCGCTATGATATTCGCCATCTACCTTAGTATTTGTCTCAATGGATCAATTCAGTCATCGTTGTTGGATTGTGGCTACAAATTCCCCCGATTTAGTCTTCCATAGTGTTTTACTCCTCTGACTTTGAGCCTAAGATATGAGACCTCTTCAGCCCAATTTTACGAGCGTAGCGAACCGGTACAATACTTATAAGCCTGGATTATTCATAGAATTTCAAAAAAGCAGCGCAATCCCATGATTCACACGGGACTGCGCTGCTTTGGTGTTTCACCCATTGGGTGCGCCTATATGCTAAGGTTAAGTCGACAAAAACCATCACGAAAGCGAGGCTTCACACCATCTCAACTTTAACCAGCTTATCCCTGCAATGCAATACCAATGTGACTGTGACCGCCGACGGCGGTCAACTTTCAAATGACGCCGGGCTCGTTTTGTTCCAAGAGTTTCTTCATCGTATCAACTTTAGGCAACTTGCCAATCAGTGCCTCAAGTTACCAGACCAACGACGATTCTG
>NZ_BAAFPR010000018.1:0-60788 GCF_042847315.1 Lacticaseibacillus jixiensis
GTCCAACTTGATACGAACAATCTCGGGTTGATCTTCGTCCATATAAATACCTCACCATTCTTATGATGAGGTCATGAT
Organism: Lacticaseibacillus jixiensis; assembly: GCF_042847315.1. NCBI lineage: Bacteria > Bacillati > Bacillota > Bacilli > Lactobacillales > Lactobacillaceae > Lacticaseibacillus > Lacticaseibacillus jixiensis. The sequence goes on from NZ_BAAFPR010000018.1 coordinate 79, forward strand.
ACCGCTTGGCAATTGAGAGGGATAGGCGGTCTGTTATTAGGTGCTTACATTTCTTTGCACCTTTTTGCATAATAAATCCCCCTAAGGATAACTAAACACAAAAAGCCAGAAAAGAATCGATCAGATTCTTTTCTGGCTTTCGTTAGTCTGAAAAGATTTGGTCCCTAATTAAACAATTAAATTGTTATGATTAGGCGCGCTTCTTCAAAGAAGTACCGGCCAAACCGAACAATGCGCCCATGACTGCGACAACACCGACAGCAGTAGCAGCAGTGTTGTTGTTGTCACCAGTTGCTGGGTAAGTTGCAGCCTTAGCAGCAGCAGTCTTAGTAGCGGCAGCCTTAGTGGTTGCAGCAGTCTTAGTTGCAGTAGTCTTAGCAGCAGTCTTCACAGTCTTAGCAGCAGCTGAGGAAGCAGCGCTGGATGCAGCAGAGCTAGTAGTGGAAGAAGCGGTGCTGGATGCAGTGGAGCTTGCAGTAGAAGAAGCAGTGCTGGAGGCAGTAGATGAAGCAGTGCTACCAGTGGAAGTGTTGGTGTCTGTAGTATCAGTAGTTGGTTCGCCCTTGGCTTCCATTTCAGCCTTGAGTGCAGCAATCTGATCAGCATACATCTTTGCTTCGAACTTCAAGCCTTGAGCGTTAGCATTTGCATACTTAGCTTCAAGATCCTTAAGTGTGTTAAGGTCCTTTTGTGCTTCGAACTGCGCAACAGTCAAGCCAAGTTGGCTAGCTTGGTATTCGTCAGTGTTAGTGATCATCTTGCCAGGCTTGGAGCCAGTATCAGGCTTTTGAGCGTAACCGTTAGAAGTGCTGGATGCAGTGCTGGTAGCAGTGGAAGAAGCACCGCTAGTTGCAGTAGAACCAGTGCTGATCTTAGTGCCATCAGTGTTGTAGCCAAGGGCAGCTAACTTCTCAGCGACTTGCTTAGCCATGCTCTGTTCCATCTGGTTCGCAGCTTTAGAGTATCGTGCGTACTCATCAACCAAGCCTTGAACTTCCTTGGACGTAGCATCGTTAGCGGTCTTAGTTTGGCCAGCGGCTGCATTGTGGGCATCTGAGCCGAACGAACCACCAACTTGGCCGTTGTTAACTGCAGTGCTTGCACCAGTAGTAGGAGCGGCAGAGCTAGTTGCTGTAGTGGTAGCAGCGGCTGCGTTGTGGGCATCCTTACCAAAGGAACCAGCGACTTGGCCATTGTTAACAGCGGTGCTTGCACCAGTAGTAGGAGCGGCAGAGCTAGATGCTGTAGTGGTAGCAGCGGCTGCGTTGTGGGCATCCTTACCAAAGGAACCAGCAACTTGGCCATTGTTAACAGCAGTGCTTGCAGCAGATGATGCAGGTGTAGTAGTTTTTGCAGTACCAGCGGTTTCGCCAGCTAATACTGAAGCTTGATAATCAGTCGTACGGAGTGTAGCAGCGGAAACATCTTTGTTACCAAAAGCAGCTACTGAGAACAAGCTGGCTGCAGCTACCCCAGCTACGAATAATGTTTATGAGTCTTATGAGTCATTTGGAATCCCCCTCAGGATATAATAGTTTGAAGGAGGCTAATTATGTATTTGTAACTAGCCATCACATCTAAGTTGATTATATGGCATCAGCCATACTTCGTCAAAGAAATATTCATCACTCGCGCGGCAAGATCGCAATTGCAAAACTTTTCCAGCAAACAATTAGTTGAATTAATTGTTTAATACATGATACGGTATGTCATTGTTTACAGAAATGGTTTTCACACATTTCTGAGAATTTTTCTATCTTGATTCCTAAGCCCCGATGCTTAACGTAATATTGCTGCCTCCTGTGCTTGAAAACTGTGTAGAAAGTTAGGCTCATATGTATCGATTGTAACGATCAATTTGTAAGAAAATATATTCATCTTTGTGCCTATGTTCGATTATTACAAACAGATTAATTTGTGACATGGATACTATGGTTGTACACAACACAATTGCTTGACAGCGCGTTTTCCCCGCTATGCTGTGTGAATTGCATACATACTGGCCTATTTGTTCCCGCTTGCGATGATAATTGTTATCTCATTTATGATTGTTAACGTCTGTCTGAAGGCTAAAGTGTTATCGTGTTTACCGACACATCATGTTCAAACGAAAAAAACTGACGCCGAGGATCACCCTCTTCGTCAGTTCTTCACTTTAAGTGCAGATTTAGTCTTGCTGCGGATTGATGACCAATTCCTTCCATCGGTTCCAAACCGCTTCTTGAGAGAAGTCTTTAGCGCGGGCGTAAGCACCCTTAGACAAGTTCGCTAAGCGCGTCTTAGAAGTGAATGTCTTCACCAGCATTTTCGTCAGTCCTTCAACATCGCCGTAAGGAACGATTTCGCCTGACTTGCCAGCTTGAATCAACTCTGCAGGTCCGTAATTCGTATTGTAACTGATGGTTGGTACGCCATGGGACGCAGCTTCAAGAATTGCCAGTGGTGCGCCTTCGTGGCGACTGGATAACAGCATCACTTGCGCATCGTCGTATACCTCACCGATGTTGTCTGAGTATCCCATAAAGTGCACAACATCTTCCAGATCTTGCTCTTTGACGATTTGCTTGGCCAGTTTCTCATCACGATAGTCGGTATTACCATCGCCATAACCATAAATATCCATGGTCAACCAATCCAGCTTGTCATGCGCGGCTTTGAATGCCCAAATCGCGTCGTCAACGTGTTTCTCCCAATACAATCGGGCCACCATGATAATTTTGCCTTTCGTGCGATCAGGTTCCAACACTACGGGCTTAGCTAATTGCTCATCAGGGATCACGCCAACTGGAATGCCGTGAATTGGCACGGTGGTCTTGAGCCGCTTGCGCATATCTGAGGCTTGCTGTTCAGTTGGCGTGATCACCATGTCAGTGCGGCTCAACAATTCGGTTTCGCCAATCGACGGGTACGTCAGTGGTGAATGCATCGGATCATGGAAGTCTTGGAAGTGGATATTATGAAAGTGCTCGAGTTTCCGCGCCGGTGTGGTCATATTGATCATTGGCCGATTCGTCACATCCGAGCGATCAGAGATGAATGTATCGCCGCCAGCATTCAATTCATCCAGAAATACCTTATACATCTGGTCGGGGTTCATCAAGCACCATTCTCGGCCGTCTGCACGACGCAGGCGATAAGCCGTCGCAACGATGCCGTCGCCGCGCTTGCGGTAGGTAATTTCCACGCCGACGCGACCGGTACTGGAATAGAAATTCTCCAATGCAACGTAATTGCGAGACACGTCATCATCTGTGGCGAAGAACTGACTGAAGCCTTTGAAGCCGCGGGTATCATAATAATCCCGGCGAACCAGTTGATGATCACCGTCATAGATGTCAGCGTAATCAATCCGTCCGCCTTTGTGCATAATACTCATCACTTCGCGCTCGGTATTATAACAATGCGTGGTAGTGCCTTGGGCATCTAACCGCAACTCAGGGGCGATATCTTCATCAGCCAAGTGCTTCTCTGGCACATCCGTGTTGTCACAGAAGAAATCATACAAATTCACATAATGCTTGTAATCAAGATGGTTAACTGCCAGGTTATCACTGGCCTCGCGCGTATAGACGCTGGTCACGATTTTGGCGTCGACCCCGTGCAACAAGAAATTTGCCAGGCGCTTGAACTCCGCGTGCTCGATCCCAGAACAATACCGGGGAATAAATGCGTTGAGAAAATAATACATGTCTAGTCTCCTTAAGATGTAGTGGGCGACTCCCTCGACAACGATCAAGCTTGCGGTAACCTCAGCCTAAAGAAATCGTTCTCGGCACCCTATCGTTCGATTATAGGAGGATATCAAGCGGAATACAATTCGGATTCGCATGGGTATGCCTAAATCTCGCCGAAAAAAGCGCTGAGACAATTGTCTCAGCGCCATCAATGCTTGCAGTATGGTGTCGGTTTTGTAACGTGCTACCCACGGCACGTCAGTAATTGGGGGATTAACTCGCGGTAAAATCTTGCCGTAAGTTGAATGTTCATCCAAATCAAACTTCATAAGACTGAACACATTTGTGCAATAAATCAAGCAACTGCTCCAAGCACGACTAAAGATTATCACGATTTGACATGACTGTCAATTTCATGTGCGAGGCTGATTGAAGTGATCTGCATTAAACTTAATCCGTCTTTGGCTCATAGAAGCGGCCCATGATCTTCACTGAATCGGTGATCGACACAAACGCGTATGGGTCGCTGGCCTTCATTGCTGCTTCAAAGTCGTACATTTCCGCACGGGAGATGATCGTAAACAGGATCGTTTTTTCTTCGTGGCGGAAGGCCCCTTCTGCATCGTGGACAATGGTGATGCCGCGACGCAAGGTGTTCTGGATTTCGTTGATCACGTTCTTGGGGTGCTCGGTGACGATCATCACTTGCAGGCGCTGCTGGCGCGTGTAGACGGAATCGAGGATCTTGCCGTTGATGAAGATGGCCAAAGCCGAGTACAGCGCATGCGGCCAATCGTTGACGAAGCCGGCGAAGAACAAGATCACGACGTTGACGGCAATGTTGACGGTACCGATGGTGGTGCCTGTCTTCTTGCGCATCACAATGCCGATGATGTCCAAGCCCCCAGTGGAGATGTTGTTGCGTAAGGCAAACCCGGTGCCCAACCCGTTAACGACCGCCCCGAAGATCCCGCTGACGATCGGGTCTGAAGTCAATGGCTTAATGATCCCCAGCCAGCGGATCGACACGGAACTAAAGATGACTGCCAAGAACGTGAAGATGGTGAAGCGGTGGCCAATTTTGCGCCAGGCTAACACGAATAACGGCACATTCAATAGAAACAACAGCGTCCCGGTGTTCAACAAGTCGGTGCTGCGCCAGCCCATAAACGGCAGCGGGAAGTCGAACCACTTGCGTACGACAGTGGCCAGCAACTGTGCCGCGCCGGTGACGCCGGAAGCAAAGACCCCTGCCGGTTCCCAGAACATATTCATGGCGATGCCGACACAGATGGCGTAGAAGATGGCGGCGGTAAAGCGGCTCCAGTTCTGGTGACGGCGAATCAGCCGATCGATTTCATGCATGTGTAATTGCGATCCTTTCTGCAAGTCAATGCTAGTAGTATAGCATTATTTCTGAAAGCCAGGACGGCCAATTTCTGCTTCCAAGTAATAAGAATGCCCCACCAACTGGTGAGGCATTGCTTATTAGTCAAATAATGATGCGTACTCGCCATAACCTTGTGCCGCCAATTCTGCTTTAGGCACGAAGCGTAAAGCAGCGGCGTTGATGCAATAACGCAGGCCGCCTTGCGCTGCTGGCCCGTCGGTGAAGACGTGGCCGAGATGGCTGTCGGCGTTCTTGGAGCGCACCTCAACGCGTTCCATGCCAAATCTTTGATCGCGGTGCTCTTGCAACTTGGCCACTGGCTTGGTGAAGCTCGGCCAGCCGCAACCCGCGTCGTATTTATCGCGACTGGAGAACAGCGGCTCGCCAGACACCACATCAACATACAGCCCTTCTTGCCAGAAATCATCATAGATGCCAGAGAACGGCCGCTCGGTGGCCCCATCTTGGGTCACGGCGAATTGTTCCGCCGTCAAGCGCTTGCGTAAATCGTCCATGTTTTCACCTTCCTTACTTTAAGTATACTAAACCCCGCCGCTTAACACAAAATAAGCGCCTTGCCAACGTCTGGGTGGACTAAGCGCAACGCGTAAACAGCTGAATCAATGTTCTATAGCACGACAAATACACGATTGGGTCTTTACCCATCGTGGAATTTCGTCGCGGCAGGCTATTTATTTCTGATCTTGCTGCCTGCCGATCGTTATTCAATTAAGTACCCAGCCTTCGTAAGCCTACTCCAGCTGAGGTGGTCGTGATACGGTCCTGTTGTACGCCCTGGCATTGCCCGTGGACTAGGTGACCGGGCTTCATAGCGCGCGCTCTGGGGGAACAGGCCACACTCCTGAGCAGAACTCATTCGTGCCAGACCGGCCTGTTTCGGGGTTTGGGGTACAGACAAGCTTGGCCTTCGTTCGTCTCCTCTCCCCTATGCGGTTGAGCAAGTATAAGATAACATGGTCGCAAGATTAATGCAAGCGTTTTTCTAACATTTTACAATCTTTACAAAGCAATCGCGTAGATCCCGGGTTTTGCAGATCAATCACCTGCTTGCGCGAAGCACTGCAGCACGCAAATGCGCCCATTCAACGCAGATGTGCTGAATGGGCGCATAGTTGATCAATTACGCTTACGACGGAACAAGGTGGCACCAATCAAGGACACAAGGCCCATCCCCAACATTGCCAGAACGTTCTGCGACTCGCCTGTGGCTGGTAAGCTGCGGCGTGTTGCGGCTTGCTTGGCTGCGCGGCGTGAGCCAACGGATTGCGTCTGCTTGGTTAACTTGGCAGCCGGCTGTGCTGGTTGTGCTGACAGTGCTGGCTGGTCGCTTGGGCTTGGCGCTTGAGTCGGCGTTGCAGTGTCACCAACGTTAGTGTCTGGCAAGCTGTGACGATCCGGCGTGGATGCTGGCGTGGTTTCACCATTGGTGTTCGTCGAGGTTGTGGTCTGTTCGCCGTTGGTGTCCGGCGGCGTGGTTTGACCGTTGGTGTTATTCGGTGTTGTGCTTTCGCCTCCATTGTTGTTTGGCGTAGCTGTTTCGCTGCCGTTGTTGTCTGGTGGTGTTGTTTGACCACCGTTGTTGTCTGGCGGCGTCGTTTCGCCACCGTTGTTGTCTGGCGGCGTCGTTTCGCCACCGTTGTTGTCTGGCGGCGTCGTTTCGCCACCGTTGTTGTCTGGCGGCGTCGTTTCGCCACCGTTGTTGTCTGGCGGTGTGGTTTGACCGCTGTTGTTGTCTGGCGGAGTCGTCTCGCCGCCGTTGTTGTCTGGCGGAGTTGTTTGACCGCCGTTGTTGTCCGGTGGAGTCGTCTCGCCGCCGTTGTTGTCTGGTGGAGTCGTCTCGCCACCATTATTGTCTGGAGGTGTGGTTTCGCCGCCGTTGTTGTCTGGCGGAGTTGTTTGACCGCCGTTGTTGTCTGGCGGTGTGGTTTCGCCGCCATTATTATCTGGCGGTGTCGTTTCGCCGCCGTTGTTGTCTGGCGGAGTTGTTTGACCGCCGTTGTTGTCTGGCGGTGTGGTTTCGCCGCCATTGTTGTCTGGCGGAGTTGTTTCACCGCCGTTGTTGCTTGGCTGATCACGAACATAAATCACGGTGTACTCAAGATCATCATCACCAAACGAAACAGTCTGTTTGCTGGTGGCAGCAGCTGGACTTGATTCGACGTGGTAACCTGCGATGATTGGATCATTTTGATAGCCAAGGGTCGCAGATTCTGGGCCATACGTAACGGCGCCATCAACCGCGTCGGTCAATGCTGTGAAGTTCGCGTGATCGGTGAAATCGGCTGCTAGTTGGATACCATTTTGATCGACGTAGTGCACTGTTTTGGTGACAGTGTCTAACGCTTGTGTTGGCGTGTTGCGGTTGTAGACCACGGTATATTCCAGGTCCGCGTCGCCGTAGTGTACAGTTTGGCTGCTGGTTGCGCCAGCTGGGCTGGTGACTTTCGTGAAGCCGGCAAAAGTCGGATCAGCTTGATAGCCAAGGGTGGCGCTGGCCGGGCCGTATTGCGTTGTGTCGGTGACAGCATCGTGCAATGCGGTGAAGTTGGCGTGATCAGTGAAATCGGCGGCCAATTGGTTGCCGTCTTGATCGACGTAGTGCACCGTTTTGGTCACGGTGGCTTGCGTTTGGGTGGTGGCGTTCTTGGTGTAAACGACATCGTACGTCGTGTCCGGATCGCCGAATTTGACAGTTTGGTCGGTGACCGCCGCTTGCGGAGTCGACTTCAGCGTGTAGCCTGGGATCTCCGGGTTCGCTTGATGGCCGAGGGTCGCAGTCTTTGGTGTGTAGGTCGCTTCCTTGGTGATCGTGTCAGTCACCTTGTTTAAGGTCACTTTGTCAGTGAAAGCAGCGGTGAGTGAATGGCCGGTTTCATCGACATAGCGCACCGTCTTGGTGATGGTGTCTTTGGTGGTCGTCGTTGGGTTCTTGGTGTAAACGACATTGTACGTCTGATCTGGATCGCCGAATTTAACGGTTTGATCAGTCGTGGCCTCAGTCGGAATGGTTTGGGCAGTGTAGCCTTTGACCGTTGGCACGTCTTGATGGCCAAGCAGCGCAGTTTCTGGACCGTACTCGGCGGTGCCAGTTGTGGCATCATGCAATTGCGTGAAGTTAGCATGAGCCGTGAAGTCCGGCGCTAAAGTCTGCCCATCTTCGTCGACATAGTGCACCGTCTTGGTGACTGTGTCTAACGTCGTGGTGGCTGGGTTCTTGGTGTAAACCACGGTGTATTCTTCGTTCTTTGCCCCATAACTAACCGTTTGATCAGTGGTAGCTTCTGCTGGGTTTTGCGTGATGGTGTAGCCCTTGAACTCTGGATTATCTTGATGGCCAAGGGTCGCAGTTTCTGGCGCGTACTGGCTCGCATTCGTCTTCTGATCATGCAGCTCAGTAAAGTTGGCGTGGGCAGTGAAGTCTGGCGCCAGCGTCTTGCCGTATTGGTCAACGTAATGCACGGTCTTGGTGACTGTGTTTAGTGTCATGGTGGTTGGGTTCTTGGTGTAGACCACGGTGTATTCTTCATTCTTTGCACCATAACTAACCGTTTGATCAGTGGCGGCTTCTGCCGGGTTTTGCGTGATGGTGTAACCCTCGAACTCTGGATTATCTTGATGGCCAAGGGTCGCAGTTTCTGGCGCGTACTGGCTCGTATTCGCCTTCTCATCATGCAGCTCAGTGAAGTTGGCGTGCGCGGTGAAGTCTGGTGCTAGCGACTTGCCGTATTGGTCAACGTAATGCACCGTCTTGGTGACTGTGTTTAGTGTCATGGTGGTTGGGTTCTTGGTGTAGACCACGGTGTATTCTTCGTTCTTTGCACCATAACTAACCGTTTGATCAGTGGTGGCTTCTGCCGGGTTTTGCGTGATAGTGTAGCCCTCGAACTCTGGATTATCTTGATGGCCAAGGGTCGCAGTTTCTGGCGCATATTGGCTCGCATTCGTCTTCTGATCATGCAGCTCAGTAAAGTTGGCGTGGGCAGTGAAGTCTGGCGCCAGCGTCTTGCCGTATTGGTCAACGTAATGCACGGTCTTAGTGACTGTGCTTAGCGTCATGGTCGTTGGGTTCTTGGTGTAGACCACGGAAACATTGATGTCCTGATCACCATACTTGACGGTTTGCGCAGAAGTTGCTGCTTCAGGGCTGTTCGCAACTGAGTAGCCCGCAATTTCAGGGTTATCTTTGAAACCAAGTGTAGCAGTCCGTGGCGCAGAGTCCGTCGTACCGGCTACATCATCGACAACTTGAGTGAAGTTGGCATGTGCCGTAAATGCGGGTTTGAGTTCATTACCCTTCTCGTCAACGTATTTAACAGTCTTAGTGACTGTATCAAGTGACTGCTTGAGGCTGTTGGCTTTATAAACCAACGTTACTTCAATATTTTTGTCGCCATATTTAACAGTTTGATCAGTTGTAGCTTCTTTTGGAGTATTGGTCAACGTAAAGCCAGGAATTTCCAAGGTTTGGGCTTCTGGATGACCCAGCGTTGCCGTTTCCGGACCGTAGCTCGCGTCGCCAGTCTGCTTATCGACAACTTTGGTAAAGTTGGCTTGGGCCGTATAATCAGGCTTGAGCGTATCCCCTTTCTCGTCGACAAAATGAATCGTCTTCGTCACAGAATTCAGCGACTGGGTGAGGCTGTTTGCTTTATAAACCAACGTTACTTCAATGTTCTTGTCGCCATATTTAACGGTCTGGTCAGTTGTGGCTTCTTTTGGCGTATTGGTCAACGTATAGCCAGGAATTTCCAAGGTTTGGGCATCTGGATGACTCAGCGTTCCCGTTTCCGGACCATAGCTCACGTCGCCAGTCTGGTCATCGACAACTTTGGTGAAGTTGGCTTGGGCCGTATAGTCATCCTTGAGCGTATCGCCATTCTCGTCGACAAAATGAATTGTCTTCGTCACAGAATTCAGCGATTGGGTAAGGCTGTTGGCTTTATAAACCAAAGTCACTTCAATATTCTTGTCGCCATATTTAACAGTCTGGTCATCTGTAGCTTCTTTTGGCGTATTGGTCAACGTATAGCCAGGAATTTCCAAGGTTTGGGCATCTGGATGACCCAGCGTTGCCGTTTCCGGACCATAGCTCACGTCGCCAGTCTGGTCATCAACAACTTTGGTGAAGTTGGCTTGGGCCGTATAGTCAGGCTTGAGCGTATCACCATTCTCGTCGACAAAATGAATTGTCTTTGTCACAGAATTCAGCGATTGGGTGAGGCTGTTTGCTTTATAAACCAACGTTACTTCAATGTTCTTGTCGCCATATTTAACAGTTTGATCAGTTGTGGCTTCTTTTGGCGTGTTGGTCAACGTATAGCCAGGAATTTCCAAGGTTTGGGCATCTGGATGACTCAGCGTTGCCGTTTCCGGACCATAGCTCACGTCGCCAGTCTGGTCATCGACAACTTTGGTGAAGTTGGCTTGGGCCGTAAAGTCATCCTTGAGCTTATCACCATTCTCGTCGACGAAATGAATCGTCTTCGTCACAGAACTCAGCGACTGGGTGAGGCTGTTGGCTTTATAAACCAAAGTCACTTCAATATTCTTATCGCCATACTTAACGGTCTGATCAGTTGTGGCTTCTTTTGGCGTGTTGGTCAACGTATAGCCAGGAATTTCCAAGGTTTGGGCTTCTGGATGGCCCAGCGTTGCCGTTTCCGGACCATAGCTCACGTCGCCAGTCTGGTCATCGACAACTTTGGTGAAGTTGGCTTGGGCCGTATAGTCAGGCTTGAGCGTATCACCATTCTCGTCGACAAAATGAATTGTCTTCGTCACAGAATTCAGCGATTGAGTGAGGCTGTTGGCGGCATAAATCACAGTCACGTCAATATCCTTATCGCCAAAGCTGACAGTTGAATCACCGGTCGCATCAGCTGGATTTTTGATTACATGATAGCCGTCAACTGTCGGATTAGCCTGGCCAGGCAAAGTTGCAGGTGCTGGCACTCCAGTTTTTGGATCAACAGCATCGCTGACTTCTACTGATTTCGAGTAGTCATCTACAAGCTTGTCACCACCTTGATCGGTGTAATGCACAGTTTTCTTGATGGTTTGCGTGGTGACTGGTTCGTCTTTGGCGTAATTGTAGACGATCACATCCCCATCGAAGTCATATTGTGAAACTTGGCCGTCCACGGCAGTATTGTTTGGTATGTCGCCATAATTAGCATCGGAGTTCTCGATTTCGACTGCACCGGCAACATAATCTTTTGGAATCAGCGCCATATCGGTATCCGAAAGCTTCGGAACGTGCAAGGTGTCAACGCCGTCTTTTAGCACTTGCGTCAAGTCGTCCAAGGCAATGTTGTGCACGCCGTCAGCGTCGGTGTAGCGCAAAACCGCGGTGAGTGTTGAGGTGCTGGACATGCTGACGTTGGCACTGGTAGATTCGTTGTACGCCGCGCCGTTCATGAATGTCAACGCATCAAGTTTGGCCACTTTACCATTTTGCTTAACGAAATCATCTACCGTCCCAGTCAGCGTGATGCGGCCGGTGGAATCCCCGGCTGCGACCTTACCGAATGAAACATAAACCGCCCGCACACTGCTCCAATCACTGATCTGATCTTCCGTGACAAAATTCGTCAGATCTGGCGTCGTTTGGCCATCAGCCGGCGTATAGGTGCTGGTCGAATACATGATCTTCGGCGTGTATGCCACCCCTTTGCTTGACGTAGCCGGCACGGTGATCGGTTCGGTGAGATGATAAGTCGCCGTCGAGCCGCCTTGCCCTGCAGTGGCCAAGTTCAAGATCGTAGATGACCCTTCAATGCTGGTATTGCTGGAGTTGAGCAAGTTATAGTTGAAAATTACCGTACCATCGTCATGCACATCAGAGGTGGCGTCAACGACAGGATCAGGGTTTTGGTTACCTTGCGCAAGCGTGATGCCAGCTTGGACTTTAGCTGCGATAACACTCCAAGGCTGCTGCGCATCATCCATTTGAACCGCGTTAGCATCCCCGTCGGTTAATGACAGGTCAGTTACTTTCTTGGTCTGCTTCAAGGCGGTGTTGGGTGAAGTAATGTAGTAATCAACAGAAGATTCGCTTGCTGTTGAATCCAATGAATTCTCAAGGTTCAAGCCGTAAACGCCAGTTGTTGTGGTCGAAACACTTTCCCCAGTGCCGGTGAAATCCATTTTGACGCCAGTGCGTCCGTCGTCGGTGGTGTATTTGGTGATGACTGCCTTAGAGCCAGCCGGAATGAGATATCCGGCAACAGATGCATTGCTTGGCGCAATGAAATATACAATTGGCTCGAATAATTTATCAGTGGTCTGGCCGCTACCACCATTGGCTTTGATACTCATCGACCCTGACGGCTCACCGGGATTTTTGCTTGTCTGCTTAGTCCAACCAATGGTATTGCCGATCGGTGCAGCGATGGTTTCTATCCTAGAGCCGTTAGTTGTCGTGCTCTTGGCTAAACCATCATTGAAGGCAACTGAGAATGTTAGCTTATCGCCCACTTTGAGCGGTGTGCCATCAGCGTAAGTCTTGTCCACTGTGCCATACAGCAAGAAGCGTTCGCTCCAGTTTTCCGCGAGAACTGCGCGGATTGTGTACGCACCAGCATCTAAATGATTTGGTTTGAGCACCGCGGTAACGATCCCGCTGGTGTTTTTGGCTTCAATAGTGCCACCTGGGGCAACCGTGCCGGTTTCTTCACTGCCGTCTTTCATCTTCAACGTGTAGGCATAACTGGTGGTGCCAGGCATATAAATAAAATAGCCGCTGCCCGGATCTGGTACTTTGATGCCAGTTGCGGTGATGCCATCCGGCACGCTGAAGGTGAACGAGGAATTATTCAATGCGGCTGGTGCGTTCAGCGTAAAGTCCACGCTGGACAAGTATTTCGGATCATTGGTGACATCATCATCTACTAACAATACCTCCGTGGAAGTACTGCTGTTCCCATCGACACGCAGCTCGATTTCTGGTGAAATCTGCCCGGTGCCAGTGCCTGATAAATCATCTTGCCAAACTTTCCCAGTCCATGTCAGCGTCTTGCCATTGTCTAGCTTTTGTTCGAAAACAGCCGGCCCGTCAGCTTTGACGGTGGTGTCTTCTGCTGGCTGGGTTCCGGTATAAGCTCCAATCAAGAAATACGGATCGCTCCAGTTTTTGGTGCCACTACCTGGGCCGCCTTGGCCAGCCGGCACCGTGATAATAATATCGCCACTTGCGCCGTCTGGTTGGGTAATGGTCGTACCATCTTTGAACTGGTTGTATATATCGGTGGCCGCTTGATCCAACTGAAAACCCTTTGGCACTGGGATCGTGATTTTGGCACCAGCAGAATTTATCCACTTGGATACAGCTTGAACGTTCGTCGAATCAAGCACACCCGTGGATTCAGCAACATTGAATGCATACAAGACTTCGGTGCCGTTGACAAGCTTGGGAATCGCCGTCGTGGAAGGATGTTGCCGAACCGGAGTCGTTAAAGCAGCACTAGGCTGAATCGTTTGCGGCAATTCGATTGGGGTTTGTTCTTTGCCATTGACTGACCATTTGATTTGTAAATTCTTCGTACCGATATATTCAGCACTGATCGGGCGAATGATTGCAGAGTTTTGTGATTGATTATCCGCTAATTTCAAAGTCAAATCTTGGTTGATCGTCACCCCACCAGGTGCAGTAATGGTGTAAGTCGTGGTGCCGTCTGCATTCTTCACCGCCTTGCCAGTACCGACCCCTGCAGGCAGCGCTGCAAAATTATCCCAATTGAGGATCGGCGAATCTGTTGGCAGCGTAACTGATACAGTTTCATCACCAGACGTGGCCATGTTCAAAGTGACAACCAGAGTCTTTGCGCCGGAGTTGTAGCCGATCTTATCTGTGGATAGTGTAAGATTGACCTTCTTAGTGTCGTCCCAATGCACCAGCGGATTGTCGGCTTCCTTGTACTCAACTGCTGGTGCTTTGGTGTTGGCCGCGTCAGCGGATGCGGCTTTGTCGTCACTAGCCGTCGCGTCAGTGGCTGACTTTATTGCGTCATCAGCGGCTTTGGTTGCGTCATCTTCGGTTTGATCTGCGGCTTTGTCTGTTGCGGCAGCATTTGTGTCGCTTGCCACTGCATCAGTTTCCGCTGTTTTATCGTCACTAGCAGCTTTGGTTGCGTCATCGTCAGTTTGTGCTGCATCTTCAGCCGTAGCAGCCTTAGTATCGCTAGCCTTGGCAACGGATATCGCATCATCAGTGGTGGCGTTAGTTGCGTCGTCGCTCGTTTGGTCTGCAGCTTTTGCATCACTAGTCGCTGCATCAGTCGTTTGTTTGTCGTCATCAGTCGCTTTTGCGGCGTCTGCGCTGGTTTTTGCTGCATCTTCATCAGTTGCTTTGTCGTCGCTGGCAGTTTTGCTTGCATCTGCCTCAGTTTGCGCCGCAGCTTTCGCGTCGTCAGTTGTCGCTGCTGGCGTTTTGTCAGTTGCTGCCGCATCACTGGCTTTAGCGTCAGCTGCCGCAACCGTCACTTGCCCATCTTTCACCGTTTCTGCGGTGATGTTTTGCGCCGGATTGGCTGCTTGCAGCGCCGCCAACCCAGCTTTAGACAAGGTCACCGCATAAGTGCCGGCAGTGGTCTTGTCGACTTTGCTAAAGTCAAAATCTTCAAGCGTCCATTTGGGCGCTTGTTCGCCGGCGGTCATGGTGACTTTCGGAAAGGCAGCGGTTTCGCCAGACTTGATGGTTTGCGTGCCAATGGTCAACACCGTGGTCGGCGTAGGCACCAGCTTGGCGGCAGTGTTCGCAGCTGGTGCTTTAGTGGCAGCCGCATCGGTGGTCGCTTCAGTAGCGGCAGCAACGCTGTCAGGCTGTTGGGTCAACAACAAACCAGAGAACACGAAGGCCAACCCGGCTACTGTCCAGTTGCGGCCAACCTTATACATTTTGTAACGCTTCTTCTCGTCATATGTAGCTTGCAATAACTTCTTGTGTGCTTTGACCGGCATACGATCAACTCCTTACTCTACCCAAACAAATTTATTAATAGGGTCAGGATACCATCGTCACCAGTCTACTTGATGTCAACTTTTGTAAAATTCTTGTTCAAAATCTGGAATACACGAAATGTGGAATAACCGTGTGGCCGCTACTCACCCAGCAAAAACCTAATATACATTGTGTCAGTGACAAGTTCTCGTAATATTCCTTCTGATAAATAATCTTACACAAAAAACACCCTTGTACTGCATTCAGCAGTATAAGGGTGTCGATGGTTTATTCGTCGAACTGCGCATGCCCAACGCGGCGTGATCTAAGTGCGGGCTTGCGTGTAAGTCATGACGCCGCTTGGGCCAAGAACGCCCAAACGTCATCCTGCCTTACACTCCGCCCTAAACCCGCTTTGTTCCGCTCTGGGGTTATTCTTCTGGATCGTCGTCGTGTTCGTGTTCTGGATCGACCCCGGCCCGCACTTCGATACCCAAATCAGCCAATTGATTGTCAGCGACTGGGTATGGCGCTTTGGTCATTGGTTCGCTGGCTTTAGAGTTCTTCGGGAAGGCGATGACGTCGCGGATGTTGTCGCGACCGGCCAACAACATAGCGAAGCGATCCAAACCGATCGCCAAGCCGCCATGCGGTGGGAACCCGAAGTCTAACGCGTCTAGCAAGAAGCCGAATGCCTTTTGCGCGCGTTGCGGGGTGAAGCCCAAGGCGTGGAGCATTTTCTCTTGGATCTCGCGGGTGTGGATACGAATCGAGCCGCCGCCAAGTTCATAGCCGTTCAAGACGATGTCGTAACTTTGGGCGTGAGCCGCATGTGGGTCGGTGTCCAACAAGTGCACATCTTCTTCGTTAGGCATGGTGAAGGGATGGTGCGCTGGGACCCAGCGTTGGATACCTTCGTCGTATTCAAACAACGGCCAGTTGACTACCCAGCAGAAGGCAAATTGCGACTTGTCGATCAAGCCCAGTTCATCCCCGAGGTGTGAACGCAAGTAACCCAGCGATGCCGCTACGACTGCCGGTTGATCGGCGACGAATAAGATCAAGTCGCCGGCCTGCGCATTAAGCGCGCCAGTTAAAGCTGCGCCGTCGCCGAAGAACTTGCTGATAGGACCGCTGATGCCGTCGTCAGTCACCTTCAACCAAGCCAAGCCTTTGGCGCCAAAGCGCTTAATGTAGTCTTGCATGGCGTCGATCTTCTTGCGCGAATAGGCTGCTGCGGCTTGTGGTGCCACGATGGCGCGCACTTGGCCGCCGTTGGCCACGGCGTTGGTGAAGACTTTGAAATCAGAGTCCTTGACCAAATCAGACACATCTTGGATCTCCATGCCAAAGCGCAAGTCAGGCTTATCAGAGCCGTACTTGTCCATGGCGTCTTGCCACTGGATGCGCTTGAATGGCAGCTTCACGTCGACGCCTTTGACGTCTTTCATGACTTTGGCGATCAAGCCTTCGGTAAGGTCTTGGATCTCTTCGGCAGTCAAGAAGCTGGTTTCCATATCGATTTGGGTGAATTCCGGCTGACGATCGCCGCGCAAATCTTCATCACGGAAGCAGCGCGCGATTTGATAATAGCGATCAAAGCCCGCCCCCATTAACAACTGCTTGAACAATTGTGGGGATTGCGGCAGCGCGTAGAAGCTGCCTGGATACACGCGAGATGGCACCAAGTAATCGCGCGCGCCTTCAGGTGTCGATGCCGTAAGCGTTGGTGTTTCAATATCAATGAAGCCTTGTGCGTCAAAATACGCATGCGTAGCGGTCATGATCTTGGAGCGCATAATCAAGCCTTGTTGCATTTCTGGGCGGCGCAAGTCCATGTAGCGGTACTTGAGCTTGGTTTCTTCAGATACCGACACGCCGTCTTCAATGTAGAACGGCGGCGTTTTGGCTTTGTTTAACACGGTGATGGCAGAAATCGCCACTTCCACCTTGCCTGTTTTCATGTGCGGGTTAATGGCGTCATTGCTGCGGGCGCGCACCAAGCCGGTAACTTCCAGCACGTATTCGCTGCGCACCGCTTCAGCCACTGCCAAAGCATCAGCGTTGATCTCTTGTGAGAACACCAATTGCACGATGCCTGCGCGATCGCGCAAATCGATGAAGATCAAGTTGCCTAAGTCGCGGCGCTTCTGGACCCAGCCTTTCAGCGTAACGGTTTCGCCTAAATGGGCTTCCGTCACGTCGCCGGCATAATATGTTCGTTTAGCCATGCTACTGTTCTTCCTCCAAAGTTTCCTTATATAGTGATGCGAAGTCGTTAAAGACCACGTCTTGGGCAACGGTTTGTTGCTGGCCGTCTGCCATGTCTTTGACTTGCACCGTGTGGTCAGCCAATTCGCTTTCGCCTAGCGTCAAGACTAAGCGGGCGTTGGCTTTGTTGGCGGACTTGAATTGGGCTTTGGCTTTGCGGCCTAAGAAGTCCATGTCTGCAGCATAGCCTTGCGCGCGGATCGCTTGGGCCAGCTTCAAGGCTGTTGGCGCAGCGGTTTCGTCGATCGCAACGATGTATGCCGGCAAAACGGCTTGCTTTTGCTTACCTTGCATCAGCAGCATCAAGCGTTCAACACCCATGGCAAAGCCGACACCTGGGGTTTCTGGGCCGCCGAGTTCTTCGACTAAGCCGTTGTAGCGCCCGCCGCCTGAGATGGTGGTGTAGCCGCCGCCGAATACCGGATCGCCAGACATCACTTCAAAGATGGTGTGGTTATAATAATCCAACCCGCGCACCATATCGGCATCAACCACATATTCGATCCCAAGGTTCTCCAGATTGGCCTTGACCCCGGCAAAATGCGCCTGAGCTTCAGGGGTCAAATAATCCAAGATCTTCGGCGCGTTGGCGACGATTTCTTGGTCATGCTTGTCTTTGGAATCAAGCACCCGCAGTGGGTTCTTCTCCAAGCGCACCTTGGAATCTTGCGACAATTCGTCGCGATAAGGCGTCAAGAAATCCACCAGCGCCTTATGATACGCCGCGCGCGATTCAGGATCGCCTAAGGTATTGATGGCAAAGCGCAACTTGGTCGCACCCATGCCTTCCAATAAGTCCTTGGCTAAGGCGATCACTTCTGCGTCTAAGACTGGGCTTTGCGCGCCGAAAGCTTCCACGCCAATTTGGTGGAATTCGCGTTGGCGGCCGGATTGGGGCCGCTCATAGCGAAACATCGAACCCATGTAGAACAACTTCACCGGCTTGGCGTGTTCTGGTCCGTAGAGTTTGTTTTCCACATAAGCGCGCACGACACCGGCAGTGCCTTCTGGGCGCAGCGCCATCATACGGCCGCCTTTGTCTTCGAAGTTGTACATTTCTTTGGTGACGATGTCGCTGGTGTCACCTGCTGAACGTGAGAAGACCTCGACGTTCTCAAACAACGGCGTGCGGATCTCTTCATAACGATACCGCTCTAAGATCTTACGGGCAGTGTCTTCAACTTGTTGCCAGAGTTCACTTTGCCCCGGCAGAATATCTGCGGTGCCTTTTGGTCGTTGATAACCCATGCTTTTATCCCCTTTAGTCTATTCATCCGCAAAAAAACACACCCCTCGCGCTAAACGAAGGGTGCGGACACGGTACCACCTTGTGATTTCACTCAGCCATAACGGTGGCTCCCGGAGTACTTCTGCCTCAGCTGCGTCTTGTCGATCATTATCGGGCTTGCACCATCCCCGAATCGCTTAGGTGATCTCTTCTACAGCGTCATTGGCGCGGATGTTTGTTTACCTATTGAGAATACAAAAGGCGCGGCAGTTTGTCAATGCTGTAAGGCGAAAAGTGCAAACGAAAAGCCGCAATCCGTAAACTTTGGCAGGTTTCTTTGCGGCTTTGGCGTTGGTACTATTAACGCTGTGTAGAAACTGGCCACTGCACTTCATCTGACCACGCAAGCCCGCGCCTCAGAAACGTTGGCTGCGATTGGTAAAGTTTACCATGTCAGGTCATGGTGACACAACCAGAAAGTTACTTCGTTTCTCTCTAGACGATCATGGACCCGTGTGCACAGGTGCAGATCAGCACGAGTATATAATTTATTCGATTGTATACCATTAAATTGCTTCGATAGACATGGCTATCAGGACATGAGATAATCACCTTGCGCGAAGTTGATGCGCGGTGGCCTCCAACAGAAAGGTGTGATGCTTATGGCGAAACAAATCGCCGTGTCCCATCATCCTCACGAAAGGAAGCTGAACTTGTTACTCGCACTGCTTATCGCCTTGGCGATAACAGTCAAGTTGCTGGAAAAGCTGATGACGTCGATGTCGCGAATTGCTTCGGCATTTGTTGATATCGAAGAGACGGTGCTTCGTCACCGTCACGTCAGACAGAAGCTGAAAGCGACGCGTGCCGATTCGCACGTTAAGAAGTGCAAGCGAAAAGCCGCAATCAGTAAACTTTGGCGAGTTTTCTTGCGGCTTAGTAGCTTACACTATTAAGTTGTAAATCGAACTGAGCCACCGCACTTCATGCGGTCGCGCAGCCCCACGCCTTGGAAACGTGGGGTTTTTCGATGTCTAAATTTTACCATGTCGGGTCACACTTGCGCAACCAGACAAATCACACTCCTAATCGATCATTACTGTGTTAAGAAGTGCAAGCGAAAAGCGCAATCAGTAAAATTTGGCGAGTTTTCTTGCGGCTTTCAAGCTGGCACTATTAACGTCGTGTAGAAACTGGCCACCGCACTTCATGCGGGAGCGCAGCCCCACGTTATCACACGTGGGGTTTTTCTATACCTGGATTTTAACATGTCAGGTTACGCTGGTACAACCATGCCCTTAACCCCCATAAATATTTATCCCGATTATGACATCACCAATGCGGGCGCGGCGCGAGTTTGGTATAATGAGGCTAACTTATTAAGGACTGATCGAAGATGAAACCATTCAAACAACTGCACAAATGGCCTTTGGTGCTGGCAATCGGCGTGATGATCGGCATCAGCACCGCAACCACGGTGGTCATGGCCAACAACACCACCTTAAGCGTCTCGGCCAGCGTGCTTAACGTCCGCTTGGGCCCAGGCTTGACGTACGGCGTGATGGGCCAAGTACAAAAAGGCGCCAGTCTCACCATTTTACAGAAGAAAAATTCCTGGTATCAAGTGCGCCTTGGCGGCAACCGCATCGGCTGGGTCGCCTCTTGGCTGGTTCATCAAGATGACGCCACCACCAATGCAGCCAAAGTCGCCCGCTTGAAAACCAACGCCAACGTCCGGCAATACGCAGCTACCAGCGCTAAGCTGCTGGGCACATTGAGTTCAGGCTCAGTGGTCAATGTGCTGTATCAAACCAACGGCTGGTCTCAAATCACCTACAACAACACTGCCGCTTGGATCTCGTCAAGCCTGGTCGAATTCACCGGCGCCACCACCAAGATCACCCCGCAACAAACCAGCATCGCCACGACCAAAGTGACCACCCCGACCTTGACAGCGACCACCACGTTAGCCGCCAACATTCGCCAAACTGCGGGGATGAGCGGCCGCGTCATCGAGCGCATCGCCAAAGGCACGCGTGTCAGTGTGCTGAATCAAAGCGGCGAATGGTATCACGTGCGCTTAGCCGACAACAAAACCGGCTACATCGCCAGCTGGATCTTGTCGATGCCTGGCAGTTCCACCAATAAAGCCGCCACGAAGTTATCTGAAGCCACGATCGTCATCGACCCAGGCCACGGCGGCAACGATGTCGGCGCTTCGTCAACTTCCGGCAAATACGAGAAAACGTACACCTTAGCCACGGCCAAGGCAGTCGGTACCAAGCTGCAACAAGCCGGCGCCAATGTGATCTACACCCGCAGCGCAAATACCTATGTCGACTTGGCTCAGCGTCCGGCACTAGCCCGCAAGGTCAAAGCCGACGCATTCATCTCGTTTCACTTTGACTCCACGCCAAACGCCAACACCGCCAGCGGCTTCACCTCTTATTATTTCAACGCCACCAAAGACAAACCGCTGGCCAGCGCGTTGAACAAAGCGCTTGGTGCCAACTTGTCATTGACCAATCGCGGCGTGGCTTACGGCAATTACGAAGTCTTGCGCGAAAACGATCAGCCGGCGGTTTTATTGGAGATGGGTTACATTAATTCCGATAAGGACTTCCGCTATATCTCGTCGCCTGCTTATCAACAACAAATCGCCTCAGACGTGGTCACCGGCTTGACTAATTACTTTGCCGCCGGCCACCATCAATAATTTAAATCACTGTTTCACCGGGGCATGGGTCCTGGGGAAACAGCGATTTTTTGTGCACTATCGTTTGCTCATGGTTGTTATTTTAATCACCGACGATGCTTGGCCAACCGCAAGCCTCTTGGTATAATAATGACATACGAAAAGCCGCATCGTGCTCTAACACAATGCGGCTTCGGATAGCAATATCCTAGCACCCGCTTTAAGAGCAGTTGATTTTCAACGACAGCATCAGGCCGCGTTTACTTGTCCAAAGTATTAATGGCGCGGCTTTTTCTTATGCGACCGTTTTTGCTTGTTCCTGACGTTCCTTAGTACTTGCAGACGGGAGATTGTTATTTTACCAGCCACTGATGCTTGTCCAACCGCAATCCTCTTGGTATAATAAGGACATACGAAAAGCCGCATCGTGGTGGAAACACAATGCGACTTCGGATAGCAATATCCTAGCACCCGCTTTAAGAGCGGCGATTTCGACGTTATTACAAAGCCACGTCTACTCTTCGAAAGTATTAATGACGCGGCTTTTTCTTATGCGACCGTTTTCGCTTGTTCCGATGTTGCTTGGAACTCGCCTGCCACCTTGCGCGTAAATCGAGCAAGATGGGCAGAACCGCCGCTCACAATGCTTCGTGCATTTTGTTATTTTATCATGTTTTCTCTTAGCAAAATAGCTGCCTGTCTGGCCGCCAGTATCAGTATAAGCATCTTGTTGGGCACCGGCCGCATCAGCAGTCATGACCAACGGCTTGGTATTTTAACGTTCATCAATAAATTTTTTTCCGCCAAGACATCCTCCTTCACCCGATAATAATACGCGTCACCCATCAGCAATTTCCTTGATGAGTGGCGCGTATTTTTGTTTGCAATTAATCTTTGCGCCGCTTGGTGGTCACACTCAATCCGAGCAGACTCGCAAGTGCCAAGCCGACAAAAGCCAAACCACTGGTATCGTACTCCCCGGTTTGCGGCAACGTCTGGCGCGATTGCGGATCTGGCGCAGCATTCGACAATTGCGGTTGTGGATCAGTTGGCGGATCTATGATACCACTTGGCGTCTGCTTGGCTGGATCACCATCGGCCGCCGGCAACGTGATGCGCGGATCACTGCCGGTGCTCGAAGGGCCGCTGCTGCCGACATTTGACGGCGTACTGGTACTGCCCCCACTGGTTGGCGTGCCGCTACTGCCACCGTTTGTTGGTGTACCGGTGCTGCTGCCTGTTGTCGGGGTGCCCGTGCTGCCATTACTTGTCGGCGTGCCCGTACCGCCATCACTGGTTGGCGTGCCGGTACTGTTGTCACCTGTTGTCGGGGTGCCCGTACTGTCATTACTCGTTGGCGTGCCGCTACTGCCACCGTTTGTTGGTGTACCGGTGCTGCTGCCTGTTGTCGGGGTGCCCGTGCTGCCATTACTTGTCGGCGTGCCCGTACCGCCATCACTGGTTGGCGTGCCGGTACTGTTGTCACCTGTTGTCGGGGTGCCCGTACTGTCATTACTCGTTGGCGTGCCGGTACTATTGTCGCCTGTTGTCGGGGTGCCAGTACTGCCATCACTCGTTGGCGTGCCTGTACTGTTGTCGCCTGTTGTCGGTGTCCCCGTGCTGCCGTCGCTCGTCGGGGTGCCGGTACTGTTGTCGCCTGTTGTTGGTGTCCCCGTGCTCCCGTCGCTCGTTGACGTGCCGGTACCGCCGTCGCTCGTCGGTGTACCCGTACCGTTGTCGCCTGTTGTTGGTGTGCCAGTACTGTCACCAGTGGTTGGCGTGCCGGTACTGCCGCCTGTTGTCGGTGTGCCAATGCTGCCGCCTGTCGTTGGCGTACCGGTACCACCAGTCGGTACTGCCGTGTAAATAATCGTCAGCTCGACATTTTCGCTATCAGCGGTCACTGGCGTTGATTGGACGACACTTTGATCCGCGGAATATCCGCTGATGAATGGTACATAGAACTCGTCGAATGCGCCGCTGCCCCACGCGCCATACGTGACAGCTTGCGTCACCGCATCTTGTGTCGCACTGCGAGTCAGCGTCACACTTTGTACAACGTCATCACGCATCGGCGCGCCATCACTGCGCCGTACAAAATGAATCGTCCGCGTCACGGTGCGCTGCAACGTTTCGTCTTGTGAATCCAGTGGGACAATGCGATGCGCCAAGTTCACCGTGTACGCCTGATCAACTGTGCTGTCATCGTCAAAAATCATCCCCGCTGTTGGATAATTGTCATCTATCACCTCATAACCTTGATCGATAAAGTCTTGGCGAGTGGCGTCTGTCCTGTAAGCGCTGGTGGTATTCGGCAGTCCGGTCACATGCACCACCTGCAACACCGCATCGGTAGTCGTATCCAGATACATCACGGTGGCTTGTTGAATCGCGCGATAAACTACCGTGATTGCTTGCGGCACGGTATCAAGGTCGATCACCGCCTGATCGGTATCCGTGAAGTCATTTTGCGCTTGGTCGCGGAAAGTGATCAAGGAAGGCTTCGTGCTGAAGAAAGCGTAAAGATACGCTGAAGCACTGCCGCTGGTTGGTTTAACAACCTCAGCGGAACCATCCGGATTGGTGAAAGTGACCGTGTTGTCTGCATTTGCCACTGCAACGATTTGATTGCCGGTGCGCGTCGTGAAACTGACCGAAGCGATTTGTTCTTGCAAGGCCGTATCGTCATAGCCAGCTGGCGCCACCACCAGCGACTTGAAGCTGCTGCCGTTGCCCGGCACATTCAGCGTCAAACTTTGCGCCGGCGCCAGCGATTCGCCTGTGGTGTCGACCACATTCAGCGTCACCATAGCCGTTTGCCGCTTAACCAAGTGCACCACGATTTGATTATCATTATCTGTCAAAGTGTATGGGATCGTGGTTGTTTGTCCGGCGGCTAAGGCATAGTCAGTGACGAGCCCCAAATCGGCCAAATCGACTGTCACTTGTCCCGTCTGCCCCACGAACCCGGCATAAGTCGGCGCATCAGCTACCGCCACATCTGCGTCATTCAAATCATCATGGAAAATGACCCTGCCAGTGACCGCCGCGTTATACACCACCGTCATCACCCGTGGCACCTGGGTCAAATCAACCACGGCCTGATCAGTGTCAGTGAAGTCATTTTGCGCCTGACCTTGGAACGTAATCAGGGAATCCGGTTGACTAAACAGCGTGTACAAGTAAGCCGAAGCGCTGCCTGAATCTGGAGTAATCGTTTCACTGGTCCCGTCTGGGTTGGTCACCGTGACAGTATGATCCGCATTGGCTACCGCTGAAACTTTAGCGCCAGTTTGCGTTTCAAAAGTGATCGAGTGCAGCTGTTCTTTCATAGCGGTATCGTCATAGCCAGCTGGGGATACGACCAACGATTGGAAAGTGTTGCCATTGCCTGGGACGTTCAGCGTGACGCTTTGCGCTGGGGCCAGAACTTTTCCAGCAGTATCAACCACGTTCAACGTGACTGTGGCGGTTTGCCGCTTGATCAGATGCACCACGATTTGATTATCATTATCTGCCAAAGTGTACGGGATCGTTGTCGCTTGACCCGTTGCCAAAGCATAATTGTCTGCCAAGCCAAGCTGGTTCAAATCCACTTCAACGCTGTCAGTTTCACCGACAAAACCTTGATACGTCAGTGGTTTTTCAACATCAACCGCTTCATTGTTGAGATCATCATGAAACACCACTGCACCGCTGACCGCCGCGTTATACACCACCGTCATGACCCGCGGCACCTGAGTCAAATCAACCACAGCCTGATCAGTGTCAGTGAAGTCATTTTGCGCTTGACCTTGGAACGTGATCAAAGAATCCGGTTGACTAAACAGCGTGTACAAGTAAGCCGAAGCGCTGCCTGAATCTGGAGTAATAGTTTCACTGGTCCCGTCTGGATTAGTCACCGTGACAGTATGATCCGCATTGGCCACCGCTGAAACTTTAGCGCCAGTTTGCGTTTCAAAAGTGATCGAGTGCAGCTGTTCTTTCACAGCGGTATCGTCATAGCCAGCTGGGGATACGACCAACGATTGGAAACTGCTGCCGTTGCCTGGCACATTCAGCGTGATACTTTGCGCTGGGGCCAAGACTTTCCCGGCAGTATCAACCACGTTCAACGTGACTGTGGCGGTTTGTCGCTTGACTAGATGCACCACGATTTGGTTATCGTTGTCAGCCAAGGTGTACGGGATCGTCGTCGCTTGTCCAGCTGCCAAAGCATAATCCCCATCAAGCCCTAGTGCGCCGAGATCAACGGTGACATTACCATTTTGCCCAACAAAGCCGGTGAACGTTGGTGCATCGGCCACGGCCACATCCGCGTTATTCAAATCATCATGGAACACGACCGTCCCAGTGACAGGCGTGTTATACACCACCGTCACCACCCGCGGCACTTGGATTAGATCAACCACAGCTTGATCAGTATCGGTGAAGTCATTTTGCGTCTGGCCTTGGAACGTGATCAAAGAATCCGGTTGACTAAACAGCTTGTACAAGTATGCCGAAGCACTGCCTGCATCTGGGGTAATCGTTTCACTGGTCCCATCTGGGTTGGTCACCGTGACAGTATGATCCGCATTGGCCACTGCCGAAACTTTAGCGCCAGTTTGCGTTTCAAACGTGACCGAATAAAGCTGTTCTTTCAAAGCAACCGCATCATAACCATCCGCTGCCACCACCAAGGACTTAAAGGCACTGCCGTTGCCTGGCACATTCAGCGTGATACTTTGCGCTGGAGCCAAGACTTTCCCGGCGGTATTGACGACATTCAGTGTCACTGCAGCGGTTTGGCGCTTAACCAGATGCACCACGATTTGGTTATCGTTGTCAGCCAAGGTGTACGGGATCGTCGTCGCTTGTCCAGTTGCCAAAGCGTAATCTGTTGCCAAACCCAGCGCCTTCAAATCAACCGTGACGCTGCCAGATTGGCCAACAAAGCCTGCATAAGTCAGCGCGTCACTTGGCGCAACATCAACATGATTCAAATCATCATGAAAGACCACCGTGCCAGTGACTGCCGCGTTATACACCACCGTCACCGCGCGCGGCAGCGTGGCCAAGTTGCTTAAGGCCTGATCAGTATCGGTGAACGCGTGCTGTGCTTGATTGCCGAATGTGATCAAGGCATTGGCGTCGGATACCAGCGCGTAGAGATATGCCGAAGGACTGCCGGATGGTGGAGTGACGGTTTGGCTGGTGCCGTCTGGGTCGCGCATCGTCACCGTCCCGTCAGCGTTGGCCACCACATTGACTGTGTCGCCATTACGTGCTTCAACGGTGATTTCATGGATCTGCTCGCTTAACGCTGCCGCATCATAACCCGCCGGTGCCACCACCAAAGTGCGATACGCGCGCCCAATGCCTGGGCTGTTTAGCGTCACACTTTGCGGTGGGGTGAGCGT
This sequence comes from Lacticaseibacillus jixiensis, assembly GCF_042847315.1. Lineage (NCBI taxonomy): Bacteria > Bacillati > Bacillota > Bacilli > Lactobacillales > Lactobacillaceae > Lacticaseibacillus > Lacticaseibacillus jixiensis. The sequence goes on from NZ_BAAFPR010000018.1 coordinate 26,697, forward strand.
TTGGCCGCTGGTGTCTAAGACGTTCAGCGTTAAAGTCGCAGTTTGGCGCTTGATCAAATGCACGACGATTTGGTTGGTGCCATCGGCAAGCGTGTATGAAATTGTGGCCGCCTGCCCGCTAGCCAAAGCGTAATCATCGGCCAAGCCCAGCTGACTTAAATCAATGTCCAGCGTGCCGGCCTCCCCGGCAAAACCTGTAAACGTCAGCGGCTTTGCCAACGCGACATCAACATTATCAGTATCATTGTGGAACACCACCGTCCCGCTTAATTGCGAATTGAACGTCACAATGATCGTCGCCGTGGCGGTTTGCGCCCCGCTGGCATTCTGCGCACTGGCATCTAATGTGTTCTGCACTTGGCCGGCAAAAGTCAGCGCCGATTCGCTGTTGCTGATTTGTTGATACAGATATTCACTGGCGCTGCCTTCGGGTTTGATCAATGATTGGCTGCCATCAGCGCGCGTGATGGTCAAAGTGTTATCGGCATTGACCATCACTTGATTGGTGCTGCCGTCTCGTGCCACCACGGTCAAGCCGTGCAATTGCTTTGGCAACACCGCCGGATCATAACCGCTTGGCGCAATCACCAGCGACTGGAAAGTCCCAGTGGCAGGGATGGTAAAACTCAATGTTTGTGGTGCTTGTAATTGATGATCGTTGGTATCTTGTACGCGCACTTCAACTTGTGCTTGGGTACTGGTAATCGTCAATTTCCCGGCTGCAACCACGCCATTGTCAAAAAGCTCCTCAGGATTAGCCGCGGCCAACTTCGCTAAGCCGCTATCAGATAAGCCCACACTAAATTCACCAACCGCCCCGGCGCCTTCTGCCAGCAATAAATCACCACTGGCTGTAGCCACCGTATAGCTGCCGTCATCATTTGCGACCCAGCCGTCTGCCGGCTTCAACCCTTGTGGCAAGTGCAAGGTAAATTGCTCAGGTACCGCGTTGTCATGCCAAGACATTGTTTGATCATCGATCGCCCCTTGGCCCGCTAATTGCGCCAAATATTGCACCGTGTACGTGTTGCCAGGTGCCACCGCATCTAAACTGGTCAACGTCGCGGTGGCTTTGGGATAGGTTTGGGTCAAAGCAACACGGCTGGGATCGATTTCGTACACTTGCCCGTCATGCGTCAGCGTTTGCGGCAACTTGGCCATCACATCATAGACACTACCGGATCGGCCGGTGGTGGTGACTTGATCAAGCACGGTTTGATCGGGTGCAACCAGGCGGTACGTATCTTGCACCGGCGCATCAACGAAGGTGTAACCGGAAACCCAATTGATGTTATCGTATGACCCTGGTGTCAAAGTATAAGCATTGCGCACGCCAAGCGCAGTGGCAACAGTTTGATTGCTGGTATAGCCGGAATCGCCAAGGGTGTAGGCGCCTTTGGTATAGGCAGGATCATCGGTGGCATATAGTGCGGCTGAATCAGGTGTTGCCGCATGAGCGCCAATGAAGCCGTCTTTGACTGTTGCATTCGGGTCAGCAACAACATGAAATTGCGCCGTATTCCCAAAGGCGGCCTGAGCAAACTGCAATGCAAAAGTCTGACGCCGGTTGTAATCTGCCAACTGCGTCACTGTCAAATTCGTGTAAGTGACCCCGGCGGCTTTAAGGCTGGTGATCAATTGTTCCTGCAACACTTGCGCCGGCGCATCAGCTACCAACACGTCACCGTCGGCAGTGGGTTGCCCAATCAGAAACCCAGCAGGCAAAATCAAGAACTCAGTAAGATCAGTGACGGTTTTGCCATTAAAATTGTAGCCTAATACCGAAGCTGACAACGTTAAGGCACTGCGCCGTGACACGACATAGCCTTGCATTGGCTGGCCATCACGATAGCTGAACTCGGTGTCGCCGGTTAGTTTGCGCAGATCTAAGCGAGTGCCGGGAAAAGTCACCCCGAAATTGGATGGATTGATCGACACCTTCGATTGTTGCGAAACCACAACGGTGATCTTGCCTGCTTCAATGGTGGCACCACTCAGCGGCTGCTTAGGATTGGCAGCATTCAATGCATCGATCGTCGCAGTGTTCAACGTTAGCGGATACTTGCCAGTTTTAGTAAGATCCACTTGACTCGTGTCAAAATCGGCCGCTGGCACGTTATAGATCTGGCTGGTTTGCCCGGTATTGGTGTAGCCTTTAGTCCAATCTGCAGGTACAACATAATCCGCTGCATCCATGATCGTGACGCTAAACGTCTTCGGGGTTGCCGCGTTTTGCGCCACGGTGCTGGAAGCCACCACCGCTTTAGCAATGCTTTGAACAGTGAGACTACCGGCAGTCACCGCATTGGCATTCAGCGCGTAATTAGGATTTGCCGCTGCCAGCGCTGCCAAACCTTGTTGAGATAAGGTCACCGAATAGCGGCCTGGGTTCTGTGAAATCGCACTGAGGTCTAAATCGCCGCTGCCAGTCGCGATCGTATAACTTCCGTCAGCGTTAGCCGCCCAGCTTGCTGGCGCTTGCAATTTGCTGGCAGGATCGATCGTCACTTGATAACTGGTGGGATCGGCTTGGCCTTGATCTTTGCTGAGAGCTGCAAGCTTCACGGCGCCGGCTGCAACACTGGCAGGCACAATGGTCAAGTTGCCTGCTTTAACGGTAAACGTGAAACCGGGATTTGCCGCCTGAAGTCGCGCTAAACCGGCATCAGACAATGTCACAGGATGTTCGCCGACGTCTTGACTAACTGCCGCAACATTGAGGTCCCCTGAAGCCACCGGTACTTGATATTTACCAGTCGGCGTGGCAACATACCAGCCACTAGGCGCTTTGATGCCCGCTGGCAATTGCACCGTGTAATTTAACGGCGTGCTGGCTTTGGCATCATAAGTTTTCTTAGTGGTGCCAACAGTGATCACAGCCGTTTGCTGGACAGGACTATCCCCTGTTGCTGGCGAATCTGCAGGCTCAACGGCATCATTGGCTGTTGAAGCATCAGGCGCAGCAGTGGTGGGTGTTGGTTCAGTAGTTGCCGCATCAGCGAGCTTAGGCCCATCAGATGCAGTTACTGTTAGTTTATCAGCCGCGGCCTTGTCGGCTACTGTAGTTGCGTCTTGGTCGGTAACTGCAGTCGTTTGCACCCCAGCTTCATCGGCAGCTTGTACCGCTTGCGGCCCCATCGTCCATACCCCAGCGGCAAACAGCACCGACACCCCTGTCGTTGCCCACAGTTTGCCAATCTTGTACATTTGCACACGATACACCCGTTGCAACGTGTCTTGCGTCAAATCACGCCGCGTTTTGTGGATCCCCATATACAACACTCCCATCCTTTGTGATAGCGCTATTATCTAACGAATCGCCAAGGCATTTGACGCAACATTTATAAGAATTCCGTCCTTAACTTGCAACAGATTCCGACTATACCAATATCAGCGAATACCTTGATTTCCGCCGATACGTGCAGCCCAAAAGCGGTGTGATACCAGTGTGGAATGCACAGCTGTTTGCGATCAACAACGAATTGATTCCAGCCAAGAACGATCCAGATTCGACTACGGTAGGACAGGCGTTGCAGAGGGGCGTGGGGAAAGCGGCGGTCAGGCCGTGAAACGATCAGCGGCACAAGACTTGCGGGTTGTGCAAGGCTTGCGCTGCTGATCGCGGCAAGAATTTAGACAGGCAGGTGAGCGCAGCGAGCGCCTGGCTAAATTCTTAGGCGGAAAACGCGCAGCGACGTGGAGCGAAGCGGAGCTAGCAGCGCGGTTGGAGCCGGCCGCACAGCCTGCGCCGCCGCTTTCCCCACGCCCCGGCGCAACGCCTGTCCGGGCTTTACCCAAAACCAAACATCCCTTACACGCCGCCCTAAAAAACCGCTTTGCTGCGCTCTGGGCAAAAAAAAGCCTGCAACAAAACCATTCTGGTTTCGTCACAGGCTGCCGGTTACTTGCCGATCAGCGGCAAGATATCAGTTAATTCTTCAATTTGATGATCGGCCATTGGCGCATCGTTGAGCTTATCGATGTTGAAATACACCCCTTGCACCCCGGCGGCTTGACCGGCAATGACGTCAAGTTTGCGATCGCCGATCATCGCCGTATGCGCCGGATCCAGCTGATATTTGTCAACCAGGTACAACACCGCATCAGGCTTGGGTTTGCGGGCCAGATGCAAATCACTGGTTACCCCGCCTAAGAACAGCGTATCCAAGCCGTTTCTTGCCAGCAGCGTCCAGGCTTTGTCATCGCGATGCGTCATCAATAAGTTGGTGCCGCCTTGAGCCACCACGCCGCGCAACACTTCGGCGGTTTGCGGATAAGGGGTGGCTTTCATCACTTCCAAAGCTTCGCGGCGATGGTATTCTGCCAGCACCGCTTGTTCGTCTTGGCCTTGTTGGCGCGCATAGCTTAAAGCCGTTTCGGTGACTGAGCCGTGCTTGATGATCTTATATAAGCTGGCTTGGTCAATATCGACGCCGATGGTTTCAAGCGTATCATACAAGGCCTTTAAGATGCCTGGATAAGTGTCATACAGGGTCCCGTCGAGATCCCAGATCGCGTTTGTAATCAAAAAATTTATTTCTCCTTCGTATCAATGATGATGGTCACTGGCCCGTCGTTGATCAGCGCCACTTGCATATCCGCGCCGAACACGCCTTCTGCCACAGTGAGGCCCAAAGCGCGCAGCTGCGTGTTGAATTCATGGTACAAGCGCTCGCCAAGTTCAGGTTTGGCTGCGTTAATGAAGCTGGGCCGGTTGCCTTTCTTGGTATCGGCAAACAAGGTGAATTGCGAAATCGACAAAACCGCGCCATTAACGTCGGCTAACGCCAGATTCATTTTGCCGGCGGCATCGCTGAAGACGCGCAGCTTTGAAAGCTTGCGCACCAAGTAGGCGACGTCTGATTCATCGTCATCAGGCGCCACGCCTAACAACACCATGAACCCGGCGTCGATTGCGCCATGCACCTGGCCGTCGATGGTCACCGACGCTTGGCTGACGCGTTGGATCACTGCTTTCATGTTGGCCTCCTAACCTTGCGAGCGCTTGACTTCATAGATGTCTGGGATGTTCTTAATGGCATCCATCATCCGATCCAAGTGCGCCAAGTTGCGAATGCCAACGGTGACGTGAATGTCGGCCATTTTGTCATGGTCAACGCGGCCGATCACGTTGTTGAGGTTCTTGGTTTGGGCATTGAGCGTCTGCAAGACATCATTCAACAAGCCGGAGCGGTTGTAGCCATAGATCTCCAAATCGGTGTCAAAAAGCTGGCTTTGGTCATTCAAGTTCTGCCATGCCACATCGATCAAGCGGCCAGCCATTTCGGAATCGGCGGCCACATTCGGGCAGTCGGTGCGGTGGATCGTCACGCCGCGGCCTTTAGTGACATAACCCACGATTGGGTCACCTGGCACTGGACTGCAGCATTTGGCCAAGTGCACCAGCAAGTTGTCGACGCCTTCGATGACGATGCCTTCTTGGGTGCGCGAAGTTGGCTTAGCCGGCTGCTTGTCGCGGTTGACGGTGGTGACTTTCTGATGAGCTTCTAAGATTGCCTTTTCGCGGGCGGCTTGGTCGGCCTTCTCCTTCTGGCGGCGGACTTTCTCGGTCAGGCGGTTGGCGATGATCTTCGGTGTATATTCGCCATAGCCAATGGCTGACATCAATTCGTCTTCTTGCGTGAAGTTCAACCGTTTCAACAAGTCTGCCATGGCAGGCTTTGGCGCAAAGAAATCTTTCGGCGCATAGCCGCTGTCCAACAATTGATGTTCCAGCATGTCGCGGCCTTTGACAGCGTTGACTTCTTTGTCTTCTTGCTTGAAGTAGCGGCGGATCTTGTTGCGCGCACGCGACGTGAACACCAAGTTGACCCAGTCGCGGCTGGGCTTAGAGCCAGGCGCGGTGAGGACTTCAACAATGTCGCCGTTTTTGAGTTGATAGTTCAGCGGGACGATCTTGCCATTGACCTTGGCACCAACAGTCTTATTGCCGACATCGGTGTGCACCATGTAGGCAAAGTCCAAGGGGCCAGCGCCTTTAGGCAATTCGTACACATCCCCGCGCGGTGTGAACACATACACCCGGTCGGTGAAAATGTCGCCTTTGACGGATTCCATGAAATCATTGGCGTCGTCGGCTTCATCTTGGATCTCCAAGATCTCGCGGAACATGTCGAGTTTCTTGCCAGATTGGTCGTATTGCACCTCAGTGGTTTGGCCTTCTTTATACGCCCAGTGCGCCGCAACACCATATTCGGCGACATGGTGCATTTCTTCGGTGCGGATCTGCACTTCCAAAGGCTTGCCTTGCGGGCCGATCACTGTGGTGTGCAGTGATTGATACATGTTGGCTTTAGGCATGGCGATATAGTCTTTAAAGCGCCCTGGCATCGGCTTCCACTTGGTGTGAATCGCCCCAAGCACGGCATAACAGTCTTTGATGGTTTCGGTGATCACCCGCACGGCCAATAAGTCGTATAACTCATCGAATTGCTTGTGCTTATCGCGCATTTTCTTATAAATCGAGTAAATGTGCTTCGGCCGGCCGTAGATCTCGTATTTCATGTGCAAATCGGCCAAAGCCGCGTTGATTTCTTTGATGGCACCGGCAATATAGGCTTCACGCTCGCCGCGCTTGGACTTCATGAGCTGCGCAATGCGGTAATATTGTTGCGGGTTCAAATAGCGCAGCGATAAGTCTTCCAGCTCCCACTTAATGGTGCTGATCCCTAAGCGATCGGCTAATGGTGCATAGATCTCCAGGGTTTCATTGGCGATGCGGCGCTGTTTGTCCGGCCGCAGGTGCATCAAAGTGCGCATGTTGTGCAAGCGATCAGCCAGCTTGACTAAGATCACGCGCATATCTTTGGCCATGGCCAAGAGCATCTTGCGGTGATTCTCGGCAAGCTCATCTTTATGCGCAACGTAAGTGACTTTGCTTAACTTGGTGAGGCCATCGACGATCACGGCAGTTTCTTTGCCAAACACTTCTTGAATGTCGCCAAGGGTGATGTTGGTGTCTTCAACCACATCATGCAAATACCCCGACGCCACAGTGACCGGGTCCATCTTGAGCTCCGCCAAGATGCCTGCCACTTGGATCGGGTGAATAATATAAGGTTCGCCACTTTTGCGGCGCTGATCGTGATGCACATAAGCCGCGAAGTCATAGGCTTTCTTGACGAAGGCCAAATGTTCTTCGTTCATATACTTGCGGCACAGATCCATGACCTGTTCTTGGCTCAGTTCGGTTTCTTCAGCCATATTCTTTCCTCCCAGACGCCTGCACCGGCGCGAAGCAGCAGCGCAGACGTGCCTTGACAATGTGTCGTCCAATTGATTCGATTGTACCACATCTATTTGGCCAACGCGGCGCAACTGATCAGACCAATCGGCTTTAGTCGGCTTTGATCCAACTAAGCATCGTCAACAGCCAATAAATCGGCAAGAACCAATAGTTATACTTGGCAAAGCGCAAGAACACCATCACGCCAAAAAGCACCGGCAACACCAAGCTGTAATACCAGCTTAACTGGCCGCGGCGCATCAAGTGGCCGACCCATAATGCCCATAAGCTGTTGATCACCATGAACAACAACCCGACGCGCCAAGCGATCGACATGCCGACCAATTTGAACACCCAAGGCATCAATAAGGTAAGCACGAGGTCGCCTAGGATCAACAGCCCGGCGTTAGATTTAGACCATGTGAGCAATTTCTGCATATCAATCAGATCTCCTGTAATTCTACCAGCGCGCTAATGGCGCTGAGTAAGTATAGTGGTGCGGTTTCCGTGCGCATAATGCGCGGCCCCAAGCCCGCAGCCGCAAACCCCACTTGCGTCAAGTGTGTGACTTCTTGCGGACTCAACCCACCTTCTGGTCCAAACACGGCAATCAATGACGCTGGTTGCCGGCCCACAGTTTGGACCAATTGACTTGCTTCACCGTGTTTGGCAGCTTCTTCATAAGCCACCACCCCAGCAACGCCTTGTTCAAGCTTCAATTGTTCAAGCGTCGTAAAGCCCACTTGCGGGATCATCAAGCGGTGACTTTGCTCGGCAGCACCTTGGGCAATGGCTTGCAAGCGCGTCAATTTCTTGGCGACGCGCTCTTTGGGCCATTTGGCGGTGCCCCATTGCATATTGGCAAAATCGATCTTGGCCGCGCCTAGTTCGGTGGCCTTTTGGACGATCCATTCGGCTTTATCGCCTTTGCCCACGCCGCACACCAAGTGCACTGCAATAGGCAGTTCAACTTGTTGGCTCAAAGGCGCATCAACATGCACCGTTAGCGGCGTGTCCTTAACGATCGTTGCCACATAAGCGTGCTGATGCGCATCGACCAGCTCCAGCTTGGCCCCTGGCTGCATGCGCAAGACCTTAATGGCGTGTTGGTGAATGCTGGCTTCTAAGGCAACGGTTTGTTCTGCGGCTAAAGCTTGGCTGGTAAAGAAGCGATTCATGGCGTCACCTGCTTGGCGCAAATGGCCACCCAATCGCCGCGATGGCGCACTTCCACCACAGAAAGCCCAGCGTCTGCAAGCGTTTGGCGGATCAAGGCTTCCTTGTCGTAATAGATCCCAGCCAACAGCACCTGGCCGTGTTCAGCTAAGCGCGCAGGCAGCTGCGGAATCAACGGCACCAACACCTCGGCTAAGATATTGGCACAAATTAAATCGGCTTGTTCATCGATGCCTTTAAGCAAATCATTGGCGATCACGTGAATGTGATCCACCGGATTCAACGCCAGATTGGCTTCGGCATTGGCCACAGCGACATCATCCACATCAGTCGCCAACACCGACGCTACGCCAAGCTGGCGCGCGGCAATGGCTAAGATCCCGCTGCCGGTGCCGACATCGATCATGTGTTCACCGCCGCGGACATTGGCTTCTAACAGCTGCAGCATCAAGCTGGTGGTCGGATGCGCCCCAGTGCCAAAAGCCATATCCGGGTCTAAGCGCACCACGATTTCACCAGCTTGTTCAGGCGTGTAATCTAACCAGTCCGGCACCACCGTTAAGAACCGCGAAATACGCAAGGGATGATAATACTGCTTCCACGCCGTTGCCCAATTGGCTTGGGCAATGTCGTCGACAGTGATCGTGCCCGCCCCTGCATCAAGCCCAAATTCAGGCAATTGCGCCACGCGGGCGGCAAGCGTGCTTTTGAGTTCCACCAGATTGGTATGCGGCGCATAATAGCCGGTCACCGCCGCGCCGGCTTGGCGATGCTTGATGCTGTTAGGGTCCAGCCACTGCCCGGTGGCGGTTTTGATTTCTTTGGCGTAATCGGCACTGTCATCGATTTGCACGCCAGCGGCGCCAGCTTCCATCAAGAAGTTGGCCACCGCCTCAACGGCTTGGGTGCTGGTGTCGATCGTCAATGCGATCCAATCGTCCATGGGCTCTCCTTAATAGCGCGGGTAAGCGATGAAATTCTGCTTCGTGGCCGCTGGCTGCTTGGCATAAGCGGCATCGAACTTGGCTTGATCGAAGTGCAGTTCAAACACTTCTGCATCGCTGGTGCCGTCAACGAAATCAAACAAGTCGCTTTGCCCATCGTCTAACAAGTCTTGCAAATACACGAATAATGCATCCACGACCGCTTGTTCAATGCCTTTCTTACCGGCAAAATCAAACATTGCCAAATAACTGTCGGCGTAATCAGCGCCGTCGATGCGGGTGCGGTCATAAAACAAAATCGCATCAGTGTAGTCCACCACGTTGCCTGATTCAACTTCTTCGCCGGCTTGATCTTCAATATCAAAGGCGTCTTGGGCATCAACGTGCATGGTCATTTCCAATTCGATCACATGCGCTTGTTGATCCCAGTTGAGGTTCAATTCCCCGTCAAAATCCAGCGCGTCCATTTTGTCGCCGATATAGTCGAGCATGTTCGTTTGTGCCATGTTGTCTTCCTTTCTGGTGCAGGGTCACTGCACACAAGCGACGCATCGCCGCATTCCGCTTGACAAGCCTTGACTTGCCAACACATTGTCATCTTTATATGATAGCCGAAACTGGCGTTAGTTTCCACTGCTTCTTACACCTTGTTAGACGCCTGCAACCTTGCAATCTCGCTGACACATCAACTATTGCAGCGAGCTGCTTACAGAAAAATCCCCGCCGGCAGTGCGAAGCGGCTATAATTAACCTCATATTACTGAGGAGGATCATCATGCCTGATACCACTTTTGCCCAACTCGTGGCCACTTGCGCCGACGAATTGGTTTCTGCCGAATACACTGAAGACCGCATCGCCAAGCGCTTAAGCGACTGGCAAGCGAAGAATCCTGACGCCGATGCCGCATTGTTGGCCACTTATCAATTGAATGAAGCGCGCGGCTTTTCCGAAGCGCTGTTAAGCGGCGTGTTGGCAGCCTTGAACGCGCAAGGTTATTTGCACCAGCCATGAGCCAAAAAGCCTGCAACGCCACTAACTAGGTGATGGCGTTGCAGGCTTTTTAAGAGGCACTTTTACAAGATGCGCGGCAGCACCGGGCGGCTGAAGTAATTGCCTTGCCCGTATGCCGCCTCATAGCGATCGCACAAACGCAGCCCAGCGTCGCTTTCGATCCCCACTAACACCAATTTCAACCCATATTGTTGACAGCGCGCCTGCCAGAACGCCAGATTGGCCTGCAATTGCGTCAGCTGCTCAGGCGTAGGCTTGACGATCAGCGGTACTTTCACCGTATCAAAGAACCGGATCACTGAGGCAAAGGCGTCAAACTGCGCCGGCGTGGTGCACCCATCAATGGCAAAATGGATCCCGCAAGCCGCATAGTCTGGGGCATATTGGGCAAATAACGCCGCATCAGGCATTTGTTTGAGTTCGATGCGAAAATCAAAGCCAGGGTGGCTTCTGGCATAGGCGATCAGCGCCGCTTTCAGCGGTGCGTTCACCAACTGCGCGCAAGTAAAGTTCATCGCCAAAGCCGGCGTTTCCAGCTGGGTGTGGATCTTAGCGATCAAGGCCATCAAGGTGGCTAACGTCACTGAGAAATCAGGCGCTGCTTGCCAGTGCCCGGCGGCATAAACTGATAAGCGCAACTCGTTGGTGACCACTGTTGAATCTTTGATCCGCATCACCGGCTGGGTGTAATACGTATAATTGATCATCACCGAGTGGGAATTGTTCAACAAATCTGCGCGGCCATCCACAGTGATCCGGTCACGACCGTTTTGCTTGGAGAGATACAAGCTGTCGTCTGCGCGCTTCAACAAGTCATCAAGGGCCACATCGCTATTTTCCAAATAAGCCACGCCAATGGAAATCGAACAGCGCAAATGGTCATGCGCATAAGCGATGGGCACCGTGCGCACCGCCGTCCAGCAATTGCGCACCAACGCCACTGCCTGTTCCAAGGTGCTGTTGGCCATGATGATGGTCATTTCTTCGCCGCCGGTGCGATATAGTGCCGCATCGATTGGCGCTTGGGCCAATTGTTTCTGCAACAAGCGCGTGACTGAAATCAAGACCTCATCGCCTGCGGCATGGCCGAATTCATCATTGATCGACTTAAAATAATCAATATCCAACATGGCCACGGCCATCGGCAATTGTTCTTGTTGACAGCGTGTAAACGCCGCTACCCCTTGCCTGCGCATCCGATTGAGACTGTAAGCATGCGTTAAGGCGTCATACATCAGCGAATTGCTGAGCCTGGCCCGCTCTTGGGCGTGTTTGTGCACCCGGGCAATATAAGTATAAGCATAGGCACTCATGGCAATAAAGATAATCGTAAAGCGCCACTGCTCCGCTGTGGTCATGTGCACAGTCGTGGTCCAGGCCAAGATGCCCAAGATACTAAACAAGCTCAAGTTTGGTGCCGCTTGGTAATGGAAGCAGCTTTGATAACGTCTGACCACAAGACATGTGACGGCTAAGATCACTGCCACCAGTACAAACAATTGCGGCTGGAACGGATGATTGATAAACCACACCAAACTAAACTGCGCCCAATACCACAAATAATCCGGCAGTGAATTGGTTTCGTCCAAGATCGGATAAGCCGCAGCAAAGAGCAACAAGTTGATATACATCCCGCTGCCTTGAAACACCGTCAAGATCGCCGCTTGCAAACAAGCCAAGACGCTGAGCAACACCAATTTGCGCAACCCGCTGTTGACCAGCCGCTGCCAACGGGTATCACCGCCGCGCAGGCGCAAATAGACATTAGAATCGTAATAAGTTAAATATCCTGCAACAAAAAATATTGAGGTGACTAATCGCCCCAACCAGGTTCCTAATGCCATTGTGTTCCCCCGTGATCACACTCACACTGATGAGTTTCATAATCCTTTTCATTTAAACGCAATGGTTAACACCTGTCAAATCAAGGCGCCGCCGCTGTCACGTTTGGCGTCGGGTCAGAAATTTCCCACTCACATAAAAAAAGGCAAGCCCTCGGTTGATTCCGAGCGCTTGCCCTTTTAAACAAGTCAATCAGTTATGCAATGAATCATGCACCACAGGCATGGCAATCGGCTTGCGGGCTTTGACCACCGGCACTGGTTTGACGTTTGGTGCTGGCACCGGTGCGCCTTTGATAATGGTTTGCCAAGTCGAATACAGCAACAACGCTGAGACAAAAATCAACGGGAAGCCGGCAACTGAACAAATCGCTTGCACCGTTTCAAAGCCGCCAACAAACACGATCCCGAAAGCAAACAACATGAAGATCACCATCCAAGACATACGGTTGACCAAGCTTGGCTGCTGCGTGGCGCTTAACTTCTTGGAAGTAAACGTCGACACGATGTAAGCCGATGATGATACCGTCGTGGCTAAGAAGATGAAACATGACACACCGTATACAGCGACCATCACGATTTTCAACGGCAAAGTTGACAAGACTTGCGCAATCGCTGCGGCTTGACCTTGACTGTTTAACGTGGCGATCAGATCCACCGCGCCGCTTTGTTGCAAAGCCAGCGCATAACCGCCTAAGATCGCATAAAAGCTCATGCAGCCTAAAGCACCATACGCCAACATGCCAAAGATCACCTGGCGAATCGTGCGGCCTTTGGAGATACGGGCGATAAACAAGCCCATAAATGGCATGTACGTCAACCACCAGCCCCAATAGAATACCGTTTGGGCTTTGATGGCGCCTGCGCCGGCACTAGTGGTCATCCCAGTACTCATTTGCACAAAATGCGTCACCATGAGTACCAAGCTGCGGCCTTCGCTGCGAATCAAGGTGCCAGTCGGTCCAACAATCAACACGATCACCAGAAAGCCAATGGCCGTCCAGATATGTGCTGAACTCAACTTATCGATGCCGCCTTTAAGCCCTTTGACCATGGTCAAAGCAAAAATCAGCAGCAGCACGATAAACATTGAAAGCTTCAAGAAGATGGTATCTGAAACCCCAGTCATTTGGCTGATGATCTTGGCTAAGACAGGAATTTCCATGCCAACGGAAGAACCGACCCCGCCCATGATGCCAAACACGACCAAGAAATTAACCACCAAGCGCAGCGCCTGCTTCACACGGCCTTTGCCTTGCAAAATCGGCATTGCGTCAGATAACGCCGTGACATGGACATGCTTGACAAACATTTCATAGCCGATCAACACGGCAGCTGAAGCAAACATCATCCAAGCCATCGGCCCCCAGTTGAACTGACCGAGCATATGGGCATATTGATAAGCCTGCGCCGAACCTGCCTTGGCACCAAACAACGGTTGTTGCACATCGCGTAATGGATCGACCATGCTTAACATCAAGATGCTGGCATCAATGGCAGTGGCAAACACCATACTGCCCCATTGGAAGTTGCTATAAGCCGGCTTGTCATCGGCTTTACCTAACTTGATGCGGCCAAAGTGGCTAAGCGCCAAGTAGATGAAGAAGACGAAGTTAATAATGTAAATACTTAAATATAACCAGCTGAAGTGGGCCGTTAAGCCCGCCATCATTGCGGCTAAGAAAGTCTTCAGGCGGCTGCCGCCAAGCAATAAGCCTGCCGACACCAGCATGAACAAACCAGCCGTTGGTACAAAAAGACGTGCGTTGATATTTTGTCTGTTTAAAATAAAAGTGCTCCTAGTTCCCGACGACGGTTATCACGCACTGCCCCTACCAAGCGACGGGTCATAGACGCCGTCAATAGTCCTGCAAAGAAAGTTCTCTGCTCCCGTTTGAATTATTCAAACGCTTGGCACATACGCGATGGATCGAACCTGTTGAATAGTCAGTCTTGGATCACATTACCCTCTCTATCCAGCCGGTGAATGATGCGCGCTGGATTACCAACAATTACCACATCGGAACCAAAAGACTTGGTCACTACAGACCCGGCGCCGATCACCACGCGATCGCCAATCGTCACGCCAGGCAAAAGCGTTGCATGGCCGCCGATCCAGACACTATCGCCAATGGTGATCGGCTTGCCTAACTCCACATCGGCATCGCGCAGCTTGGCGCTTAGCGGATGCACCGGCGTGTAGAAGCCCACATCAGGCCCCACATAACAATGGCTGCCGATGGTGATCGGGCATGTGTCCAGCAAGGTCAGGTGATAGTTGGCATAGAAGTGATCGCCAATATGGATGTTGAATCCATAATCGAAGCTCAGCCCGGCTTCCATAAAGCAATCATCCCCTGTATCTTCAATCAGCGCCTTGACTTGCTGCATGCGCTGCGCGTTGTCGGTGGTGTTATTGATCTGCAACAGGTGTTCTCGGACCAATTTGCGCCGCGCGATCAATTCCGCGTCGAATTGTTGATAAGGTTGGCCCAAGGTCATTTTGGTTCTTTCAGTTTCTATCATGCTTCTAGCATAGCACTAATTGGCTCGTTTGTGAAAAAAACGGGCCTTTTGTCAAAAAAAGCCCGTTTCCGGGCATTTATAAAATCAAAAATATTCACAAGATTTCTGCAAGTCAAGTGTGGGCTGATCCTGCCGGCACCTGCGCTGCCAATGCCTGGGGCACCACCACTTTCTCCGCCGGGTTGTTGGTCAGCTGCACCAGCTCACAGCCTGCTGCTTGGGCTTGGCTTTGGGTCAGCTTGACTGCCGCAATGTCTTTAAGCAGCAAGGCTTGATCGAGATATTTGCGGGCTGTGATCGTGGAGACATGCAGCAGCTGATGCAGCTGCTTGGCCAAGCTTTGATAAGCGCCCACCGCCTGATCGGGTGGCGTCTGGGCAACGCGCTGTTGCAGCCACGCGATCGCGTTTTGCGGCACCCCGCCGCTTAAATCGCCAAAGCGCTTCTGCACTTCGAATTCGTCATAACACCACGCCAAGGCAGAACGGCCAATACGCACATTCAGCGCCAAGCGAAAGTGCGCCGCAAATCTTTCCCAATGCACTTCATCAAAGTTCGCCACGACATACACGCGATATGATGGCCGCTTGTTGCCGGCGATTTCTCGCACCATGGCCAAACGCTGACCGGCTGCAGTGAGTTCGTCAGCAGTAGCCACTTTCAACATACCGGCAATGCGCAACACCACCAAGGCGTTGCTCAATTGTTCGTCACTTAATTCATTGGGCCGCTGCATGCAAGCGCGAATCGCAGCGCGCGTTTCATAGAAGCCCGCACCTGGCGTCCAAGCCAATTGCCGGCCGGAAACCACATTGGCTGCAGCCAAATACACCGCTTGCGCCACATCGGCTAAGGCCCGCTTGGCCAAGCGATTCGGGTCGGCTTTGCTATACGCTTGAAAAAGCACCTGTTGGCTGGCTGGCACGCGGCGATTGCGGCTGTCGCTGACCTTCAGCAACCGTCGCCGATTCGCCAAAGCGCGCTGCAACGCTTCAGCAAAATCTTCGCGCTGTGCCACTTCTGGATAAAACGTCTTCAAGAAGTCTGGCAAGGTATCGGCAGCTTCGCCCATTGCCGCAAGCAGCGCCGGCAGCAGCGGCTGGGCTTGATGCGGGGCACTGACCACAGTTAACTCACCTGCTTTGCGCACGCGACAACCCAATAAGCGCCCGGCGTTGCTGGCTTCCAGCACTTGCGTCAGCGTGTGCTTATTGCGCATGCGCATGCGCGAGTGCTGAGTCAGTTTGCCCACTTCTTCTATATTTTCTTGCCAGTGTGCCAGCAATTCTGCGTGATCAAATTTCGCCAATTTGCATCCCTCTTGATGGATTATTTAATGTCGTAAGTTTACTACATAAATTGCGGAAAATAAATGAATATTTTCCCATGCCGAGATTCGCGTGACGACCGGAGACCAAGCATAATTTTGCTTAATTAATACGCGTCATATTTCTTTAAGTACGCCGTTGCTAAAAAACAAGCCCAAGTTCGGTTGCGCTGCAACCCTGCGGTAACCCGCAAGAGCCAAATACGAACCCTGTGGTCCAGCAAAGTTGCTGGGCCTTTTTCGTGCAGGGTCAAAACCGTGGGCGCTGCCCACCCAGCTGGCTGCACCAGCTAAGAAACACTTGCGGAATCGAATGGAGGTGATACCATGACTACAATGTGGCGTAATCCAGTTGGTCGTTGATTCTTCGGTGAAGCCTTCGTGCATATGCGCGAAGGTTTCCTTTCTGGGAGAAGCCACACCTACCATAGAGGAGTATCATTCATGTCACAAACCTTAGGAAATTTCTTCCGTCAGTTTCGCCAGCAACGCCAAATCAGTGTTCGGGCTGCTGCCCACGGTGGTTTAACCGGCGCGTCAATTTCACGCTTTGAGCGTGGGCAATCTGATATTGCGACAAGTGCCGCGATCCGCCTGATGTTCAATATTGGGATGACGCCTGCGGACTTATCAGAACAGATCACGCCCAAAGGCATCAATACACCTTTCAAGATCCTCGTCGACCACGGTCGCAAACAAGTTGGTGTCGCATTAAACCAATATTTGGCAAGCTGCCAGTCAAATCGCATGACCGACTTATTAGCAAAGCTTGTCCGATTGTTCAGCGATAACGCGACGACTCGCCCGAATGTGTCAATCGATCTTGAACAACGCGTTGCCGATTTTCTGGCCTACCCGTTGACTTGGGGCGCCTTGGAGCAAGTGGCCCTGCTGGCGATCTTACCGTATTGCAGTCAAGAATTGGCCGAGCTGCTTTGGCGCCGCATGTATGTCCAACACCAACAACAACTGCACTGGTCCCCTTATACCATCGGCTTCTCTGCTTTGATCATGGCCGCAACCGCGGATCAACCATTACGCTTACGCCTCGATGAAGATATCGCCAAATTGCTCAATGTCAAAGCCACCCAATCCCGTACCCGCTCGTCTGAACCCTTATTGATCGCAGCTCGCCAATTGTGCCAAGGTGCTGACCTGCAAGCGCTGATGAACGCTCTTAACACGCTCAACGCCCACAAACTTGCATCATTTATCACCCAGACCATTAGCCAAGAAGGCCAAGGCCGAGCGCCTTGGCACAATAATGCCTTGCATGATAATTTTGATCCACAGCTGGCGTTAACGCCTTCGGATAACTTCTTTTCAGGCATCAGCTTGGGCAAGCTGCGCCGCCAACGCCAACTCACTTTAGCAGAAGCCACCGGGCAAGCATGGTCGACGTCCAGTCAGTCCCGCTTTGAATCATCACAAAGTACCTTGGCCTTCTCGTCGACCCTGCAATTGATTCAACAAATGGGTTTTTCATTTGCACAACTGAGTGTTGGCAACGACAGTATTTCAGCCTTCCATCGCACTTATTATCGACTGCGGCATATGGCCTATGATCGTGAAAACACCAAGCATTCACAGGCAGACTATTTGGCAGTCATCAGTCAATTCGAAGCCGATAATCACGACCTGCCGCCGATCATGCTTAAGATGCAATACCTAGCCTTATATCAGACTGTTGTAAACTTTTCTCCGGATATTCTTGCATCTACAGAATTGACACCAAACCTGACAGAGGCTGATCAATTACTCATTTGTCAGTATTATGAAAGTCTAACGTTGCCCAGTCTACTTGATATCGAGGTATTGGTCCAATTGGTTGGCATGCTCAATTATGAGGCATTTCACCGCATCATGCATACTGTTGTTGCACACACCCAATCGGACACCGCTGCTAAGAATGAATTGTTCAATAATGCTCGTTTTTTCATTGTCGGCGCGTTGTACTGGCAAGATGCGTCACTACTCAATGAGCTCGAGGCTTATTTTGCTCGTGATGCCGATTATGATTACAACAGTATGGTGACTCGAGAAGTGACATATGTGCACTTGGCAGTCGCTGCGTTTCACCACGACACACCGGCATTACGTCAACAAGCTGCCAAAGTTATTGCCGCCATGCGCTTCTTCATCCCTTTTCCAGATGGTGCTTACATGCCGAATCGTTGGTTGGACTTTGCTTTTGACAAGAACTATGAGCAACTGGAGAAAGCTTGATCGTCATCCTGGCAACCGGCAACAAATAGCGCTCACAGCACTCGCGCATCCATCGCCATACGAATGCGTTCAGCGGTAGCCCTTGGTGTCAGCTGATCAGTATCGACCATCAGATCATACTGATGGCCCAGATGTACCGCCTGCTCCCAGCGTTGTGTGATCATCGCACTTTCGCTCTGTCCCCAAGTGGCCAAGCGGCGTTGTTGGATAACTGCCATTGGTGCCGTGACGCCAACCAACAATAACGACAAGTCGGCAAACGTTTGAAGCATCAACGGCCAAACATGCTGCGGGGTGGCATAATCATCGTGGATATCCAAATCAGCAACGACATTCAGCCCTAAGCGCGCATAGCCGGCAATGCTGGCAAACAGGCCTTGATACATGCGCTGAATCAACGGTTCCAGTTCCGGACGCTCGCCGCCTGGCCGCAATCCAATGCCTGGCAAGGCCGAAGCCGGCGTACATGCCATCATGTGGTCAACGCCTAGGTTTAACCACACCCCGGAAAAAGTAGTTTGGATCGTCTTGGCCAGCGTTGTTTTCCCAGAACGCGGCGCGCCGTTTAGAATGATAATCTTACCTGGCAATATCGTATTTCCTTTCATTAACTCGAACTCGGCTAACCATCGGGTGCAAATGTTGGTTGCGCTTCTGACAACAAGATTAACACATTGAGCTGATCAAGTGCGCCCTAATACG
This sequence comes from Lacticaseibacillus jixiensis, assembly GCF_042847315.1. Classification (NCBI taxonomy): domain Bacteria; kingdom Bacillati; phylum Bacillota; class Bacilli; order Lactobacillales; family Lactobacillaceae; genus Lacticaseibacillus; species Lacticaseibacillus jixiensis. The sequence continues at coordinate 45,697 of NZ_BAAFPR010000018.1, forward strand.
AAGCGTGATTTATCCTATTTTGGTGCCGTTGCAGCTCGAATTATACTTGCTGTGCCTTCAACAAAGCGGTAAACTCAGTGCTAGATAGCTATACTTAATCGCGAAAAAATCGACCGGCCGGTCACAAGAACAGTCTTCCCTCAGACATGCACTTGCATATCTGTAACGTTTGGCAATTGCCAAGGAAGAACCGTTCTGACATCAGCCGGTATTTTTGTACGCAAAAATCAGACATCGGTATTGCCTAGGGCACCGCACCTGCTGAATCCCACCGATCTGCCCACGTTCACATCGTAAAGGAGAACACCATGTTATCTGCAAACAACGCTCTAATGACCACCTTGAATGACATCCGCGAGGTCTGGGGTATTTTGTTTCACCCAGACCACCTAGGTAAAGCGGCTCAAGTTCAAGCATTCATGTATATCATCAAAAGTACGCTATTTGATATCGTGGCGATTTATGTCATCATGTGCGAAATTCTCGCCTTCATCCGGCTCTACACGCATATTCACAATAACCGCCAAGCCCAATCGCAAACCAATGTTGCCAGAAAGTCTCGGTTATCCAATCGATATCTGGCTTGGCTATTAATGCGGACCAAGGAATATTTCACACCTTTAAGCGCATTCTTTCTCATCGGACGTTGGAAACTGTTCATTATCCCACTGGTACTGGGCCTGATTCCTTTACTCAACTATCTGATTGTTTTTGTTGGAACAATGGTGGTTTTGTTTCCAGCGATCGTATTGTACTTCGCTGCATTTGCGATATTGTTATGGCGCCTCAGTATGTTCCTCGCCAAATATGTCACCATCATTGCAAGATTCATCTTCTCGATTCTTGACCACTTCAGTCTGCATGTCACAACTGGCACATCATACGGCCCCACAGCGCACAAAGGCGGCGACTTGGGCACCTACAAAGATTCTAGCGGACGTACCCGTGTCGTTAATTCAGACGGTTACGCTCGGGATTTCGGTGGTAATAAAGTCGGTAAACTGGGCTCCAACGGCAAAGTCAAGGATCTCAGATCCAAGGACAACAGTCGGCATCTATGGTGATCCTGAAGCTCGATTCATACAGTAACCGGCTAAACACTTACCTCACAAGGAGATCATCGCATTGAAAAAGCTAACCGCCTTTACCATTATTGCCATGACCACACTCTTACTGTCTGCTTGCGGCAACAATTCGTCAGCAAAAGACTCAAACAGTTCCAAAGACAAATCGGCCTCTGTCTCCCGCGCAAAAGCTGAATCAGCTTCAAAGCAAAAAGCCTCATCTGAATCCAAAGCCAAAGCTGTCTCAGAAGCTGCGGCAAGTTCCAAAGCAAAGGCCGACGCCGAATCCCGAGCTGCTGCATCCAGCGCTGCGGCAAGTTCAAGTGCCGCTGCCTCTAGTACTCAAGCAACGATCAAGCCGCTAACAAGTCGTGATTTCGAAACTGTCGAAACCATCATTTGGGAAGCAGATAAAACCTTCGACGAGAGTCAAATTGCGGATCAAAAATTGGTAAACAACACAATGGGCGTTCAAAGCGATGGCTCATTCGTGATTGATACATATGGTGGGGCTAAGGGGCTCAACGTGTATACCGTTATCCCTAAGTCTGGAAACCAATACGAAGTCGTTGCTCAATATGGCTCGATGCAAACTCAAGATTCACTGGCATCATGGGATAAAATCACGAAAACCGTAACAGATATCTATCGATAATCCGGTTGCAGCTCTCGGATTTGCTGATCACAAGTTTAGTTCATGCGATTGCATAACTGTTTGCATTTTGTCTTGTCACCTGTTACACTCGAACCAATTGAATACGTGTATCTGGGGTGCTGTACAAGGCTGAGATTATACCCATCGAACCTGATCCAGGTAATGCTGGCGTAGGTAGATCACATCTGCACGTGACGTGCGGTGTTTTCTTGTATCTTCAGTGTGCCTCCAGTTACTCGATTCAGAGAAAGTGGAGGTTTTTTTGTATGGGAAAATCAAATGTACAGCGTCTGGCAATTCTGGCGATGATGATCGCCTTAGACGTCGTGTTGTCGCCACTGTTTCGTATCGAAGGCATGGCGCCAATGTCCAGCGTGATGAATGTCTTGGCTGCGGCAATCATGGGGCCGCTGTATGCGACGTTAATGGCTTTGATCTGCGGCATCATCCGCATGGGCTTGATGGGCATCCCCCCATTGGCCTTGACTGGGGCGGTGTTTGGCGCGGTATTGGCCAGTTGGGGTTATCGCTTAGCCAAGCACAATTGGGGGGCTGCGATCGGTGAAATCATCGGCACCGGCTTGATCGGGTCGCTGGCATCATTTCCCGTGATGGTTTGGTTCACCGGCAGTACCCAAGCCTTGTATTGGTTTGTCTACACGCCGCGGTTTTTTGGCGGGTCGATTTCCGGATCGATCATCGGCTTAGTCGTGTTGTATCAACTTGACCGCTTAGGGATGACGGCAAAGCTGCAGCGGATCTTCAAAGGAGTCGTCCATGCCAAAGTCACTGATTGAACAATTTCCAGCCGTCTTCAAGCAATCGTTGCCGTTTACCACGCCCCCATTGGTGCAGTGTTTGACCAACGAGATCTCTGTGGAAATCGTTGCCAATGCCTTATTAGCCGTTAATGCCAAACCGGTCATGGCCGATGATCCTCGTGAATTGGCTGATTTTATGGCCCAAAGCGATGCCGTGTTGTTAAACTTAGGACACTTATCGGCTGCTCGCGAAGCCAGCATTCGCTTGGCCAGCACCACTGCAAAAGCACACCGGCAACCAGTTGTAATCGATTTGGTCGGCATCGGCGCCAGCTCCATTCGCGCTGCCTTAGGCCAACAGTTATTAGCCGATGCCCCCACTGTTGTCAAAGGCAACTTAGGCGAAATGCGACATCTGGTCGGTTTGCCCAGTCGTGCACGCGGTGTCGACAATCATCAAGCTGACAGCGCAGCATTGGCACTAACAGAACTGGCCGATCACCTGCGTGCGTTCAGCAAACGTTATCCGCATACGATTTTCTTGGCGACTGGACCAACTGATCTGGTGGTTTCTGCGACATACGCTTGGCGCCTTGACAATGGCGTTTCGCAACTCGACCGCTTCACTGGTACCGGCGACATTGTCGGGGCTTTAATCGCCGCTAATTTAGGCAATGGCATCGAGTCGTTTGCGGCCACCTGCTTGGCGGTCAGTTACTTCAACTGTTGCGGCGAAGCGGCGCAGGCCATGGCACTGCAAGCCGGGCTGGCCACGTTTCGTTTGCATGTTATCGACCAGCTGTCATTATTAGGCTGCAACTCGGATTGGACAGCTAATATCAAAGGAGCATCCCTATGAATCCAAGTAATCTGAAATTATATCTGGTGACGAATCGCTATCAAGATTCCACTGCTGATTTTCTGGCTAAGGTTGAAGCTGCTTGTGCCAATGGCGTGACCATGGTCCAGCTGCGGGAGAAAAACCTGAGCTCGCGAGCCTACTATGCCTTGGCCTTGCAAGTCAAGGCCATCACGGATCGCTACCAGCTGCCGTTGATCATCGATGATCGCGTTGATGTCTGCTTGGCTGTTGATGCCGCCGGGGTCCATATCGGCGATGATGAGCTGCCTGTTGCCGTCACCCGCCAATTATTAGGCCCGGATAAAATCTTAGGCGTCTCCAGCAAAACCGTTGCCGCTGCCAAGCAAGCTGCGGCAGATGGCGCTGACTACCTCGGCGTCGGTGCGATTTACCCGACCCAAACCAAAGCCCACGCGATTCGCACAACGCTTTCTACTCTGACGGCGATTGCTCACGAAGTTGCCATTCCGATCGTCGCGATTGGCGGCATCAAGGCCCATAATCTGGCCAACTTCCAACACACTGGTGTGGCTGGGGTAGCGATCGTCAGTGAAATCATGCAAGCCGAAGATGTCGGACAGATGGTTCGGCAATTGTGCGATCAAGTTGATGCGATCAGCTTCTAACCTGGGCGCTAAGCAAACAAATCCCCCAACCAAATACGCTCGGTTGGGGGATTTTGCTTGCCCCACTTTTGCCCCCAAACGGCATATTTCGGGCAAAAACAAAAACTCCGAAATGCCTTCATATGGGCATTTCGGAGCTAATCAGTAGCAAATCGGAACTAAAATAAGGAGAGTACAGGATTAGTATGGGTGCTATAAACGTTGATATAACGGCATTCTTGCTCGATTTTGCCCCACTTTTGCCCCACAAAAGATCCTAAAAATTCGGCGCTACGCCGGCCAGTGAACTCGCTGGCCGGTCTTTTTTACAGTCAGATATAGCCCTTGTCGCTCCGCTCCTGGCCGTACGGCAAGACATAGAAACGTCTTGCCATCAAACATTAAAGGAGTGTGTTCTCATGCAAGCAGATCAGGAATTTAGACAAAAGGTCTTCAACAATTATCGGGTTGCCATGAATGTCTCACTAGAGATTCTCGGCTATGATTGGGTGCAATTTCCTTGGCAGATCATTGCTCAGTTGCACAGCGACTGGGAAACCACAAAAAGTAAGTCTCGCAAACAGCAACTAGCTATTGTCATCTCGGCTATGCGTGAATGGAGGCAATGGCTTAGCACACTTGGTAATACGGTGATACCTGATTACTGTGACGAAGATATGTGGTACACGGACTAACCTATCAACCCTTCATCTTAATTGATGGAGGGTTCTTTTTTTAATCCTGTAACCGTTGCACGCGGTGCTTACCACCCCGAGGAGCCCGCAAGCATCAACCATGGGGCGGCGAGTATCAAATGCGCACAGACGCCCTTAAACCCTAAATATCATTGTGCTTGGCTATTCATAAATTTTCCACTCTGGCCGTCTTTCCTTGCTGTTGATCACAAAGACCTCAGGCCCCAAGTGCGGTGCTCGCTCTGCAAGCGGGGCGTCCAAGCCCGGGCCGCAAGGTTCAGTCGTGTAGTTCTTGAAAATCACAAGTCGATTCCATAGGAGGAATTCATCATGACAAACATCGACACTTTAGGTATCACCTTACACCGTAACGACGTCGGCGAATACGATCCTGACTACGACATCATGGACGAGTCTGACATTTACGTCACCGTCGCTCGCTAACACACATTCCATAGGAGGAAATCACCATGACTAAAGCTTACAAAGATATGACCGACACTGAAAAAGCCGCATACATCGCAGAACTCGACTCCAATCGCGTAGCAGCCGGAATTAAGAACGCGCTGTTTACGATCGTCCGCCAATACGATATCACAGATAACGCCGACGGGTCGCGTTCAGCACGTTTCCGCGTTGTCACATACATCGATCATAAGCCTGTCTATTTCGGCGCTAGCGCATACATCCGGCCAGATCATCCCGCCCAAGAAAACTACTTCAAGCAGCTCACACAAGGTAGCCGCTGGAGCATCGACTACAAGCCTTCCAACAAAGACGGGTTCATCGACATTTTCCGGGCTTTTCCACGCCCACGCAAAGCCGAACCAGCCGCCTAAAGCCGCGAAAACTCCAAGACAAATTCCGTCTTGGAGTTCTTTTTCTTCTATATAGGGAGGTACATCTGCATGTTCAAACTTTTACCGGCAAATATTGGCGATTATGACGCCATTGAGGTCACAGAGTACTCATACGCCGCCGGCATTGCCATCGCACTACGTAGCTCAACCGATCCCGACCGCCTCTTGCCGCTAAGCGCATACGTAGCGCCCTTTCCGGAATACGAGACCTTTGCCGTTGATTCGCTGACACCACAAGCCAATCTTGACGACTTAATCCGATACGGCTGCATAACGCCATCACTGTATGGCACCGTCCGTTCGGCCTCAGGCATGACTACATACGACGTCTATGAAGCCAACACAGATCTAATTTCCCGCTGGAACGACTGCCACACCCTCACATAACGAAACCCCATCAAGCTAAAAACGGCCTGATGGGGCTATTTTTTCATCCAAAATCAATCTCCACAAGTGTGGAGCGTACAGCAGTCGAGTAACATGCCGCTCAGACGCGATAGGAGCATCCCCACGGGTTGTGGGGCAAATCGCTATAACTCCATTATACAACATCTCGACCAGCATTATTGGCGGCATGACGATCCCGAATACGATAAACTTGTTGTCTGGAAACATGTCTTTGGTGTGCAATGTCAGAAATGCGTTTACCAGCATCCAAATCTTGACAGATAGCGGCATACATCATGCGTTGCTCTGGCGTACGAGCATCAGGCGCATACCGGGCTGGACGACCTTTATATTTCCCCTTCTCTTTGGCAATGCGAATACCCTCCGCCTGCCGCTGATGGTTTTTCTCGCGCTCATTTTGGGCGATATAGCCAAGTAGCCCAATCATCAAATCTCCCAAAAATTTGTCCAACGTCTTGTTGCCAGTATTCATATTTAGAAATGGGGCATCTAATACCGTAAGCGTCACTTGCTTGTCACGCAACTTTTTCACCAAAGCCCCAACGTCATCATAATTGCGAGATAGACGGTCAAGTGACACGACGACCAACTCGTCACCGCGACGAACAAACGTCATCGCTTTTTTGAGTTCAGTACGTTGGGTGATGTTCTTACCTGACCTCTTTTCGACAAAAAGTCCATCTTCTTCAACGCCATATTCTTTAAGTGCCACCAATTGCCGATCAAGTTTCTGACCAGTGGAGCTGACACGCGCATAGCCGACTTTCATAATTATTGGCCCTCCATTTTCGTACATATTAAACGGACACTTTTGCTTCCTCATAATACAAGGGTCTTTGTCCGTTCTTGGGGCATGCCCTACCGGACACGACATATCTTTAATAATACTCAGCGATAGCTGACCATATTGCGATTTGGCTAAACTTCTTGAACTTTTTCTGGCGAAGTGACGTCTCCAGAGTATGATGATGGGCTACCCTAGTAGCTACCGCGACTGCTCTGCGATGGTCGCGGTACGCGACGAGACTTCGCCACGTTATGTTGTTTCCAACAGTAGGATAGGAGGACATTTTATGTCAGACAAATCAAAGATTGATCCAAAGGCAACGCCCCTGACCCAAGACGATGTGCAAAACGACGAGTTTCAAACAGCTTGTGTTTGTACCTCTTTAATTCAGCTACTTGCGGTAATCTAAGAGCTGTTCCAGCTTCTGCAAGAAGGCCTAACTGATAACGTAGCTTTTTGGCTGTTGCCTTCTCAGTTTTGTCAGTACTTTCTAAGAGCCCATCCAAGTATTCTTCAAAATCGCTATATCCATCTGAGTCTCGGTAAAAGTCGATGTCGTATCTACTCATATCTAGCTCGCTTTCTCAGCCATTTACTGCTCTGTATTATAGCAATATTGCTATCAATAATTTCGCCTGATGTACTCTATCCCGATCTGTTGATCTATTGTCCGCAATACGAACAAAATTTGCCGCTTTGTCTTAGTTACTGTCGACGCGTACTTTATGCTACTTCAAAATATACGAAGGCAGGCACCATTGATCGTAATTTGATCAACGGTGCCTGCCTTTTTAAGTCCTTCTTTGCTATCTTTCGGTGCTTTCTTCATTCAAGTTACAAATACACAAACAAGCGACCAAACACATTCTAGTATCAGTGTATTGATTTTCATCGGCATTTTCCATCAATGATGTACAACAGATTACCCAGTCCGTGATTGCAGGCGGCGTTTGACGTATTTTAGCCAATGCTCCTCTCCAAGAAACTCTAGCGTCTCAATTAATTGGTCATTAGTCTCCCCACTCGCTTTTCCTGCTTCGTCTTCTTGCAACACTGAGAAGATTTTTACAACAAGCCTTGCCTTTGAATCGCCATATATTTGTGCGACCTCCCGAAGCTCACCAATGAATCGACGTAAATTATCCAAGTTATGATGCTCATACAACAGCTGTGTTCCATTGATCAAAAACTTAGTTAAGTCAGCGGAATAGTTTGAACTATCTAAGTAAATCCGCATATGAGTGACAGCCTCGTCATACTCTGCCCGAATATTTTCGTCTGAAAACAAGAACATGCAGTTGGTGTACAGCACAAGCTCAAACCTTCCCCAGGGATAAATACGATCCAGATAGCTGATCACTTTATCCTTGATCTTAGCAACTTCAAGTCTGGTCTCTCGGTCAACTTCATCGCCCCTTTGCTGGCGTGAGAAGTATTTCTTAATTAAGAAGTACTGAGCATACAAGCTGTAATAGAAAAAATCACGAGTCTCTTCAAATAGATCCCGTAGCAGTTTCACCACTGATTCTTCAAACGGTTTCTTAAAGCTTCGAGAAACCATCCGCGCAACAATTCGTTTTTCTGGTAACGAGTCTGCGTCCGCAAGCAGAAACTCGAACTCCTCTAGGCTGACATTCATAGTCTCGCAGTATTCGCTTAACAACATGAACGAAATACGAGTCCCATTCCGTTCAAAGGATGCTAACGTATTACGGTTAGACGAGCCCCTCGCACACAGTGCTGCTTGCGATAAGCGTCGCGCTTCTCGGAGCTGCTTAACTAATTGACCACACTCCATAATAATTCACCCCCGCGTTTGTAAATTTATTGTAAAGTTCAGTTGGAATTCATGTCAATTTATAGAATGTAACCGGATTCATTTATACTAATAATATTGATAGGGCATCACAGATGTTCGGAAAGGAGGAACCAACATGATCAATGTGCCTTTGCCAGTACCGACATGGGAAGAAATTGGATTACGTTAATCCGGCAGACTCAAGGAGGTGTATATATGCTCCTCTCATTTACAAACATTTGTCGAACTCTACTAGTATCCTTACTCATCATCACTGGGGTATGTAGTTCGCCAGAATTAATCACTGCTGCAAGCACTACGCCACAGACTCAATTAAGCTTGTTGGTAGACGAGCCAACAGTGGTTTCAATAGAACAATATGAAGATAATATTCAGGGCGTTAATTGGGTAACCAGTCAAGAATACTTAAATCTCTTAACTGAAAATTTGCAGCCCTTCATCCTGTATATTGGCTCTTGGATGTGTAAGTATTGTCGAGCAGCATCAACTGAACTATCAATGTTTATTAGTAAAGCATCCATCCCAGTATACTATCTAGATACTGTTGATTCGTTTGAAGATACGTCAAGCGCAAATATCGACGACATTCTTGAAACTTTAGCACCTTACAAACTACAAGGTACCCCCACTTTCTATGCATTTAGTAAAGCGACCCCAATTGCCGAATTTATCGGAGCTACTGTTACACTATCTGATCTCGTTAATCTCGAGAATAAAGCTTTAGCCTACTAGCATATTGCCGAAACTTCAACTAAATTGAGGAGGAACCATTATGTTTAAAAAATCAATCTTTACGTTATTAAGCGCAGTAACTCTTGCTGGCGCTCTTGCACCTACCGTTTCCACTCTTGCCTCTACTCAAAATTCTTCCCCTTCTTCAGTATCTATGAAAGCCGATTCTACAAGTGTTGTATACTCAGAGGATGATCCAATTACCGACAGTAAGCCAGTATATGGTAAGGATTACAACACCATGGAAGAACTTGTTTCTGGTATTTCAGTTTCTTCAGATGACGTTCAAAAATCAGCTAAAACGCTCAAGTTTTACTTCGAGACGGTAGGGCACTTTACTGAAAATGGAGAATACGAAGTAACCAATGTCCAAGCATTGGAGGCCGTTATGTCCGAGGATACCGAGGAGGGTAGAGTTGCCACAGACTTCTATAAAAACGTAGTTATTCCGTATTTAGAAAAGGGCTACGTTGACTACCTATTCTGTGTTGTTGGTAACCTCCTAGGTGCATCAGACATTAGGGACTGTATAGATGCGCTGATTCACCTTGGGACTGCTAAATCCCTTTCGACCATGTTGAAAGATGCTGCTTGGGCAGAGGCTGCTACGCTTATGCTCAAAGTACTTGCAAAGTTTGGATATGAGGGTTCTATGTATGGTCTTGTAATTAATTTAACCTATGCTTGCATCACCTGTTAATTTTCAACGTAACGCTTGTATTTTCATTACATTCGGAATCTGAATGAAGGGGATACCAATCGTGTCAATTTTATATCGAGTCTTAGACGGCTGGGGTAATCCCAGCTGTTTTTTTTTGCCAAAAAGCTCATACTTAACGTCTTTCAGTGTTATTACTCCTGAGGGCGTCTTAAGTTTAATTACGGATACTTTGCCGTTATCTAACCAGCTCTGCCTTTGGCCTCTATAGGTTATAATACCCGTATAACTATGGCGGTACATTAAGCTCGCAATTAAAGCAATAGCAACAATAGTCATGCAGATAATTCGGAAAACTCGGTAACGATTCAAGCTCATTCACCTCTCATTTTCGTCCATCATACTCCCACGAATGAGTTAAAGTAAACAAATTCGTTCATCAAGTTGGTTCCCGCATCAAGTCATCTTCAATGATCAAAACATCAAACAGTCATCGGCCTATGTGACACAATTGTAATTGTGTCACATAATCTGAAATAGCCGTATCGTTACGGACTCTAAGGCTCATCTTCAATTAAATAGCCCTGGCCTAATCCGCCAGGGCTATTTAAACTTTGGATGGCTACCTTGGGTTAATTTCCATTCGGCTACACTATACGTAGGTCGTTTGCGTTTGAACGTCGCAAGCTATCTAACCTGTTCAGCGTCATACCAACTTTCATCGGCCAGCTTTATCAGCCCTTAGGTTCCAAATTCGGACCCAACGTCTGGTAAGGATTCTGTCACAGCCCCTTCGTACGAGTGTGTTCATAAAGCATCCTTCTTCTATCCTATCCGGTCTTGTTGATTGTGTGGTCGTGTCTTTACAAATGCATCTACACAGTTCGAGATTGGAAGAGCTAACATAACCAATGCAATCGCGATATCGTGTAACTGGACTGTGTGCAAGGACATGCCCCATCCAATCATCACGCTCACAAGTAACAAAGCCAATGCTGTGAGTGCCCAAACAAGTCTGAAGTGCACTACAATTGGCAGACACGAAGTCTATGATTGGGGGTTATTTTTTGACCAAGTATACTTGTTGAAACGATCACCGCGACCGCTCCGCAATGGTCGCAAAAAACGCGACAAGATTTCAACATGTTGTAGATTGTTTCCAACAGTAGAATAGGAGGACTAGCCCCATGACTAAACCAAAGACAACACCAAAGACCAAACCCGTTACCCCTGATGACGTTAACCATGTTGAGACCCCAGAACCTGATGTTTTGGACGCTTTTATACAACAGGAACGCACAAACAAGTTCTTACGGGATCGCCTAACCATCACACACATCACCAAAGATTCAGGTAGGAGGTAAGCCGCATGCCAGTAGTCAAAAGATTTATGATCCAAGACGCCGAAACGAACGAGATGCTTTCATATGGTGATTTGACCACTACTCAGAGAGCCCTGCACCACTTACTTTGGCAAACATACGTTGATCATATCGGCATACAGAAAGCTACCGATCCTGAAACGCTTGACCCTCAACACATGAACGACGACGAACCCTGTTACCTTGGTGCTTTTGAAAGTGCCCGTGACGACATCGCAAGCAATATTGACCTCTGGACACGTCCCGATGACTGGAATGTTGCGATGCACTATGCTAAAATCCGCATTTACGCCGTTGACCCGAATCGTAAGTTTCGCAACGCGTTCGAGCCTTTCAAACCTTGGCATGAAGTCGATATTTGTGGCCCATTGCCTACCGACGAACCGACTTCCGACATTAATGAGTTGCTACAAGAGTTCTTCAAATACGAAAAATACTACATGAATGAGCCGGATCTGCCCATTGGCGCGATCTTGTCTGACCAAGAGGCCGGGCTCTTTGTAGATTCTTGGTACCAAGATCACCCAGAGGATTGGCCTGACGACAGTCAAGCCTAGCATGGCGGCATTCCTGCCGGTAGTAGTCATGCAGTGCCTTCCAAGTGCTTGCAGCAGACACCGATTCTTCCACGCCGCGTAGATCACAACGACCCGAAATGGATCCTAAAATGCCGTATGTGACCGTTTTTAGCGCGATACCGGCAATCTTCCCATCGGGCATTGATTCTCCCGACGTTTCACGCCGAATGACTCACAAGGTTCCAAAAGGCCGCTAGGACGGCTTTAAGGACACCATTTTGCCCAGATTCATCGGCGTGTTGCCCATCGGGTGCAATCCCTGGCATAACCATCCCAACTGCATCTACACTTCCGGCATTTTAGCCGCCATGCTCATGACAAAATCCGTTTCACAAGGTCTACACCGCTGCCGCTGCAATGGCTTCTAGAAGACCCCGCGCCTCCTCATTTGAAAGCTCTCTACCAATGATGGCACTGACGCCGAAAACCGCACAACGGCTATCACAGCGCCCCTTAAGGTCACTGCATTCAAACATATCCACGCGGTCAACCTCAAGCCATGACGCCGGCAGATCAACAAACCGTGTGTCTACGTACATCACCGAATAACTAAAATCACCCGCATCGATCCAATATGGCACGTCTCTCTCAGCGGCTGCTCGCCTACCGGATAACCTAACATGTTTGCTCACGCTCCTTAGTTGAGTCCATTATAGAACACTTGTTCGATTATCTGCAATATAAAAAGACGCCCTCACCGACCACAGGTGAAGACGTCTTATTTTTTTCAGATCGACCACAGACCTGAAAACATTTGGCTTAATCTTGTTTCTTACGTTTATAACCTAAGCCAGCACTACCGATTAGCAATGTTACCATACCCACCAAACCAACAGATGCTTTGGCGTCACTACCAGTTTTTGGATAGTTTGCGCGAACAGACACAATATCTAGTTTTGCATCTGATGACTTGACCGTCACAGCATAAGGCTTTGCTGGAAGTTGGTCACCGTCTGGTACTTTGGTGACAACCGCTTGATACGTACCATCTGGCGCACGTTTGAATAAAGCATTGCCAGAAGCATCTGTGATGGCTGTTTGAAATACTTTGCCAGTAGAATCACGCAACTCAACTGTCGCACCAGCCATCTTATTAGATTCATTAGCGACATTAACGGTCACATCTTGTCCAAGCCCTCGCAATACATACGTATCAGGCTTTGTGCCATCGTAAACGCTATACGTTACCGCTGTAAGGTCAGTCGAATTCCGAGGCAATACATTCCCCGTATTGACGCCAACCCAAAGTTCGTTTGCAGGTGTTGGCAGATCAATTGACGTTTTGATATTTGGACCGAATGTGTAACTTGTAGCCTGATATTTAGTAAGATCATCCGTAGAATCGGCCCTGTCGTACAACATGCCAAACACTGTGGCAGTTGCTTTAGAAGTAACTGTGTTACTCAAATCTAAGGACGGCACTGCATAATCTTCGTCAAACATATAACTCGCGTCCGTAACATTACCGGTATCCCATTTACCGGCACCTGGATCCGTTGCCAAGCTGGTCATACCACAAAACATATAGTTCATATCAGTGACATTACTAGTATTCCAAGTACTAAGGTCACCAACACTAGTCAACGCGGCATCACCACTAAACATGTAATCCATATTCGTAACATTACTAGGTAAGCACCTAACCGAAAGACGCTCAACAATCAAAGGCCTAGCAGGTGCATGGTGGCTATAAAATGTATGAACGGCCGAGCGGACAAAGTCGCCCTTGACAACCAATCTTAATCATCACGTGAACGCGGTTGATAATATTCAAACACTCATCCGTCATTTTAAGACAAACCATGTTAACCATCAGATAACTGGCGTTTAACATACGCCAACCAGCTATCCTCGCCCAAAAATTCTAGCGCGTCAATTAACGCAGCTTTCGTTTCTTGATCAGCTTGTCCGGCCTTACTCTCCTGTATGATTGAGAAAATTTTCACAACCAATCTTGCCTTAGAATCGTCATACATCTGAGCAACATCACGTAGTTCATCAATGAATCGACGTAGATTGTGTAGATTTTGACGCTCATAAGAAAGTTGAGTACCATTGATTAAAAACTTGGTTAGATCAGCACAGTAGTTGGAACTGTCTGAGTATACGCGCATCTGAGCAACCGTTTCGTCAAATTCAGACCGGATATTTTCATCTGTAAACAAGAACATGCAGTTTGTGAATAGTACAAGCTCAAATCTACCCCACGGATAAATTCGATCAAGATAGCCTGTCACCTTATCTCTAATTTTCACAACTTCAAGTTGCGTGCTTCTGTCAAGTTGTGAGCCATTTTGAACAGCTAAAAAGTATTTCTTAATTAGGAAATACTGAGCGTATAAGCTGTAATAATAAAAGTCATGGGTTTCATCAAAACGGTCCAATAATAATATCGCTAACGACTCGTCAAATGGTTTCTTGAAATTTCGCGAAACCATCTTCGCAATGATTCGCTTTTCAGGTACCGAATCGGCGTCTGCAAGAAGAAATTCAAACTCTTCCAGTGTAACATTCATCGCTTGACAGTATTCTCTTAAAAGTACAAATGAGATGCGGGTGCCGTTCCGCTCAAATGACGCTAATGTGTTCCTACTCGATGATCCCGAAGCACACAATTCAGCCTGAGATAGCCGCCGCGACTCCCGTAATTGCTTAATTAACTTACCACATTCCATAATCCATACCCCACGTCTATAGATTCATTGTGATGATATATACGATTTTGACGCCAGAAAAGAAACCGATTTCATTTGTGCACATGACTGCCGAACAGAAAAGACACTGCATGGTTATTATACCTTTGGCAGAACTCTCCTGGAAAAAATGAGATAAAATTATTTAGTCTCACTAGTACCATACATCTACCAATGAAATCTTGCGACGCGAATGAATAAATCAAAATGGCCTAAAAAGTTACTGCCTTTCACAGTCACTATTGATTCGCAAATTGCAAGAACAAGTTAGCCACCCCATGGCACGACACCGTGAGATGAACTGTTATCTTTGATGAGTTGAGCTAGCTGGCTACGACTACCTTGGCAGCTCGTCGCTGAGCTCGAGCGCGCTCAGCGACGAAGACTTCCTCGGTCGTCCGATATCTGAGTTGGCGACGAGGGAGGCGGTTGAGCCGATCTTGAGTTTCGGCGACAGCTTGTGGGCTGACAGCGTCTAGGGATTCACCTTTGGGAAAGTCTCGCCGAACCATCTTATTGTGGACCTCGTTGGT
>NZ_BAAFPR010000019.1:0-60284 GCF_042847315.1 Lacticaseibacillus jixiensis
GATCCATTTGAAAATGAACAACATCAGGCTTTTCTTCCATACAAATACCTCACCAGTTTGAATTGATGAGGTAAGTGTAGCGCGCTAAATTGTTGCTGAAAATCCGTCATTTGGTTGGGTGCTTACGCCCGCACTTAGCGGTGGATGATATAAGGCGAGATGACGTTTGGGCGGTTTATGCCCAAGCGGCGTCACGACTTATATCACGCTGCGGCAAGCACGGACTTGTTGGCAAGGCCCGGCCAGGTGCTGCTTCGGCGCGTGGTGCGGCAAGCCGGCGCAGGCTGTGCGGCCGGCTGCAACCGCGCTGAGAAACGCGCGTTTTCCGCCTAAGTTTGCAGCCCCGCATCGCTGCGCTCAACGCGGGTCTGCAAACTTGCCGCGTGTGGTGTCGAGAAAGCCTCGCATCTAGCTGCGCTGCGCTTGCGTCGACGCGAGTCTTCCTAGACACCACACGTTTCACGGCCTGACCGGCTTGCCGTACCGCGCGCCTATGCAACACCTGGCCTACTGTAGCTGAATCAGTATAGTCAGTGGGGTAAACGGGATAGCGGCGGGTATTTGTTGCCAGCGGATCAATTGCTAAGCGACACGATGATTGCTGGCCTGCTAATCGTGATTCAAACAACAGCTACTTGATTGAAACGCCAGGTCGCATGCAGTTACGAAATGATTGCGATATCGTGGTCTGATTTTTTTAAGTTTAAACAATGACTTTTTTGTGCGCTGAAGACGCGACGGTGTTGATCTTACATGGTGTTTTCATTCAGGCGGGGCTTGCTGTTACAGTATCTGACAGGGGTCGCGAAAAAAAGCATGAAAACATGTCGCCAGTTTTCATAAAATATGACTATACCAATATGTTTAAGAAATACTATACCAATAATTTTTTTCTTTGACAAAACCCCGTCAACTGGATATAGTTATAAATGTTCTACAAAGTACCAATAAAAAAATAAGGTCTATTCCAATATTGGGATAGCGTGAAAAGGATGTTAAATTTATGTGTGGAATTGTTGGTGTGATCGGTAAAGCTGATGCGACACAAGTGTTGTTGAACGGGCTGGATAAGTTGGAATACCGCGGCTACGATTCTGCAGGTATTTATGTCAATGACCAGCAGGGGTCTGATTATTTGATCAAGCGCGTTGGCCGCATCCAAGCGCTTAAAGATGCCGTTGGCCCTGAAGCGCAAGGCACGATGGGCATCGGCCATACGCGTTGGGCAACCAATGGCGGCCCAACTGAAGCCAATGCGCACCCGCATGTTTCAAACGACAAGCGTTTCTATTTGGTGCATAACGGGGTGATCACCAACGCGGCTGCTTTGCGCAACAAGTATTTAACGGATGTTGAATTACATTCCGATACCGATACGGAAATCGTGGTGCAATTGATTGCCCTTTTTGCCAAGCAAGACCACCTCGATGCCAAGGCAGCACTGCACAAGACCTTGAAGCTATTGGACGGTTCTTATGCCTTCTCCTTGGTTGACCGCGAGCATCCAGATGCTTTATATGTGGCGAAGAACAAGAGCCCATTGTTGATTGGTAAAGGCGATGGCTTCAATGTGGTTGCTTCTGATGCATTGGCCATGATTTCTGAAACCGATCAATACGTTGAACTCAAGGACCAAGAAGTGGTGACCTTGACTAAAGACGCCATCGAAATTGAAACCATGGATGGCACGCCGGTTTCGCGCGACCCATTCAAAGTCGTGATCGATGACGCGGATTTAGGCAAAGGCACGTATCCGTTCTATATGCTCAAGGAAATCGACGAACAGCCAGTCGTGATGCGCCGCTTGGTTGAGAAGTATACCGATGGCCAAGGCAATGTGGTGCTGCCAGATGACTTGATGGCCGCTTTGCAAGCAGCCGACCGCTTGTATATCGTCGCTGCTGGTACCAGCTACCACGCCGGCTTAGTCGGCAAGCCGTTGTTTGAACAGCTTGCCGGGGTGCCAACGGAAGTGGAATTGGCCAGTGAATTTGGTTATCACATGCCGCTGTTGTCCAAGAAGCCGTTCTTTATTTTCCTGAGCCAAAGCGGCGAAACCGCCGATATTCGGCAGGTGCTGGTCAAGGTCTTGGCCAAAGGCTACCCGACTTTGACGATTACCAACGTCGGCAGCTCGACGTTAGCGCGTGAAGCAGACTTCTGCTTGGAACTGCATGCCGGCCCTGAAATCGCCGTGGCTTCCACCAAGGCTTACACCGGCCAAATCGGTTTAGAAGCGTTAGTCGCACAAGCGTTAGGCATCAACAAAGGCATCGACAAAGCCAAGCACTTTGACGCCGTGCATCAACTTGGTTTGGCCGCAACTGGCCAACAAGCGCTGATCGATCAGAAGGATCGCTTGCACGAATTGGCCACGGATATGTTCAAGACGACCCGCAACGCCTTTTATATCGGGCGGGGGACGGATTACTATGCCAGCTTGGAAGCGGCTTTGAAGCTCAAAGAAATCTCTTATGTGCAAGCTGAAGGCTTCGCTGCCGGCGAATTGAAGCATGGCACGATTTCCTTGATTGAAAAGGATACCCCAGTGGTGGCTTATATTTCCGATCCGGTGACAGCTGCGCACACGCGCTCTAATGCCGACGAAATCGCCGCTCGTGGCGGTAAAGTGCTGCGTATTGCCAGCGCTAGCCAAGCGGAAGCTGAAGATCAACTGGTGGTTAACGATATCGATCCGCTGTTATCCCCACTGTTGACGATTGTACCAGGCCAATTGCTGGCTTACTTCACCAGCTACGATCGCGGTTACGACGTCGACAAGCCGCGCAACCTGGCTAAGTCCGTCACGGTAGAATAACCCCAGAGCGAAGTGGCGCGTATTTAGCGGTGGATATAAGGCGGGATGACGTTTGGGCGATTTGTGCCCAAGCGGCGTCACGAATTATATCACGCCGCGTTGCGCCACGCAGCTCGACGATACCCAAAGCGAAGCAGCCCGCATTTAGCGATGTGTATAAGATGGCCTGAGCTAATGGCGGTCTTTGCCATAAGCTCGGGACAGCTTATACGCAATCACGTTGGGCTGCGCAGCTCGACGATACCCCAGTACTGTTTAATCACCTCTGCAGTGACGACTGCAATGCTTAACGGCTGACGAAGATGTCAGCCGTTTTGTTTTGTGGTAAGCTGGAGGCTACGTGAAAGGGGCAATCATCATGTTACAAACTATTCGTCGTTACCGGTGGCTGTTATTGGCACTGGTTGTGATTGCGACGTTATTCGTCAGTTCGAGCATGACTTATCAACAGCAAACCAGCGTGCCATTCCTCGAACGGTATCTGCCAAATCAACCATTCAAGCAGGCATTATCTGCTATTTCCTTCAGCTATGCTGGTGACGTGGTGAGCGTGGCCCACAGCGGCTATTTTGCTTTCGTTGAGTTCTTCATGCGCAAAGCCGCGCATGTGGGGACCTATTTTCTCATTGGGGTCTTCGCTAGCTTAGGACTGCGCGAGTTTGTTAAGCCGACTTGGCTGCGCAGCGTTTTGGTGATCTTGTCGACCTGCGGCTTAGCGGCGATGGACGAATTTCATCAGATGTTGACCGGCGATCGACAGCCGACGTTCGACGATGTGATGCTTGATACTTGTGCGGCAACGGTGGCAGTGGTGTTGGTTTTGCTGGTCAGCTGGCTCAAACACCGCAAGCACTAGCGAAAAAACCGGTGTCAGCGTTGTTCTCAGCCGGTTTTTTTGGTACACTGTTAACGTTTATGAACTGCTACAAATCAGAAAAGAGGGTTTAAATTATGTCAGGACATTCCAAATGGCATAACATCCAAGGGCGTAAGAACGCTCAAGATGCTAAGCGCGGAAAAATTTTCCAAAAAATCTCCCGTGAGCTTTTCATGGCTGCTAGGCAAGGTGGTTCTGACCCCAACAACAACCCGTCGCTTCGTTTGGTCATGGACAAGGCCCGCGCGGCTAACATGCCTAAAGACAACGTTAAGCGCGCTTTAGATAAGGCTGATGGCGGCGACGCTACCAAGTATGATGAAGTGACCTATGAAGGTTACGGGCCTGCTGGGATCGCGATCTTGGTTCATGCTTTAACTGATAACAAGAACCGCACCAGCTCCAGCGTCCGCGTGGCGATCACCCGTCACGGCGGCACCATGGCCGGCGCCGGTGCCGTCGCATACATGTTCGATCGCAAAGGGATGTTTGTGATCGATCGCGAAGGCCTCGATGTGGATGAAGATCAAATGCTTGAGGCTGTGCTTGAAGCCGGTGCAGAAGATCTGCAAACCACCGATGAAGAATTCACGATTTACACAGATGCCAAGGACTTCACCGCTGTGCGCGATGCCTTGGAAGCACAAGGTTTCACCTTTACGACCAGCGAATTAACGATGGTGCCTGAAAACAAGGTGCCGATTCCTGAAGATAAGCTTGAAACCATGCAAAACATGCTCGACGCTTTGGAAGACGACGATGATGTGCAGAATGTTTACACCAACGCCGAATGGCCTGAAGAAGAAGACGCCGAATAATCATGAAGAAGACGCTTGCGAAATGTCGCAGGCGTATTTTTTTTGCCCAGAGCGCAGCAAAGCGTATTTAGCGGTGGATATAAGATGGGATGACGTTTGGGCGTACTTTGCCCAAGCGGCGTCACAGCTTATATCACGCCGCGTTGCTTTGCGGAGCTCGACGAAAAAACCAGAGCGCAGCAAAGCGCCTTTAGCGGTGGATATAAGGCGGGATGACGCAAAGGCGGTTTGTGCCTTGGCGGCGTCACGACTTATATCACGCCGCGTTGCTTTGCGGAGCTCGACGAAAACCAAAGCGGAGCAGCCCGCCTTTAGCGGGTGACAGGAACCTTATCCACAAAAAATTCCTTGTGTTTGATGAAATTTGGCATTTTATGGCGAATTCATTATACAGGAGGGGATGCTTGTGGATGAACTGATGGATTGGCTTAAACAAGCCCAAGCTAAATTGGCCAGTGATGTGTATTTTCTGCCGCAAGCAGAAGATTACGCCGTATATTTCCGAGTTGCGGCGCAGTTTCAACTGCAGCAAAAAGTGGCAAGCGCTGATGCCATCCGCTGGATCAATAACTTGAAATTCTCGGCAGGAATGAATGTCGCAGAGCATCGCCGGGTGCAGCTTGGTGCCTTGCGCCTGCCTGAAGCAAAGCTGGAGTTGCGCTTGAGCAGTGTGGGTGACGTCAATAACCGCGAATCGCTGGTGGTACGGCTGCTTTATGGCATTCCACCATTAGACGCGGCTGCCGCCCAAGTGGTCGCGCGGCTCAAGGCTGTGATCCAACGCCGCGGGATGTTAGCGCTAAGCGGTGCTACCGGCAGCGGCAAAACGACGCTGCTTTATCAATTGGCCGATCAACTGGCGGCATCAAAGATGGTGATGACCATTGAAGATCCAGTTGAGATTTTACATGCGGCATTCTTGCAACTGCAAGTTAATCCAGCGGCTGAAATGACTTATGCGGCGTTGTTAAAAGCGGCCTTGCGCCACCGCCCAGATGTGTTGTTGATCGGCGAATTACGCGATCAAGAAACGGCGCAAGTAGCTTGTGAAGCGGCGTTGTCTGGCCACATCGTGTTAACGACAGTGCATGCGCGAGAAGCAGCGTTGGTGCCAACGCGCTTGATCGCCATGGGTGTGCCGCGGGCCTTGGTGCAAGCAGCGCTAACTGCCAGTGCCCAGGTGAATTTGGTGTGGAAACCGCAAGTCCATGCTGATATTGAGCTGGTTGTTTGGCAACAAGCGCAAGGAGGCAACGCATGAAGCGTCAGTTGAAGTTGGCTGCCCAGTTGCGGGCATGTCGGTTACTTGCGGAATTGTTAGCGGCAGGTTTTTCGTTTAATGACGGCTTGCGGTATTTGCAAGTGGCGATGCCGGCTAACACCCGGCAATGGGCGCACCTGCAGCAAGTATTGGCTGCAGGCGGTGGGTTGGCGCAGGCGCTGCAGGAAGTTGGGTTTCACCCGTTGATCGTCAGTCAAGTCCAGCTGGCTGAGCTGCACGGCCGCTTGGCTGCCAGTTTGCAACAAGCGGCGGATTATTTGCAATTACAGGCGCAAAATCGCCGCCGGTTGCAGCAGCTCATGGTGTATCCGGCGGTTTTACTGAGTTTGCTGGTGATCGTGCAGTTGGTGTTGTGGTTTGCGGTGTTGCCGAGTTTGATGATCGCGCCTAGTCAAACTTGGCGCTGGCAATTGCTGGGGCTTGCGGCGATAGGGATTGTTAGCGCAGGCGCTTTGCTGGTGTATGCCAAAGCCTCTTGGCACCTGCGCTTTGCCTTAAGTCGCTTGGTCCCAGGCATCCGCGGTTTGGTGATGTTGTATTATCAATATCAATTTGTCGCCGGGGCGAGTCATTATCTGGCGGCAGGCTTGGAGTTAAGCGCCTATTGTCAGCGCTTGGCCAAACAGCCGCCAAGTGTGTTGCAACATCTTGGACGGCAGATCACCCAGGCGCTGGCTGATGGACAAGAACTCACGGTCGCCATGCAGCAGAAGCTGGTGTACCCGCCATTAAGCGAACTGTTGGCATTAGGTCAAAGCGAAGCCATCGTGCGCACCGGGGCGAAGCTGTTTGCGCAAAGTCTGTTTGCTGAATTACAGGCGCGTTATCAGCGCTTGTTGAATCTGGTCCAACCGGTGATGTTTTTGTTGATTGGCGTGCAAATCGTAATGGTATATATGGATATCTTAGGGCCGCTGTATAACAGCGTAAGGAGTTAACCATGACAAAAGGCAAAACCCGCAAGCGCGGCTTCACGCTGATTGAGGTGTTGGCGGCGTTAGGAATCATTATTGTGTTAACGATGACATTGTTGGTGACGATCAAAAGCCAGCTGGATCGCGCCAACGCCGAAAACCGCTCAGCGATGTTGGAAACGGTGAATATGCAAATTGAAGTGTCTTTTGATCAACCGAGTAAGAAGGCTGGTGATTTCAACACGGTGGACAACTTGGTGAAGGCCGGGATTATTTCATCTGCTCAGCTTGATGGATTGGGGGCTTTTGAGTTTAAACCCGGTAGTCCGCCAGCTTTTGCGTTGAAATGAGGCGGCGGGCCGGCTTCACCTTAATCGAGGTCATGGCTGCTGTGCTGATCAGTGTGGCCAGTTTATTGATGGCGGCACAATTAGGGCGGCGGTGGTGGCAATATAATCAAGAAGAGCAGTTTTTCACTGCTTTTGAAGCGCACTGGCATGCTTTGATGCAAGAAGCGCAAGAAGCGCAAGGCGCATTTAAGTCAGTGACAATGATTTATTGGGACAACACGCGCACGCTTGAGTTTCGCCGCGGCAATCTGGTGACGGCAGGCAAGCGGGAAATACAGCTGCCTAAGGGCATGATTTTCAATATCAATGACGTTGAATCAAGCAGCGAGCAGTCACTGAATCAAACGTCGGTGACATGGGATTTTGTCAATGATAAGCACTTTACGCAGATGCGCACGATGACCTTCACGCGAAACAACGGTGATCAAGTGCACTTCACCACACAACTAGGCTGGGGGGTGTTGATACGACAAAACGATTAAGCGGTTTGGTGCTGGCTGAACATTTGGCGGCGCTGTTGGTCGTGGCCTTGATCGTGGGCTGGATCACGGTGTTGGCGCGGGTGTATCAACAAACTGTGTTGCCCAAGCGCTTGGCAGCCAGCGCCTATTATGCGGCAAACGTGGCCTTGGTCACCCATGATCAAACGGTGGTGGTGGGCCAAAACACCTGGCGAGTCACAATTACCAATGAACGAATCGAGGTGGTGGGCAATGGGCAAACCTACACGTTTACGCCCAGGCACGACGCTGATTGAAACCCTGGTGGCCTTGGCTTTATTGGTTGGCTTGTTGGCCATGCTACACGCGTTAGGAAAAGCGGCTTTGAAGTATCCAGCCACCGATTCGCAACAACAAGCGGCATTTGTGTTCAACCAAGCTTTGCAACAAGAAGCAGCGTCGGCCATTCGCATGGGGGTGAGTACTAATGGTGAAGAACTGACCTTGGTGTATGCGACCAAAGCCGGGGAGCAGTCCTTTCTAGTCGAAGAATATCCCAAGACAATCGGCAGTCGCTCGATGATCCGCTTGACCAAACTGGTAAAAATTAACAATCAGCTCACCAAACAAGGCCATGAGCCGATGTTGGATTGGGCTTATGCGTTGCGCTTTGAAGCACATGTCGGGTATGTGGTTTATCACTTCACAATGGGTGCGCAAGGTTTGAAGTATACAGGGGTGATCTTAGGTGAAACGAATAAAAGGTAGTGCGCTGTTATATGCATTAATCGTGTTGGGGTTAGTAACAATGGGCTCAGTGTTGACCTTGCAACAATATGCGCAATGGCGCGCCGGCTATGTGCGCGAGATCCGTACCCAAGAAACGCTGATGCAAGCGCGTTATGCACGCTGGCTTGACGAGTCATCAGATTAAAACTTACTGAAAAGCACCAGGGATAAGTTGAAAGTCGGCCCTTTGATGAGTAGAATTGAGAGAACATTAACAAGGGGGCAGACTTTTTTTGGCAAATGAGCAATTAAAGCAATTATATGACGGCTTGGAAGAATCCACGACGCTTTTGCGCCAAGCCTTGAACAGCAGTTATTTGGATGCGGCAATCGAGTCTGGTGAGAACTTAATGGCCAATGCGGTCCATCAAGAAGACGGCTTGCCTAGCGACACCGCTAAAGCCAAGCTGGAAGCAATTTATGCGCCGCTGGACTGGCACGCTTATTCGGCAGAAGAGCTGCGCCAGGCGTTACAGTTGTTGCTGGTTAAAGCGGTGCAAGTCGACGTCATTGAAGCCAATAAGCAGGTGACACCAGATGCCATGGCCAGCTTAGCGACTTTTGTGGCGACGACTTTCCACAAGCAGATGCCCAAGGAACTGCTCATCGCCGATCCGACGGTGGGCAGCGGCAATTTGTTGTACGCGGTGATGAATCAGCTGCACAATGCCACTAACGTTGAAGTCAAAGGCGCTGGGATCGATAACGACGAACGCTTGTTGGCGTTTGCCGGGATGTCTGCGGCGCTGCAGCAGCTGTCAGTGCAACTGTATCACCAAGATGCCTTGGATACGCTGTTGGTGCATGATGCAGATATCGTGGTGGCTGATTTGCCCGTGGGTTATTATCCCTTGGATGAACGGGCCAAGAGCTTTGCTACAGCGGCCAAGTCCGGTCATTCTTACGCACATCATTTGCTGATCGAGCAAAGCCTGAAGCTGCTTAAGCCAGGTGGTTTAGGGCTGTTTTATGTGCCGGCTGGGGTGTTTCGCAGTGAAGAAGCCAAGGGGTTGACTGAGTGGATGACCAAAGCGGCGATGTTCCAAGGCCTCTTGAATCTGCCTGAGAACTTCTTTGCCAATAAAGCCGCGCAGAAGGCCTTGTTGGTGCTGCAAAAACCTGGGGCAGATGCCAAACAAGCCACCAAAGTCTTGTTGGGGACCTTCCCGGATCTTAATGATCGCCAAGCCTTCACCGAATTCATTGCCTCGGTGCGAGACTGGGCGAAGCAGAACCTGTAGGAGCCGCTTATGCCGAAAATTCTAGCGATCAATGCAGGCAGCTCCACCTTGAAATGGCAGCTTTTTGAAATGCCGCAAGAACAAGTCTTGGCCAAAGGGTTGATCGATCGCATGGGGATGCGGCAATCGACCATCACCATGCAAGTGGCAGGGCAAACCGTCATTAACCGGCCGCAAGATCTGCCGACGATTTCAGCCGCAGTGGCGGCGGTGATGAACGCCTTGAAAGAATCTGGTGTGGTGCGGCATCTTTCTGAGATCCAAGGGGTCGGCCACCGAATCGTGGCTGGCGGGGAAGCTTTTGCCGACTCTGCGGTGTTGACTAAGGCTGCCTTGGCCAAAGTCGATGCCTTGGCGGAATTTGCGCCATTGCACAACCCGCCAGAAGCTGCGGCGGTGCGCGCTTTTGCCCATCGCTTGCCGAATGTGCCGCAAGTCGGTGTGTTTGATACGGCGTTTCATCAAAGCATGCCAGAGTTGAATTATTTGTATGCGATCAAGCACGAATATTATGAACAATATGGCGCGCGCAAGTACGGTGCTCACGGCACCAGCCACCGCTATGTGGCAGCGCGGGCGGCGGCGGTATTAAACCAGCCGCTTTCAAACTTGAAGCTGGTGTCGATGCATCTGGGTTCAGGTTCTTCGGTGACCGCCATTGCCCATGGCCGCTCTTATGACACGTCCATGGGTTTTACGCCGGTAGCTGGGGTGGTGATGAGCACGCGCAGCGGTGATATTGATCCCAGTTTAGTTGCCTTCTTGATGCAGAAGCTGCATCTGCGCGATCCGCAGAAAATGGTTGATTTACTCAATCGCGATTCGGGCTTATTGGCGTTGTCCGGCTTGTCGCCTGATATGCGCGAATTAGAAGCTGCTGCCAGCAGCAATCACCGCGCGCAGTTGGCCTTAGATGTGTTTGCCAATCGGGTGGTGAAATACGTCGCCGGCTATATCGCTGAAATGCAAGGTGCTGATGCGTTGATCTTTACCGCCGGCATTGGTGAAGCAGACGCGGCGATGCGCAAGCGGATCATTGATGGTTTGGCGGTATTTGGCGTGACACTTGATGAAACAGCCAACGCTTCGGCTCATGGCGAAAGCGTGTTGTCGACGCCAGATTCGCGCATCAAGGTGTTGATGATCCCAACCAATGAAGAATTGATGATTGCCAGAGACGTTATGCGTTTGACGTAGTGTATGATCAGCCGGTTCCTGAAACCGCAGTTGTGGTTTCAGGAACCGGCTTTTGCTTGGCATCATCAACAAGGCGACAGCGCAGCAACGGTGATTGTTGTGCTGGCAGATAAATGCGATAATTAATCAAATAATACGGGAGGATTAGAGATGAGTATACTCAGTGTGGTTTATATCGTGATCGTGATCGCGGCTTTTGCGGCCAGCTTGTGGGTGCGGCATTTGATCAAGGTACCAGCGGCGACCAAGTGGTTCTGGCGGCTGTTTTATTTGGCGGCGGCCATTATGGTGGCGGTAGTGATCACCATTGGCACCCGCGACTTGAATGCGATGATCTCTGGGTATTTCATCGCCGCGATGTTTGTGGTATTTGCATTCTGGCAAAGCGGCTTGAGTGAAACCAGTGTCATTAATAAACTATCCAGCGTGCGGCAGTTTCAAACCCTGAGTGCGATCCAATTGGTGCCGTTGGCCAGCGGCTGTCAACTGCAGGCAATGGTCGGATCGATCGTGGTGATCCGGTTGCGCTTCATGCAGTCACCGACTGATGTGGCGCAGTTCTTGCAAGCGCGCATGGAGCCTAAGCGTGTGGTGATCGTGCAGTGATCGTTCGGAATCTCATGCTTTTGCACAGTGGTATACCATGTTTGCGGAAAATGTGTTTTAAATACGCGAACAGTCGTGTATAATTCTTGGTATGTCTGGAGGGCGATCATGCAAGAAGAAACAAAACAAGAATTAGCACGGCACTTAAAAAGCCGGCACATTCAGCTCATGGCCATTGGCGGCACGATTGGGACGGGTCTGTTTCTAGGGGCCGGCCAATCGATCCATTTGGCTGGACCATCGATCCTGTTGGCCTATTTGCTGGCAGGGTTGATGTGTTTCATGCTGATGCGGGCGTTAGGCGAATTGTTGATGTCAGATCTGAGTCAACATTCTTTCATCGATTTCATTCGCCAATACTTAGGCCGCGATTGGGCCACGGTAACTGGTTGGACATATTGGATCTGCTGGGCCGCTTTGGCAATGGCAGAAGTCACCGCTGTGGGGACTTATATTCGCTTCTGGCTGCCTGGCGTGCCGCAGTGGATCCCAGGCTTAGTGACTTTGGTGGTCTTGTTGTTGGTCAATATGATTTCTGTGGGCTTGTTTGGTGAAGCAGAGTTCTGGTTTGCGCTGATCAAAGTGGTGGCCATCGTGGCTTTGATCGCCATTGGGGCGGTGTTGATCGTCACCGGTTATCGAACGGATCATGGCCATGCGAGTTTGATGAATCTGGTCAATTATGGCGGTTTCTTTCCCAGAGGCGCCAGCGGGTTCTTCATGGCGTTTCAAATGGTGGTGTTTTCCTTTACCGGCATTGAGCTGGTGGGGTTGACCGCCAGCGAAACTGCCGATCCGAAGACGACGATCCCAGATGCAATCAACAAGCTGCCGGTTCGGGTGATCTTATTCTACATTGGGGCTTTGCTGGTGATCATGGCGATTTATCCATGGAACACTGTCAGCCCAAGTAACAGCCCGTTTGTGACGGTGTTTTCAAATATCGGGATCAATGCCGCAGCAGATATCATTAACTTCGTGGTGTTGACTGCAGCCGCTTCGGCATGTAATTCAGGCTTATATTCCACCGGCCGGATGCTGTTCACCATGGCTTTGGAAAGCGACGATCCAAAGCTGCATCGCTGGTCTCATTTGTCTCGGCGGCAAGTGCCTGCCCGGGCGCTGATTGCTAGTGCGGCGGTGATCGCCGTGGCGGTGGTGTTGAACATTTTCTTGCCGTCATCAGTGTTCACCTTGGTGACTTCGGTGGCCACGATCAGTTTCTTGTTTGTGTGGGTAATGATCACCTTGACGCATATGCGCTTTCGCAAAGCCCATCCACAAGGCGCTGACTTCAAGGCGCCGCTGCATCCGCTTGGGGATATCTATGTGCTGGCATTCTTGGCCATGGTGGTGGTTGTGATGCTGTTTAGCAAGGAAACTGCGATTGCAGAAGGCTTAGCCGTGATTTGGATCGGCGGCCTTTATCTGAGTCAGCGCCGGCGCAAGCATCAAGCGAAGGACTGACGAGCCATCAAGCAGTACTGGTTGGAATTTGCAACCGGTACTGCTTTTTACGTTCAATCGTTTGACGCCAAGTGGCACAGCGGCGTTGCGCCACGGTTTTGGCGCTTGAGCGTTTCAGAAAATGATTTCCCGGGCAATGTTGTTGATTGGCTCATCAGCCTTGAATTGCGCTTAACACCTAAACCAGCCAGTGCTTGAGCTGCTTTGACCGCTGCCAGATCCTGCAGTTAAAGTCGTTTGCTCAAGGCCTAGGGTCAGTGAGGGCGCAACAGAATGAGGATCAATCCAGCGTCGACTTCAAGTCGGCGCATTTTTTTGTACCAGAGCGCAGTGGCGCGCATTTAGCGGTGGAGATAAGACGGGATGACAGTTGGGCGGGCTTTGCCCAATTGGCGTCACGGCTTATATCATACCGCTTTGCGCCGCGGAGCTCGACGACCAGAGCGCAGTGGCGCGCATTTAGCGGTGGAGATAAGACGGGATGACAGTTGGGCGGGCTTTGTCCAATTGGCGTCACTGTGCGTTGTGCAGGCCGCGCAGGTAGGCCTGCATAGCCAATTTCTGGAATACTGACGCCGACGTCGTAGGCAAACCACCCAAGTTGTCATAAATAATTTAATTTCTCACACCAGAATGCTTATGAAACGGCAAAATTTGCACAATCAGAATATTAGAGTTAACATAATCTTGTACAGATTTTTCTGAAAGGGGCCTCGTATGAACACTGTCTCGTTAAAAGTCACTGATGACGCAATCATGATCACCAATCAAGCGGATCACAATTCACCGCAGCATGTTGCCATCGCATATGCACCGGATCAAAGTATCGGTGCCAACTTAGAAAACATTCGTGTGCACCTGGTGGGCATCGATTTTGACGCCATCATCATCAATAATCCTTTGCAATATCCGTTCTCTGATACGGTGGTGGGGCTCAACCATCAGCGCATTGACATCGGCTTGGCGCTGATGAACATGTTTAACAAGCCTGTTGTGGCTTTGCCTACCGTGCAACGCAAAGGGCTGCAGGCGGCCGTCGCACAAAAGCGCGACTATGCAGCGTGGCATTTGGATTATTACGGGCAATATCAAGGCAAGCGCAACTTCGGTCAAGAAGCCATGTTGACGATCGGCAATGGGTTTATGGCCCTGCGCGGCGCTTATGTTGAAGCGCATGCTGATGCGGATAATTACCCAGGGCTTTATATCGCCGGGATGTATAATCAAAACACCACCCCAATCAATGGCAAAGCGGTGGTGAATGAAGATTTGGTCAACTTGCCTAATGCCCAGTATTTGAGCTTTGGCATTGATCACGGCCAGCCGTTTACCATCGACAAAGCTGATATCAAAGATATTTATCGCAGCTTGGATCTGCATACCGGCCAGGTGACTACAACGATGCTGGTGGCATTAGGCACAGGGCATCAGTTGTTGATCGAAACCACTAAAGTCGCCGGTATGACGCAGTGGCATCATTTGGCGATCCGCTACCGCTTGACGCCGCTGAATTTTGCCGGCAGTTTGCAGATCTATTCCGGCATCGATGCCACGGTGCAAAACCACAACGTGCCGCGTTATGACCAATTTGACGCCCAGCACATCACCGTCAGCGGCATGAGTTCCGACCGTGCCCAAGCGGCGGTGTTCGGCAAGTTGCGGCACAATGATTGCCGCTTTGCCATTGGGACGCGCTTAGATGGGGTCGATCCCAATCTGGTGAAAACGACCACGCACAATCAGCGGCTGATTCAAACTGTTGACTGCATCGCCAAGCCGCAACAGCCGATCACACTCGACAAGCGCATTGTCGTGTACACCAGCCGCGAAACCGCTGAGCCAAATACGGCAGTGTGGCAAGGCCTTGAAGCAGGCGGCTTTGAAACGGTTGCACAAGATGCCAAGCACTTTTATGCACAAGTCTGGCACGACGCTGATATTCAAGTGGCTGATGATTTGATCAGTCAGAAATTATTAAGAGTCAATATTTTCCAGATGTATGTGGCTGGTGCCGCTTTGGCTGACGGCACCTTGGATGCGTCAGTGGGCGCCCGCGGGTTGCATGGCGAAGCCTATCGCGGCCATGTCTTCTGGGACGAAATGTTCATGATGCCGTTTTATGCCCAACACACGCCAAAGCTGGCCAAAGCGATGCTGATGTATCGCTACAAGCGCTTGCCGCAAGCCCAAGCCGCGGCTAAGCAGCTGGGCTTGGCTGGGGCAATGTATCCTTGGCAATCTGGGGCCAGCGGCGATGAACAAGCGCAAGCACTGCATCTGAATCCGTTGACGAATCATTTTGATCCAGATGAATCACGGCGTCAGCGGCATGTCAGCTTAGCCATTGCTTATGACATCTGGTTATATGACCACTTCAACGCTGATCAGCAATTCATGCAAGACGCTGGCATGCCAATGTTGGTGGCGATCGCGCGCTTCTGGTTGAGCTTGGCGACCAAAGATGAAGCCAGCGGTCGTTATCATATCGCCGGCGTCATGGGCCCGGATGAATTCCATGAGAATTATCCCAACGCCAAGACCAAAGGCTTGACGGACAACGCCTACACCAACTTGATGGTGGCGTGGCTGTTTAAGCTGTTGACCAAGCTCAAGCCTGAGGCGTTAAGCCAACAAGAACTCACCCAGTTGGATGCGGTGCGGCGGCACTTGAGATTGGATATCGATGATGCCGGCATTATCGGCCAATTTGCCGGCTACTTTAAGCTGCCGACTTTGGACTTTGAGCAATATCGCAAGCAATACGGCGATATTGCCCGGATGGATCGGATCTTGAAAGCTGAAGGCAAGACACCTGATGCTTATCAAGTGGCTAAACAAGCCGATACCTTGATGGCTTTCTACTTGCTTGACGAGCCGACAGTCACGACCTTGATTTCGGAAATGGGTTACCACTTGCCGGCAGATTATTTCAGCCAGAACTTGGCTTATTACTTAGATCGCACCACGCATGGCTCAACGCTGTCACGCATTGTGTATGCGGTGTTGGATGCGCGAGCTAATCACCGCGATCAATCTTGGCAGCTGTATCACCAAGCTTTGTTGTCAGATTATTACGACATTCAAGGCGGCACCACCGCCGAAGGGCTGCATCTAGGCGTGATGGGTGCGACCTTAGACGTGGCGGCACGGGTGTATGCCGGGGTGGATGCTTTAGGCGACACGCTGGTCGTCAAGCCGCAAATGCCTGCACATTGGCACACGATGCACTTGCGCCAGCATTATCGCGGCATCACTTATGATTTTACGATCGACAAGCATGTGTTAGTCGTGCAGGCCGATCATGATACCACGATTCAAATCGGTGCCAAAAAACAGCAGCTGATCGCGCATCAGCAAACACGATGTGCCATATAAGAAAGGATGACGAAGATGGCAGAAATCACAGGTTTCTTGTTTGATTTAGACGGGGTGATCACCGACACGGCGCGCTTGCATTCCCAAGCTTGGCAACAAGTGGCCCAACAAGTCGGCGCCACTTGGACACCTGAGTTGCAAGCGTCATTAAAAGGCGTCGATCGTACGGAATCGTTAGCCAGGATCCTCCAAGCTGCCGGCAAAGCGGATGCGTATTCGCAAGCTGAGAAGGACGCCTTAGCCGCCACTAAGAACCAGCATTACTTGGCACAAGTCGCCAAGTTGACCCCAGCTGATATTCTCCCAGGCATCAGCGATTTCTTAACAGATGTGCGCAACCATGGCTATCAACTCGCCTTGGCATCGTCTTCTAA
Source organism: Lacticaseibacillus jixiensis (assembly GCF_042847315.1). Classification (NCBI taxonomy): domain Bacteria; kingdom Bacillati; phylum Bacillota; class Bacilli; order Lactobacillales; family Lactobacillaceae; genus Lacticaseibacillus; species Lacticaseibacillus jixiensis. The sequence continues at coordinate 16,549 of NZ_BAAFPR010000019.1, forward strand.
GAACGCGCCGACAGTGTTGGCGCATTTGGGATTAGCGGACACTTTCAAAGCCATTGTGGATCCGGCAAAGCTGCAACACGGCAAACCAAACGGTGAGATCTATCGCCAAGCCGCAGCGTTGTTGAACTTGCCGCCACAAGCCTGCATCGGCGTGGAAGATGCCGCCTCTGGGGTGGCTGCGATCAATGATGCACATGCCACAGCTGTTGGGATCGGGGATGCGAGCGAATTACACGATGCGGCGCTGGTCCTACCGAATACTGAAGCATTAACGCTGGCGAACTTGCAGCCGCTGTTAGCAGGTGTGGCCATTGGTTAAGGCAATCGTGTGTTTTGACCTAGATGGTACCTTATTGCAAGATGACAAAACTGTGGCCAAAGATTCCTTACAAGCCATTGCGACGCTTGCCGCCAATGGCAGCTTGCCGGTAGTGGCAACTGGCCGCAACCGCTTTGAAGTGGCGGATATTTTGGCGCAAACCAACATCGATACCGTCGTTGCCGCTAACGGCAGTGAAGTCGTGTTTCGCGGTCAAACCCAGCAGCAAGTCGTCTTGCCAACTGAACTCGTCGCGGCGTTCACGGCGTTTGCTGCTGCGCATCACGATCCAGTTGGCTGGTACAATGCCAACGGCTTTGCGTTAAGCGCTGAGAATGCTGACACCAAGGAGAACTATCAACTGCTGCATCTGAATGCGCATGTTGAACCAGACTGGTATCAACATCACCCAGTCAACTTCATGTTTGTCTTTGATCGCGGCAATGAAGGGTTGTTTCAACAGCACTTCGAGCGCGACTTGAGCTTGGTGCGCAACAATGTCCGCGGGTTAGATGTGATGAAACGCGGGGTGTCGAAGCAAACCGGCTTGGCTGACTTGATCAAAGGAGCGCATTTAACTGGCGTGCCGACTTATGCTTTCGGGGATGCGGCCAATGATCTGCCGATGTTTGATTTTGTGGATCATCCCATCGCCATGGGCAATGCGACCCCAGCCGTCAAAGCCCAAGCTGAATATGTGACCACCAGCAACATGGCGCATGGCATCAGCAACGGGTTGATGCAATATGGGCTGATTTAATCACAAGCTGACAATGGGAATGAGACATAATCCCCATAGTCGCGAGACATAAAGCAACGCCAAGTCACACAAACGCCCAGATACCGCGATTCAAAGTGCAGAATCGTGGTATCTGGGCGCTTGTGCGTTTGGCTAAAAGCGCTTTATGTCTCAGCCTAATTTTTGTTATGGTCAATCTTCAGTTAGGAACACGAACTTGGTTGGGGTGGATAAGTCAGCGGCGTAATGATAGCGCGGGTGATCAAAGTTGACGATCGAAGCCGGATCGCTAAGTTGGTGTTCAGCGATATAGCGCACCATGGCACCGCGCGCCAGTTTGGCTTTGGTGGCGCGCGTCTTCACCACGCCATTGACAAGATGGCCAAACACCACATCGATCATGGTTTCTGCCGGGGTCAAGTAAGGGCGCACAGCTTTGGCGTATTCGACTGAAGCCAAGTTTAACACTGGAAACGTCAATGCATCATGCAAGCGCGGGCCCCAGAATTCATATAAGTTCGCCGCTTCGCCAATGGCCAGTTTGGCGCCCATTTCCAAGCGATAAGGCATGATGCCGTCAAACGGACGCAACACCCCATAAAAGCCGGACAAGATCTTCAAATGGGCGCTGATGTATTGTAAAGCCGGCTCGGTGAATAAGTCAGGCGCCATGGCTTGATATTGCACGCCGACATAAGCTAATACTGCCGGTGTCAACGGTTGTTTGAAGTCAATGGCAGCCAGTTGCCCTTCGGCTTGAGCGCTTAGCTTGTCGCTTGCGGCCCAAAGTTTCTGGCGGTCCTCAGGCGAAAGCGTCTTAAGCGCAGCCAGCAAGGTTTTGGTTTGAGGCAGAAACTGCGGGTACGCTTCAGGGTAGAAGGTATCATAGTCGGGTTTCATTTGTTTGGCAGGCGAGATAATAATATCCATGATTCACTCTTTCATAGCGAAGGCGGCGACATGTCAAATAATCTAACGAGTTTTACTAAAAATATGATGTGATATAGCAAGGAACTATGTTAGAATTCAATTAAAATACGGTGATGAATCACTGCGTTTTGAACATGATACCAGCTTCTGAAAGGAGCGAATGCGAATGGCTAAAGAATTATCAGGCGATGAATTACGGATCCGCAGTCATGTCTATGATGGCATCGTCAAATCGTCCAATCGGGCGATGATGCGCGCCACTGGAATGAAAGATGAGGATTTCAAGAAACCGATCATCGGCGTCATCAGTACCTGGGCGGAGAACACGCCTTGTAACATGCATTTGGATGGCTTAGGCAAGCAAGCCAAGAAAGGGGTCCAAGAAGCAGGCGGCTGGCCGGTACAATTCGGCACCATCACCGTGTCTGATGGGATCTCCATGGCGACCCCTGGGATGCGTTATTCCTTGCCTAGCCGCGATATCATTGCCGATTCCATGGAAGCGGCAGTAGGCGGCCATAACGCCGATGCCTTTGTGGCAGTCGGCGGCTGCGACAAGAACATGCCAGGCAGCTTGATTGCCATGGCCAACGCCGACATCCCAGCCATTTTTGTTTATGGCGGCACGATCATGCCAGGCAAATTAGACGGCGAAGACATCGACTTGGTGTCAGTATTTGAAGCGGTTGGCGCCATGAACGCCGGCAAAATGTCTGAAGCGCAAGTGCGCCGTATTGAATGCAATGCCTGCCCTGGCCCTGGTGCATGCGGCGGCATGTATACGGCTAACACCATGGCTTCGGCGATTGAAGTGATGGGCATGAGCCTGCCAGGTTCAGCATCGCATCCAGGTGATTCTGAAGCCAAGCGCCAAGACGTGGAAGCTGCTGGCAAAGCGGTGGTCAACTTGTTGAAAAAAGGCATCTATCCGCATGACATCTTAACGCGTGAAGCCTTTGAGAACGCCTTGACGGTGATCATGGCCTTAGGCGGCTCCACCAACTCGGTATTGCATCTATTGGCCATTGCCCATGCGGCTAATGTTGACATGACCATCGACGACTTCAACACCTTCCAGAAGAAAGTGCCACATATCGCCGACCTTAAGCCATCAGGCAAGTATGTCATGTATGACTTGTATAAAGCCGGCGGTGTTACTGCCGTGGAGAAATTGTTGTTGAAAAACGGCTATTTGCATGGCGATTGCCTAACCGTCACTGGCAAAACGGTGGCGGAAAACCTTGCCGATTTCCCAGATCTGACGCCTGGTCAGAAAGTCATCATGCCGCTGGAACATCCGCTGCGTGAAGACGGGCCTTTGATCATTTTGCATGGGAACTTATCTACTGAAGGCTGTGTCGTTAAAGTTTCCGGCTTAAAGGCGCGCCGGCATGTGGGTCCGGCGAAGGTCTTTGACAACGAGCAAGCTGCCATTGATGCCGTCATGGCTGATGAAATCGTGCCAGGCGACTGTGTGGTCGTGCGCTATGTGGGGCCAAAAGGCGGACCTGGCATGCCTGAAATGCTGACTTTGTCTGGCTTGTTAAGCGGCAAAGGCCAAGGCGAGTCTGTTGCGTTATTGACTGACGGACGCTTTTCCGGCGGCTCGCATGGCTTTGTGGTGGGCCATATCGCCCCAGAAGCCCAAGACGGTGGCAATATCGCGTTGTTGAAAACTGGCGACACGATCATCATCGATCAAGACACCCGCGAATTGACCATGGATGTGTCTGATGAAGAACTTGCCGAGCGCCGCAAGCACCTGGTGATCCCGCCACTGGAAACCCGCGGGGTCTTAGGCAAATACGCGCATTTGGTTTCATCTGCGGCCACTGGTGCCACCACTGATTTCTGGAAGAAGTAACCCTTGGAAAGGACAACACATATGCGAGACGACATTAAAGTAAACGACCAAGCCCAAGCGCTTGGTGACCAGTTGCAAGCGCGCTTTGAAACGATCATGGAACCGGAATTAGGCGTGGATATTTATAACCTTGGCTTTATTTATGCCGTTGATGTGAACGACCAAGGGCATTGTGATGTGGTCATCACGTTCTCGGAAATGGGTTGTTCCTGCATCGCCGACGTCCCAGAGCAAATCGTCAAGGAACTCAAGACGATCGATGGCATCGATTCCGTCAAAGTTGAGGTGGTGTGGGCACCATCTTGGCAAATGACGCGGATCTCGCGCGTCGGGCGGATGATGCTGGGCATCAGCGTTCATTGACTGAAAGCCCGATAACAGTCGCCAGTATTGCGATGTTGCATACTGGCGGCGGTTTATCGTACCACTATTTGTGGACATGCTTTTGCTTTTCGTTAAGCATGGCTCGATGAACACAAGTCATTAGGTCTGCGACATTCCTAGCGGTTGGCACCACGGGCACAACGTTCTTGCAGACGTTGTGCCTTTTGATTGCACAAAAATACCGCATAGCTTGCAGACTATGCGGTAGACGATAATGAATACTCTCGATACTCACATCGTATCATGATCACTCAGAATGTCAAAACCACCGCCATAATCTAGATGTGGCGCAGTTTGTAATGGCGTGAAGCAGGACAGGTACAAAAAAACGCGGTGCCACAAGCTTGCTCAGCTCGCACACCGCGTGAAATGGGACTTTCTGGAGGTGAGGAGAATCGAACTCCTGTCCATCAACCCCGCTACATATAGCTCTACACGTTTAGCTCCACTATTTGAATTTCGCCCACCAGCCGCGCCGTGAATCAAGGCTAACGCCAATGGACTAACCTACTGTCTCTTAAGTGACCCTCAGGTGGCAGGCCGCTTCGTAGCTCAATTAGTTTGAGACCGCTGAATATCCCTTGAGCGAAGATATGGCGATCACGCTAAGCTGTTATTAGGCAGCTAAAGCGTAAGAATTGTTGTTTTTTGCAGTTAAATAAACTGTTTTGCGTTCTTGACGGAGCCGACCCTCCGGCGTGCACCACATGCGCGAGCGTCAATGTCGAGACCATTACACCCCCGTAGTCCCTAAATAATAGCATGAAAGTCAAAACACGTCAAACCAACCACACCGTCACCAGCCCGGCTAATACCAATCCGGCGATCAGACAAACCATCCCAATTTGCCGCTTGCGCCTAAGCGGTTGCGGCGGGTCATCAGAATGGTCTTCAGCGACATAGAACTGATTATCGTCATAGTATGCCATTTTTACCCTCCTGATCCATTATAGCCCGCAAGCGCTTTATTTACGATGCAAGATTCGTAAATAATCGTGACAAAATATCGTCACAATTAATGCGACTTTCGTTCATTGTCAAAGGGCAAGTTGCGTGATACGCTGAACATAGCCGATGTTTAAGCTGATTTTATGGTCGGCGGGGTACACTCGTTATACTAACTACGCGAGGATGATAACAATGAAAATTTTAATGATCGAAGATAATGAAAGCGTCGCTCAAATGATGGACATGTTCTTTAAGAAAGAACAGTGGGAAGTAGTCAACGCCTATGATGGCGAATCCGGCTTGGCGGACTTCAAGCAGGCGCCGAATGACTATGATATTATCACGCTGGACTTGAACTTGCCGAAGATGGATGGCATGCAAGTGGCTCAAGAGATCCGCAAATTGTCTAAAACCGTGCCCTTGATCATGTTAACGGCGCGCGATACCGAAAGCGACCAGGTCTTGGGTTTGGAGCTTGGGGCAGACGATTACGTCACGAAGCCGTTTTCACCGATCACCTTGGTGGCACGGATCAAAGCCTTGCACCGGCGCGCGGAAGTCGAACCGGCTAACAATGAGGCGCCGGCAACGAAGGTAGATGAAGACTTTGATGTGGTCACCAGCCACTTCAAATTGTCCACCAAGACACGTGAAGCATACTTAGACGATACGCCGATCGAAGGCTTGACCCCTAAGGAATTCGACTTGCTGCACACCTTGGCGCAAAACCCCAAGCAAGTCTTCTCGCGGGAACAGTTATTGCAGCTGGTGTGGGATTATGAATATTATGGTGACGAACGCACCGTTGACGCCCACATCAAGAAACTGCGTCAGAAAATTGAAAAAGTCGGCCCGCAAATCATTCAAACCGTTTGGGGGGTCGGCTATAAATTCGACGACACAGGATTGGATCGTAAATAATGAAACTCCTTTACCAACAAATGTTGGCGTTTTTTGGCGTAATCGCGGTGACCTTGTCGATTGTCACAGTCTTGTTCATTCGCAGCACCACCAACACCGTGTGGCAAAACAGCTTCGATCAACTGGAAGAATATACCGATGTGCTTAAAGACCGTGCTGTAGACAGCGACACGTATTTGATCAACACGCAGTTCATCCAGCATGCCGAAGAGATCTTGACCAAGCAGAATGTCCACTTCATGATCTATGACGCCACTAACACCGCGCGCTATCCTAACATGCCAGGTGCCGCCCCGCAAGCCATTGCCAGCAAGTATTGGAAACTCCTAAAAGCCGGCAATACTGTGGCTTTGCCAGAGCTGACCACCAACCCGCAGAATGGCAAGCAGCAGCGCATGACGATTTATTACAAGCCGGTGTTCTTAAGCCAGAAGCTGTTATTTGTGATCGCGGCTTTTGCTCCGGTGGAGAATATTCAAAGCTCGATCCAACAAACCGAAAAGAACCTGGTGGTGGCGTTCTTGCTGTCGCTGTTGGCGGCGATCGTGGTGTCGTATTTCCTGGCGCGCTTTCAAGTCAATCGCATTAACCGCTTGCGCCAGGCGACGCATCAAGTGGCAGAAGGCGACTACTCAGTTGAAGTCAAGTTCGACCAATCCGGCAAAGATGAAGTCGCTGCTTTGGCCAATGACTTCCAAGACATGGTCGATTCCCTGCGTGCTTCACAAAAAGAGATCCACCGCCAAGAAGAACGGCGCCGCCAATTCATGGCCGACGCTGCTCACGAAATGCGCACGCCGCTGACCACCATCAATGGCTTGCTGGAAGGCTTGGCTTATGATGCGATTCCAGAAGAGTCCAAAGGCGAATCCATTGCCTTGATGCAGAAAGAAACCAAGCGCTTGATCCGCTTGGTCAATGAAAACTTGGATTACGAGAAGATCCGCACCAATCAGATCTTGTTGAACAAGCAAACCTTTAACGCCACCGAAGCGCTGCATGATATCAAAGCACAACTGCAGCAGAAAGCCGAAGCCTCTGGCGATACGCTGGTGCTTGACGCTGAAGCTGACGTGCCGGTATTTGCCGATCACGACCGCTTCGTGCAAGTGCTGTTTAACGTCGCGCAAAACGCCATTCAATTCACGCAAAATGGCACCATCACCCTCAGCGCCAAACAAGGCTATCACGAAACTGAATTCAAAGTCCAAGATACCGGCATCGGCATGAGCGAAGACCAAGTCAAAAACATTTGGGAACGCTACTACAAAGCCGATCCGTCGCGCAAGAACACCAAATACGGTGAGTCTGGCCTCGGTTTGGCCATCGTGCATCAGCTGGTCACGCGCCATGGCGGTACCATTAAAGTTGATTCGACGCTGAACAAAGGCACAACGTTTACCATCACCTTCCCAGACGAAGAAACCGCGCCTAAACAAGCACCGATCACGCACACCAAATAAAAGTCTTCAAGATCCAACAAGGTCCCGTACAGGCTCAGAATCATGTCTGTACGGGACCTTGTTGTCGTTGCGGCTAGGAGTTCGATTCTCCTCATCTCCAGCGTGTCATCTTTGGTGTTGCGAATGCGCCGCGACTGTTGAACATTTGATGCTGATCGCGGCAAGTTCAAAGACAGGCAAAGTGAGCAAAGCGAGCGCCTGGCTTTGAACTTAGGCGTAAAACACGCGCACTTTGCGTGGTTGAAGTCGGCCGCACCGCCTGCGCCGTCTTGCTGACCCCCGCGCGCCGAAGCAACGCCTGTCCGGGCCTGTCCAAGCCTCTTACACTGTGGTCTTCGTCGAGCTGCGTGGCGCAACGCGGGTGCAATTAGCCTAGCCCCCGCACTCGCGGCAAAGTACGCCGCAAATACGAGGGCTAGGCTAATTGACCCGCTAAGTGCGCGCCACTCCGCTCCTGGTTATTGTCGAGCTGCGCAAAGCAACGCGGCGTGATATAAGCTGTGACGCCGCCAAGGCAAAGAACGCCTTTGCGTCATCCCATCTTATATCCACCGCTAAACCCGCTTTGCTCCGCTCTGGGGTTATCGTCGAGCTGCGCAAAGCAACGCGGGTGCGGTTAGCTACGCCATCGAACTCGGGGCAAAAAGCGCCCCAAGCCCGATAGCTAGGCTACCCGACCCGCTAAGTGCGCTTTGCTCCGCTCTGGGGTTTTAGTGCGGCAGGATGTTGTGGTTATTGTGAAACGGCAGCATCGCGCCGACTTTTTCCATGAATTCTTCGTTGATAAACGACACCGTTGACCCAATCAAGATGATCACCACGCCGATCACTGTTGTTACAGCGATTTGTTCATGCAAGATGATCATCGCCATGATCGGCGCCAGGCCTGGCTTGATGAAGAACACCAAGCTGGCAGTAGACACATCAGAATGTTCCATCGCCAAGAAATAAAAGGCAAAGCCCAAACCGGTCACGCCAATGCCGATATACGCCAGCAGCGGCAAGTGGGCCAAGTTGATCCCGGCAGTGACTGGAATATTGGCGAAAGGCGAACGGCTGCCTAACGCTTGTGCAGCAATCGGCAAATGCGACAAACCGATCAGCACCAACAACTCCAAAGCACCAGCCAAGAAGGTGCCGGCAGTCATCACGATGCCGTTATAGCCATAGCGTTGTGAGCCAAAGCGCGACACGATGCTGTACAAGCCGAACGTGATCGCCGAAGTCAACGCCAACACCAAGCCCATGGGATGGCTGAGGTGCGCTGGATTGATGATCACCAGCAAGCCGATCACTGAAATCACCACCGAAATGATACTGGAGCGCGACAGCGACTCATGTAAGATCAGAAACGAGAACAATAAAGCGAACACTGGATTGATCGAAAACACCACCGCGACTGTGGCGGCTGGCGCGGTAATGACCGCCAATTGATACAAAGTCATGCTGACAACCACACAGATCGCACCAGTTGCTAGGAACAGTGGTGTGTGGGCAAATAATGGCAAGTGGTGCTGGTGCATGAAGCTGATCGCCAATGGCGTCAGCATCACGCCGCCAATCAAGAACCGCAAGAAATTCAACTGCAGTGCCGAGAAGCTGGCACCGGCCAACTTCAAAGCGATTTCCATCGAGCTGAAGAGCAACGTCGAGAATAAGACATAGCCGAGGGCTTTTTTCACAAGATTCATCTCCAAAATGTATAACAGATGTTTCGTATTATACCACTCGTCAAAGATGAGAACACGATTAAAGATTAGTGAGCGCTTTCTTTTTTGGAGGATTCTACTGTATGCGAACACCTGTCCATGTTACAATGAATGCATTGAGATTGAAGGAGGCTGTTGCGTGGATAAATATTATATTGTCGATCGCTCGATCTTGCCAGACGTTGTCGCTAAGGTGATCGAAGCGCGGAGCTTGATCGAAAACGGCCAGGTGCGCCAAGTATCAGAAGCCGTCAAGCAAGTCGGCATCAGCCGTGGCACCTATTACAAGTACAAAGACTACGTGTTCTTGCCTGACACCGGCGTCAACCAGCGCAAGGCCGTGATCGCGTTGATGCTGCATCATGACCGCGGAATTTTGTCAGAAGTGCTCAACACGATTTCCGAAGCCAACGCCAGCATCATCACCATCAACCAGAACATTCCGATCCATGATTGGGCCAGCGTGGTGATTTCGTTTGATATTTCCAACCTCAACGGCTCGCTGGACGATTTGCTGCAGGCGCTGAAACAATCCCGCGGCGCCACAGACATTCACCTGGTTTCTGTCGAATAACGAAAAAAATGCGCCGTCATCGCGATTTGCGATGGCGGCGCATTTTGCTAAGCTCCGAAATACGGTTCCGGCGCGTTTCTGGTGTGCAAGAAATTCTGGTAGATCGCATTCAAAGCGCGCGAGTAGTCGGTTGTGGCCACGCCGATCAACAAGTTGGAATCCCCAGAGTTTTGGCTGACTAAGCGCACCGGGATGTTGTTGTCGTCTAAATAAGCCAACAAGCGCCCGGCAATGGCCGGCCGGGTGGTCAAGCGCTGCGAGATCGTAGAGATTAAGGCGATGTTGCATTGGATCGCCAAGTCATCGGGTGCACAGGCGCTGACCAGCTCTTCGGCCAGGCGGCGGCGTTCTTCTGAGTCGATGGTGCCATGGGTGATCAGATTCAACGTATCGATCGACGTGGGCATGTAGGCGACTTTGAGTTGATGCTTGGCCATCACGGTTAAGGCTTGTTGGATCACGTCCAAATGCGCGGCCAATTGATATTTCTTCAAGGTGATCACGGTGTAATGCCGCCGCCCTGCAATGCCAGTCAGCGGCCCGTCTAAATTCGTGGCCCGCACCACCAGCGTACCGGGATCTTGCGGCCGGTTGGTGTTTAAGATGCGGGTGGGGATGCCTTTGGCGCGCACCGGCTGTACCGCGTCGGCTTGAAAAACGCCGGCGCCCATGAAGGTCAACTCGCGCAACTCAGCATAAGTCAGCTGGGTGATCGCCCGCGGCGCATGGACGATGCGCGGATCGGCCATTAAGATGCCGGACACATCTGTCCAGTTCTCATATAGCGTCGCGTTGAGCAAGTTAGCCAGCCAAGCGCCGGAAATATCCGAGCCGCCGCGAGGCATCAAGTGAATATTGCCGCAACCGTCGCCGCCGTAAAACCCTGGCATTACAAAGCGGCTTGGCGCATCGGCAAAAGCCTTAAGCGAAGCTTGGGCATCGAAGTTATCGGCACTAAACAGCATATGATCTGCCGCGTCGATAAACGGCCAGCCTAAGAATTCAGCCAGCATGCCGGCGGTGAGGAATTCACCGCGTGACACTAAATAGTCATGGTCATGGTGGGCTTGCCACTGCTTTTGGATGTCATCAACGGCGCCGCTGACATCATAGGTCAGGTTTAATTCGGCTTGTAAGGGCTGCAGACGGGCTTTAACTTCGGCAAACAACGACTGATCGTCACTGGCGGCGATGCGCAACAAGAGGTCAGTCAACTTCACCGGGTGCGCTTGGTCTTTGCCTGCGGCTGATACTACGACGTACTGCCGCTTGGGATCGGCTTGCAGAATCGCTTTGACTTTCTTGAATTGCTCAGCGTTGGCCATTGAGCTGCCGCCGAACTTGCAAACTTTTGTCATTAAACACGACCTCCTTTCCGATGCGTAAGGCACAAGCAGTTGGATCTTGCGCCAAACGAATGGCGATTTCACCATTAGTCGCGTTAGGGATAATAGTGGTGTCAGCACCTGAACGCCAAACGTAATCGGCGCGCAGCAACTCAGCATCGTTGATCAACTCGCGGTTGAAATGCCGCGGCAGGTGGCCGACGTGATCGACGATGTCCAGCAAATCTTGCACAATGGCATGCGCCGTCGGCAATTGGCCGGCGCCTTGCCCGTAGAATTGCAAGGCACCGATGGTTGGCCCCACTAAGCGGATCAAGTTATTGTTCGCCAAGCAGCCGGCTTCCAAGCTATGGGCGGGGACTAACGTTGGGGCGATCACTGCCGCAAAGCGCTGGCCTGAACGCACCGCAGTGCCAAGCAGGCGAATGGCCAAGCCTTGCGTTTTGGCCCAGGCGATGGCAGCGGCGTCAACGTTGCGGATGCCAATGGTGGGCAAAGCAAAGTTTGGTGCGGTGTTGTAAGCAATGGCACTGGAAATGCGCAATTTGTTAGCAACATCGATGCCGTCGATGTCGGCAGTCGGGTCGCGCTCGGCGTAACCCAGTGCTTGGGCTTGAGCCAAGGCTTGAGGGAATTCATCGCCGGTTTGCATCATTTGATCCAAGATATAATTGGAGGTGCCATTGAAGATCCCGCCTACTTCAGAAAGGTCGTCGACGCGCACGGCATTCTCCAAATTCTTCAGCCACGGGATCCCGCCGCCAGTAGTTGCTTCATAGTAGAAATGCACACCGTTGGCTTCGGCGGCTTCGGTGAAGTCGCGCAAATAACGGGCAACGACGGCTTTGTTGGCAGTGACCACGTGTTTATGTGCTGCCAAAGCTTGCATGATATAGGTGTGCGCAGGTTCAATACCGCCGATGGTTTCCACGACGGCATCAAGCTTTGGGTCGTTGAGGAGCGTTGCAAGATCGCTGGTCGCTAAAGGCGAGAGGTTGGTGTCGGCAGGCCGCGTCAGCAGGTGGGTCACCGTGAGTTGTTTCGTTTGGTTGGTTTGGCGGGCAATGATCTTAGCGACGCCACTGCCGATGGTGCCATAGCCTAGGATTGCGATTTGCATACGAGCCTCATTTCTGTGTTTTTGAACAATAAACACTTGTATTTGAATACTGAACAGATTATCATAGCAAGTATTCAAATGCAATGAGAAATCGCCATGTGATTTTAACTTACGCGATATTCTCTCAGAAATTGAGGCGAAACCTATGTATACCAGCACCCGCAACTCCGATCTTTCCTTAACCAGCCAACAAGCGCTTAAAGCAGGCTTTGCCTCAGACGGCGGTTTATATGTGTTACCAGAATTCCCTAAATTAGACTTGGCCGCCTTGTTGACGCAAACTTATCAACAACAAGCCTTGAGTGTGCTGTCGGCTTTGCTGCCTGACTTTACCCAAGCTGAGCTGCGCGATGCCATTCAAGCGGCATATGGCAAGCAATGGGATGATGCGGCGATTACGCCGCTGCATACCGTGGGCGCAACGCATTATTTGGAGTTGTTTCACGGGCCGACATCAGCGTTTAAAGACATCGGTTTGCAGCTGCTGCCGCGCTTGTTGGCTAAAGCCTTAGGGGCTGATGATCGCCTGTTGATCTTAGCCGCCACTAGCGGCGATACTGGCAAAGCGGCGTTGGAAGGTTTCAAAGACGTGGCGCAAACTGGGATCGCGGCATTCTATCCAGCCGGCGGCGTCAGTCCCATTCAAGAAAAGCAAATGACCACCACCGGCGGCAACAACACTGCAGTGGCAGCAATCAAAGGCAACTTCGATGATGCGCAAACCGCGGTGAAGCAAATGCTCAACAACGCTGAATTAGCCGCCAAACTCGGCTCGGTACAGTTGTCAGTGGCCAATTCCATCAATATCGGCCGCCTGGCCCCACAAGTGGTGTATTACTTTAATGCTTATCAGCAATTAGTTGATGGCAAGGTGATCAAAGCCGGGGAAGCGGTGAACTTCACTGTACCGACCGGGAATTTCGGGGATGTGTTGGCAGGTTATTACGCCAAGCAATTAGGCTTGCCGGTGCGCAAGTTCATCGTGGCGACCAACAGTAATTCTGAAGTCGCTGATTTTATCAATACCGGCGTATATGACCGCAACCGGCCGTTCTTAAAGACCGTGTCGCCTTCGATGGATATCCAGATCTCATCAAATCTTGAGCGGTTGTTGTTTTATAAGAGCCAAGGCAATAGTGCCTTGGTGGCAGACTTGATGCAGCAGCTGCAAGATGTGGGGCGCTATCAGGTGCCAGCGGACTTGTTGGCGGCGATCCAAGCTGACTTTGTGGCGGGTGCAGCCAGTGATGAAGCAGCAGTCGCAGCCATTGCTGCAGTTGCCGCTGATCACGGCTATTTGATGGATCCGCACACCGCCAATGGTTATGTGGTGCAGAATGCCTTGGCAGAACCTGGCGTGACGGTGCTGTTAAGTACCGCCAGCCCGTATAAGTTCCCACAGGTGGTGGCCCAAGCTGTGTTGCATGAGACTTATGCCGATGGCTTTGCGGCAATGCAAGCCTTGGCGCAATACAGCGCCCAGCCGCTGCCTAAGGCTTTGGCGGCTTTGCCAGGCTTGCCGGTGCGCTTTGATGACGTGATCGCGCCAGAAGACATGCCAAGGTATGTGGCCGATCTTGCAAAGAAGGTGTTGTGATGTTTAAGTTATCAGTTCCAGCAACCAGTGCCAATCTTGGCGTGGGCTATGATGTGATGGGCTTAGCGCTTGATTTGTACCTTAATGTCACTTTTGAAGCGATTGATGATGGGGTGCAAATTGTCGGCGGCGATCCGCGGTTCCATAATCCTGACAACTTGATTTACCGCGCCTTTAAACAAGGCTGTGCGGCGCTGAATGAAGCCGTGCCTGGCGTGCGGTTAACCGTCGCTTCACAGATCCCAGACGCGCGCGGGTTAGGCAGCTCAGCGGCGTGCATCGTGGCTGGCTTAGCCGGGGCGAATCGCTGGTTTGGCTCACCCTTGGATAACACGGCGCTGTTGGCCTTGGCTACGGCGATGGAAGGCCATCCGGACAATGTTGCCCCAGCGATCTTCGGCCAACTGACGGCGACGATCATGTGCGATGACATGCCGGTGGTGGCGCATTATCATTTGAACGACGCTTGGCAATACGCGGTGGTGATTCCAGATACGCCATTGGCGACTGCTGAAGCCCGCGCCGTTCTCCCAAAAGAAATGACTTATGCGCAAGCCTCATACCAAATGGGCCATTGTACCTTAGCCTGCACGGCATTAGAGCGCGGTGATATGACCATGTTGCAAGCTGCCGTGCAAGACAAAATGCAAGAGCCATACCGCGCCAAGCTGATCCCTGACTTCACCAACTTGAAGGCTTTAGGCAAGCGGTTAGGCGTGCTGGTGATGATCTCTGGCGCCGGCTCGACGATGCTTGCCATCACCCAAGACAAGCGCGCCTTGCAGCGCTTCTTGCATGAAGCCCGCATCAGCCATCCCCACTGGCAAGCTCAAGCGCTGGCGATCAACAGCCAAGGTGTGGTGTTTGACCGCGCTGAAGCCTTAGCAGAATAACCACAAAGCCCGCAATCACTTGTTTTACTCAAGTGACTGCGGGCTTTGTGGTTAGTCAAGCAATTTGACATAGAAGTGATCCATCACGGTGTGGGGACCGGGATGCAGCGGTTGGGCAATGCGGGTGTAGCCGGCAGTTTCATACAAGTGAATGGCCACTGGCAAGTTGGTATGCGTTTCTAAATACAATTGCCGCCAGCCCAGATGCTTGGCTTGTTGTTCGCAATATTCAAGCAGCTGCCTGCCGCGGTGCTGGCCGCGGGCACTAGGCAGCAGGTAAAGTTTCTGCACCTCACAAATGCCCAAGGTCCGGTCATAATCGCCAATGCCGATGCCGCCGATCACTTGGGCTTGTTGGGTAGCGACGAAATACGCACGATCAGGCGCCGCAGCATAATAGGCGCTTAGGTGGTCGAGTTCTGGGTCATAATAGGCGGTGCCAGGCTGATCTAAGCCGGCCGCTTGCAAACAACTGCGTACGATGCCGGCTAAAGCGGCATCATCGGCAGGGGTGATGGGACGAATGGTCATGAATTGTGCCTCCAACAAGCAAGATTGCGCCTAGTGTACCACCACCAAGCGCCTAGCACAATTACACGCTGATGCGGCTGAACAATTCCGGCGGCGTGCGCCAGCTGGTGGCGGGGTTGGCTGCGATCAGTTGCGCATCGGTAGTCAACACGATCAAGCAAGCATCAGCTTGGGCCACGGCGGCTTTGGCGTAATCTAAGAAAATGCGCCGCTCTTGCAGCGTCATCGCCGCCGGAAAATCACTCATCACCAAATATGTTCGCCCGGCCACCAGCCCGCGAAAGAGTTGAATGTACAAACTTTGCGTGGCAGTTAGGCCATCGGCTGGGGTGTCTAGAAACGTTGTGTCTTTGCGCAAATGTTCAGGCACCAAGTCAAACGAGCGGTGCTGGCCGTTGATCAAGATGTTGCTGCGCACCGTCAAATAAGGCACGATCGCCGCATCTGGTAAGGTGATCATCCCCAACAGCTTGGTGTTGTTGGTACTGATGAACTGGCGGCTGATCATTTGAAAGCCGGCGGCGACGGCAGTTTGGTCGGGGTATTGGATGTAGGCCAGGGTTGCTGGTGTGAATAATTCTGCCAGGCGTGCTTGGAACCCTTCAGTTTGCCGCTTTTGAAAAAGAACCATAGGCCACTTCCTCCTTAATTAGGCGCGATGCCGTAATTGCCGGCGCTGGTGCCAGACTGCAACGCCAAACACCAGCGCTTGGGTGACGATGATGCTGAGTAAGCCGCTGACTAAACTCACCGCAAAGCCTGCGACGTGATTGGCCGCCGGATGCAAGCCCACCGGGTGCGGGAACATCAAGCCTTGACTCGAGAAATCGGTGAGGCGGTGGTTGAATAATTGCTTGATCAAGTCTTGATAAGCGCGGCTTGATACATTGTCGGCCAAGTAATGATCAAACAAATGCTGATTGAGGCTGGTCAATTGATTGGTGATCATGCCGCCAAAACACACTGCCAACCCGCAGGCAATCACAAAGCCAACCAGAAACACCATGATGTTCTCAACCAGGTATTGTGCCACGATATCTACCGGGCTTTTGCCGACTAATAAGTAGGCAGTCGTTTCTTTGCGCCGCATCAACGCGCTGATCACGGTGAAGGCGACGCTAAGCAAGGCAAAGCCTGCCACCAATAGCCACCAGGTTGTTGTATAGTCATGGTCGACTGCCAGGTAGGCTTGTTTGATGACGGCGATCAAGTGGTCGGCGGAGCGCACCGCGCTGGTGTCAAACTGAGCCAGCCGATTCTGAAAGTGAAGCTTGGTGTTGATGTTGAGCTGGCACGCTGTTTGGATGATGACGCTAAGCAAGCTAAACAAGACGACACCGATCATCCCTGCCACATAAGGCCGGCGGTGATAACTGAGTGCCTTGATCGCTCTTTCCATGAACCGCATGACGTCACCTCACTAATTAAATTCAGTATAGCGGTGAGGTTTGAACAAAATATGAACATATCGCGAAATCTGCACGTCACCTGTGATTCGACAAAAAACCTCCGCCGGTTTGGCGAAGGTTACAAGTGAGACTATTTACTGCTGGAAGCGGCGCTTGACTGGCTTGATGAAACGTCTTGTTGCTGTTTCAAGACGCTTTTGGGGAACTTAGTCAAGGCGCTGCGATTCTTCTGGACTTCCGGGGCGTCGGTGTGGAAGTCGCTCACTGTGCTTTGGTCGTGATGCTGGCTGTACAACGAAGTCGAGCGGTCCCCAAGTTGATTCTGGGTGTTGAGCACACTTTGCAAGCTGGTGGTGTAATCGTAATTGCTTGGGTCGACTGGGGCAAAGCCTTCAGGCACGTAGAAGCGCAATAAATTCTTGGAAGCGACGTTGTCTGAGGCGCTCAGTTCGGCGTTGACCTTGCTTTGATCGGCAGTTAGCTGTTGTTTGAGGCTGGTATTGGGGTGGATCACTTCGCCGGTGCGATTCAGATACACGGTATCGCCGATCACAGTGTAGCGCGGCGTGACAAAGTCGTGATTGCGAAAGGCCACGGTTTGATCGTGCTGGGCCGAAAGCAGATCGGTACCAAATTGGACATAAGGCTTGGTGTTGACCCCCAACAGATGCAGCAGCGTCGGCAAGACATCGATTTCACCGCCATAAGTGTGCTTGATTCCGCCAGGCAAGTTTGGCATATGGAAGATCAGCGGCACGCGCTGCATGCTGGCATCGTCGAAATCATTCCAGCTGTTGGCGGATTTGCCTAACAGTGGCGCCAAAGTCTGGTTGCGGTCATTGGAGATGCCATAGTGATCACCATACATCATGATCAATGAGTTGTTATACAGCCCAGAGGCTTTGAGATAGGCGAAGAATTCTTTAAGGGCCGCGTCTAAATAATGCGCGGTGCGGAAATACCCGTTGATCGACGCATCACTGGTGCCGGCATCGGGAAAATCGCTGTCGACGTCTGAGATGTAGAACGGGAAGTGGTTGGTCGTGGTGATGATTTTGGCGTAGAAAGGCTGCTGCAGCCGTTCCATGTACTTGATGGTTTCGCCAAACATCAGCTTGTCTTTGATCCCATATTGGGTGGTTTGATCTGTGCCTTGTCCGTAGTAGCTGCCGTCAAAGAAATATTGATAGCCCAAAGACTTATACACATTGTTGCGATTCCAGAAGGTGCCGTTGCCGCCGTGGAACACCGCGCTGGTGTAGCCGTCGGTTTGATTCAGAATCGCCGGTGCGGCTTGGAAGGTGTTATCGGTGCCCAAGCTTGAGAACAAGGAGCCGGATTCCAGTCCATACATCCCGGTTTCCAGCATGTTTTCGGCATCAGAGGTTTTGCCGGCACCGACTTGGTTGAAGAAGTTGTCAAAGGACAAGGTGTCTTTTTGCTTGACCAAGCTGTTGAGAAAAGGCGTCACTTCTTGGCCGTCGACTTTGAAATTGATCAAGAATTGCTGGAAGGATTCCAGGTGAATGATGATCACGTTCTTGCCTTTGGCCACACCGGCATATTGGGCATTCGGTGCGGCATAGTGGCTTTGCACCTGCTGCAGCACGGTGTCCATGTCACTGGCGTCAGCACTGGCACGCACTTGCGAGTTCTGCGCGGCTTTGACCCCGTCATATAAGGTGAAAGGCGCCAAGCCGAGGTATTTCACGATGTAAGTATGATCAAAGGTGCGCGTCAACAAGTTGGGCCGATTCAATTCAGAAATCGCCATGTTCACCGCAAATACCGCCAGCGCCACTGCAGTGATCGCCTGTGCCAGGTGAAAGCGCGGCGCCTTAAGCTCAAGCTTGAAGCCAAAATGCGGCCAGCGCAGTTTCTGGCCTTGCAAATAGCGCAAGATGTTTAACACCGCATATATCAACACCACAGCCAAGACGATCACCCAATCAAAGCCATACACCAAATCGCGCGGTGTTAACATGCTTAAGGTGCTGGCGCCTAAGCCGTGAGCCACAGTGGTTGCCCCAAGCATGGTGGCAATAGTCAAGAAATCCGAGAACTCGCGGTAATACAAGACGTTGGCAAATAGCAGCAAGTTCAATAACGCATACACCACCACACCTAGCACATAGGCGCGGCGCGGCTTGCGCGGATACATGGCCAAGCTCAACAACAAGGCACTGGTGCCAAGGGGATTTAAGATCAGCAGGCCTTGTTGAATGATGCCTGAAGCGCCGAGGCTGAAATCGACGTGATAAGCAAACAAGGTCTTGGCCCACAACAGCGCGAGCAGAATGGTGATAAAGCCCAGTCGCGTTGTGCGCAGGCGAGAGAATTTATGCACGTGTGGCGCCTCCGTTCCATTAATGTCCTCATTATTGTACCCGTGTGACTGCCGGTGGGCAAATTTGAGCAGTGACTTTAACAAAGCTTATGGCAGTTGGATTAATTAATAGAATGGTAAAGTTCGCCCACGCGCTGTCGTGGAGCTGGCAAGCTCTGGTACAATCAAGTGGAAGATAAGTCGAGAATGTGGATGTAGGTGAACGATGCTTTTTCTGGGACCGGTGTATCGCTTCGTCCAAGCCAGTTGGTTTGGTTCGGTTAATCACTGGCCGTTGTTGCGGCTGGTGTTTTACTCATTAGATAAATCATTACTGTACCTCTTGGTGTTTGCCGCGCTGCGCATCGGCTATTTGCTGTTGAAGCGCCAGCGGCCGCATGTCGGCCATGAGGCGCGGGTATTTGCGTTTGTTTTCTACCTATTGTTGTTGCTGGCGCTGACGGTATTTCGCGACGTGTATTACCCTTGGCAGCTGGTGCTGCATTGGCATCGCAGCTTAAGTGTCATCAACTTCACGCCGTTTGTGGAAACCTTGAAGCTGCGCCAAGGCGTCAGTCAGTTTGATTTCTGGTATCAATCGCTGGGCAATGTCATGTGGTTTCTGCCTTTTGGCTGGGGGATGGCTGCATTATGGGGCAAGAAGCATTTCCTGGCGGTCACCTTTGCCGGCATCGGCTTAAGTGTCATGATCGAAACCCTGCAGTTTTTGTTGATTTCCGGCGTGGCAGATATTGATGATGTGATCTTCAATGTCACCGGCGTCGTGGTTGGCTATATCAGCTATCGCATCACCCAACACCGTTAAGACCGCTTGCCGGTCTTTTTTTGTTTTCAGAAAGCCGAAAGTTTTCATGACCGGTTATGAAACAATTCGGTTGAATTGGCCCTTAGCCCTAAGAAAAAGGCAAGTGTCACATGATTTTTTGCAAAAAAATGGCCTACTGTAAAATTGTCAGTAGAATGGCGGCAATTGGGCGCTTATGACGTGTCGTGACCGGAATGATCTTAGTGTGTGAGCGGTTGCGGTATTCGCTTTCATAGCAAGAATGCTGATATTATGCGGTTGAATTGAAAACGAAATCACGATAAACTAACTACTTGTGTATTTAGATTGAACACAACAGATAAACGGACGTTAAACAATTCCAATTGAAAGAGGAGACGAAATGGCAATTATCATCGCACTGATCCCGGCAATCGCATGGGGGTCCATCGGTTTAGTCAGCGGCAAGTTAGGCGGTAACGCTTATCAACAAACATTAGGGATGACCATCGGCGCCTTAGTCTTTGGCATCGGTACTTGGGCCTTCGCCCATCCAGTGATGGATACCAAAGTCTGGGTCTTAGGCGTGTTGTCCGGGTTGTTTTGGGCCTTAGGACAAAGCCAACAGTTCCAAGCCATGAAGTATGTCGGCGTGTCAATGACGGTGCCGATTTCCACTGGGATGCAACTGGTGGCCAGCACTTTAGCCGGCGCTTTGTTGTTCGGCGAATGGAAAACCGGCAAAGACGTCACCTTAGGCTTGTTGGCCTTGGTTTTGTTGGTGATCGGGGCGACGTTGTCTTCGCGTAAAGAAAAAAGCCAAGACGCAGGTGCCGCCACTTCTTATGGTGCCGGGATCCGCACGCTGCTGATTTCAACGGCAGGCTATGCCGGCTACACCATCGTCGTTAACGCCGGCCACTTAGGCGCTACAGCAGTAGTATTGCCGCAATCCGTGGGGATGTTGATTGGGGCGGTGCTGTTTTCGATTGGGCATCAGGCCTTTGCCAAAGCCACGGCCAAGAATGTGGTCACCGGTTTGCTTTGGGGCACCGGGAACGTGTTCATGTTGATGGCGATGAGTTCAGTTGGTTTGGCGATCGCTTATTCCATGTCGCAAATGGGCATCGTCATCTCCACGTTTGGTTCCATCTTCTTGCTGGGCGAACGCAAGACCCACAAGGAAATGACCTGGGTCACATGGGGTGCGATCTTGATCATCGCCGGTGGCGTCGTGTTAGGGATCATGAAGTAAACTTGCACTGCCGGAATCAGTTGACAGCTTGATTAGGCTGATCGAGACAAACAGGTGAGCAAAGCAGGCGTTTGGCTCGATTCTTAAGCAGAAACCGTGCGGCGACATGGCGCGCAGCGGAGCTAGTTGCGCCGCTGCTTGTCCACAGCGTGCAGTTTTACTAGTCCGGCCATATACCCTGATTTCTGTAAATTATTATCATATTTGACGCCGTCTGTGAACATTTTCATATTTTCAGATGCGGCGTCTTGCTTTTTCAAGGTATTGTGGGTAAAGTTGAAATGTGTTTTGAAGTGAAAATTAGGAGGAACGCAGATAATGGCTACAATCTCATTTGATGCATCAAAGCTTGATAAGTTCGTTGCCCCACACGAACTTGGACAGATGCAAGCATTGGTTACCGCAGCAGATAAAGAATTACGTGAAGGTACAGGGGCCGGCAACGACTTCCGTGGCTTCTTAGACCTGCCAGTCGCTTATGATAAGGACGAATTCGCCCGCATCAAAGCGGCAGCCAAGAAGATCCAAGACGACTCCGAAGTGTTCGTTGCTATCGGCATCGGCGGTTCTTACTTGGGTGCGCGCATGGCGTTTGACTTCTTGTCACACACCTTCCGCAACAGCGAACCAGGCCGCAAGTTGCCAGAAGTTTACTTTGCAGGTAACTCCATTTCCGGGACTTACTTGGCTGACTTGATCGAAATGATCGGCGACCGCGACTTCTCCTTGAACGTGATCTCCAAGTCCGGTACCACCACTGAACCTTCTATCGCGTTCCGCGTTTTGAAGGCTAAGCTGATCGCCAAGTATGGTGAAGAAGCAGCCAAGGGCCGCATCTATGCCACAACTGATCGCGCTAAAGGTGCTTTGAAGACTGAAGCCGACGCTGAAGGTTATCAAGAATTTGTTGTGCCTGATGACTTAGGTGGCCGTTACTCCGTGCTTTCTGCTGTTGGCTTGTTGCCAATCGCTGTTGGCGGCGGCGACATCGACAAGTTGATGGAAGGCGCCGCAGCCGGCCGCGAAGCTTATGCTTCTGCTGACTTAACTGAAAACGAAGCCTACCAATATGCGGCATACCGCAACATCTTGTACCGCAAGGGCTTCACCACTGAATTGCTTGAAAACTACGAACCTCAATTGCAATACCTTGGCGAATGGTGGAAGCAATTGATGGGCGAATCCGAAGGTAAAGACCAGAAGGGTATCTACCCATCAAGCGCCAACTTCACCACCGACTTGCACTCCTTGGGCCAATACATCCAAGAAGGTTTGCGCAACTTGATGGAAACCGTCGTTTGGGTCGAAAACCCAACCAAAGACGTTGAGATCCCTGTCGAAAAGGGTTCCTTAGACGGCCTTGAATTCCTTGAAGGCAAGAAGATGTCTTACGTCAACCGCAAAGCCTACGAAGGCGTGGTTCTGGCGCATACTGATGGCGGCGTGCCTGTGATGACCGTTTCCATCGACAAGCAAGATGCCTTCACCTTAGGCTACTTGATCTCCTTCTTCGAATATGCTGTTGCCATTTCTGGTTACTTGAACGGGATCAACCCATTCAACCAACCAGGTGTTGAAGCTTACAAGAAGAACATGTTTGGTTTACTCGGCAAGCCTGGTTACGAAGACTTGACCAAGGAATTGAACGCGCGCCTGTAATCTACAGCGCATTCTGACGTCCCTTTTCGGGGGCGTCTTTTTTTTGACAAAAAAAGCGCATATCAGCATTTGCTTGCCAATATACGCTGCGGGGTGCATGAAAAAGAAGGTAAGTGCATGAAAGTTCCTAAGTCAAGCGAGCTGTTGTGTGATTTTACGGTCAACATAGGCTTCCTAAAGCTGAGGTTCCACATTCAGTGGTAACGCACTGACCGGTGGGCTGGTCGGACAGCCCACCTCTTTGGTACACATTTTTCGATCATGAAATTGAAAGGGGAGTTAGCCATGAAGCTTGAGTCCAAGCTGGGCAGCGCAGGTGGCTACGTCGAGTTGTCTAAGCCGACTCGCCACGAACCGTTGAAACAATAATTGGGTTGGCAATAGTGTCAGTGATTGTGATTGCATGGCGGTTGATACGATGAGTGAGCGAGTGAGCCGAGTCCAGCGCCGGGCGAATGACAAGTGGAAAGCCGAACATGCCGAGCGAAGCAGATACATTAATCAGCGCTCGCAAGCATGCAGCTTTATCCGCCATCGAGCCACGCTGAACGATTTGGACGAACTGCAACAGCTGATCGACGAGATGCGGGAGAAGTTGTAAGCATCCACTTAGGGACAGTCGCCTGAAGGTTCAATTTTGTTTGATCAGGAGGCAGAGGAAAAATTGTGGCTCATTACGCAATACATCGTCACTAAAGCAGTGAAAGCTAATCCATCAGAATTAGTTTTCATTGTTAACATCAGACTGGATAGCAGTTATTTATACTGCGTAATACCGGCAGGGCCAAAGATCTCTGTATCGTTTCTTTGCTCAGAAACTGAGATCTTGAAGGTGTTTAGCTTGGGTGCTGTCGTGGAAAGCAAAATAAATTTTCCAGTCGTTGCAGTGCCCGGTTGTACATCACCGTTTGAGTTTTCATTAAAGCCGAACGTGTCAGTACCAGAATCCGTAAATTCGACACCGGTTGCGTCAACAACGTGTGCTTGCATATACCCGAGACCAAACGGTTTTGTGCCCACGTTTTTCAGTTGATAGCCAATAGTTGTCCGGTAATATTGTTTTGGAAAATTTGCAATATCATCAAAATTGTACTCGGCGTTGGTATAGTTGGCTTCCTTGTTTGTGACTTTTTCAGTTCTAATGCCTGTAATCGTGTATTGGGCGACACCAACTTTGGCGAGCGTGACGTGTTTTGTGCTCGACGATTCCCCTGAAGCAGCTTTGATTTGGTGTTGCAAGCTGGCGTTATCTTGCTTTAAAGATGAAATGGTGGCGGCATCCTTGCTGCTGGCGGAGTCATTGTTTGAGCTGCAGGCGGCCAGTAGCAATCCAATTAGCGCAATAGCGCCTATTCCCAGAGATTTATGCATCATGTGTCCTCCAAATAGCGCCTTGCATGTTGCGTGAAGCAGCCATGCGGTTTGTTCAATTAACGGTCAATTTAAAGGAGATTGGTGAATTCATTTCGTCTGTTTGATATTCAAGCTCAACTTTGGACCCTTTTGGCGTGTTGTCGTTAAAATTTACCCAAAATGTTGTGGATGCAGTATGCCCCTTGGAGACTTTTGTTTGGCCGTCTTGTTGATCGACGATTTGTGCTGCGGTGCCGGCTGCATCATATACTGCAATGTCGTAAAGGCTTGGTAAAAAGCTTTCAGCAGCATTGATGTTCGTGTAGCTAATGGTAAATTGAACTGTTTTTTCATTGCTGATTTCGATAGACAAAGTGCCTTCATCCCTCAGCGTTCGTCCCCATTCGTTAAAGGATTTTGTGACGGAAGTGACGGTAAGGCTGACTTGCGGATTATTAGCGCTATCCAATACGGTTGCTTTCTGGTTTAAAGTGTATGATTTGTCACTTGTCGTGGTTGTCTTCGTTGTTGTAGCAGTGTTCGTTGAAACGTCAGTAGATGCGTCATCGCTGCTATCATTAGCGATTGACGGTGTATTAGTACCCGCCTGCTTAAGTGAGCTATTCTCGTCTTGCAAGTTGCTGTTAACTGCCTTCAGTGATGAAATTGTGGCCGTATCCTGATTTTCGGTTGAGCCTTGACTTAGTCCTACAAGTACGACCGCCAAAGTCATGACGCCTGCGCCGCTGGCTATGGTATACAGCCAGGGCATTTTGTCGCTTTTGCGGATCAATGCAACAATCAAACCAACCAAACCCACGCCAAATGCCACGATCGCAATCAGTGCAAGTATCCCGCCAAATGTTTCCATCGTTGATTCCCCCAAACCTCACAGCTTTTAACGTCAATCAGGATTTGGACGTGAACGCATGGGTGCCACAACGACATGCATGCGTTATGTAGCCATTAAGGATCTGATCAGGTGAGAATAGGGGAGGCGTTGGGTTATGCGTTGTCAGCGGTGTGCGGTTGCTGGACCAGCTTGTCCCAGAAAATCTGAGTGATGGCCAAGTTCAGCTTGGCTTGCTCAACGGCGGTCAGCTTGATGCCGGCAAAGTTGAACTCCGGACAAGGCCTGCCATCCAAGACATCTTTGAGATCAAGCACACCAAGCTCAGTTGCGTCTTTGCCAAGCAGGTAATCGGCAGTCACATGGAAAATGGCCGAGAACTGGGCTAGTTCTGCTGCAGATACTTTCCGCGCGCCAGATTCGATCCGGCTCAGGCTGCTGTTATCGATCCCGATTTGCTTGGCCACGGCAGATTGTGACAAACCAGCAGCCTCACGCAGCAAAACCAAGCGTTGTGCCAATAATTTAGACAATGCGGTACCTCTGTTTGTGAATTTCACAATCAATATCGATTGTGTTGCCTTTTTATAGCACGTAATGTGGGCAGAATCAAGTTTTTCTTGCGATATTCACAAAGCTTTGTGCAAAGTTTGCGGATGGTTGCTTGCGGGGTACGGGGAGAATGCTGCGAATTGCCAGCACAGCAATACCAATTCTTATATTTACTGCCAAGTTCGCATCGAAATGCTTGTCACCCCAAGGCTTGTGTGCTAGCGTGGAATTATCTAAAGAAACGGGTGATCATATGTTAAATGTTGGCGTTATCGGCCTGGGGGGCATTGCCCAGAAGGCTTACTTGCCAGTGTATGCACAGCTTCAAGACCAGGTCCAATTTTATTTGCAAAGCCGCGACCTGCAGAAAGTCACACGCTTGGCCAACCAATATCACATGGTGGCCGCAGGCACGGAACTGGCCGATTTGGATGCGTTGCAGTTGGATGCGGTGATGATCCATGCGGCGACAGAAGCCCATTATGAATTGGTGAAACATTTTCTTGCCCGCAATGTTAACGTTTTCGTGGACAAGCCGTTAGCCACGAATATGGATCAAGTCACAGAATTGTACTTGTTGGCGGCGCAACATCAGAAGTTGTTGACGGTAGGGTTCAATCGCCGCTTTGCCCCGGCGTTGAAAACGCTGATCGACTTGCCGGAAAAGAACTTGATCCAAGTGACCAAGAATCGCGTGGCTGATCCGCAGCCGCCGCAAACGGCGATTTTTGACTTGTTGATCCATCCGCTGGACACGGCGTTGGCGTTGGCAGGTTTTCCTAGTGAACCCACGGCGCGTTACGCGTTGCACAACGATAAATCCGGGCAGCTCGAACAAGCCAGCATCACGTTCATGGCGCAAGGCATCCGCGGCGAAGCGGCCATCAACATGGTGTGCGGTACGAACCTGGAAGAAGCCACAGTCGGCACGCCTAATGGGCTGTTTCGCGTCGAAGACTTGGCGCTGAGCCACACTTACCACGGCACCAGCCACACCACCATTGCCAGTCCTGATTGGCAGCCGATGCTGGAGACGCGCGGTTTTGCGCCGATGATCCGCGCTTTCTTTGATGCGGTGGTCAATTCCGGGGAGAATCCGGTGTCACCAGCGACTAGCCGCATGACGCATCAACTGTTGTGCGACATGGTCGATCAATTACAAGCGTAGCAAATAAGGGTCCCACCATGACGGTGAGACCCTTTTATCCGTGATGACTTCTTCACCGACGGGCTGCCCACAGTCGATTTCTGTCGGATAGCCATTGTTTGCATAGTAGGCTTCAAGGTCAAAGCCTGCAAAACGCTGGGCCAGGTTTGATTGTGGCTGATCAGTCATTGAGAATCCTCCGCGCCTGCATAGCGAGCTTGGGCCTTGTCCTCAAGCCAGCGGGCCATGTCAACGGTGATATACGCGATGCTTTCAGTTGGTTCCAGGTGCCATTGAGCGGGATCTTGGACGGGCGGGTAAGGCTCGCCGTCAAGCATGGTGGCGATGGCATCAACGGCTTGTTCTTCGGCTTCTTTTCGGGTATCCCCTTGCGTCACCATGCCGTCAATATTGGGGCTGAACACGGTGAAGTAGTGGCCGTCTTCGTCGTTGTTTTCATGGATGATCACCGGATAAGTCAGGACTTCTTGTGCGGTTATCTGACGATCTTGGCGAAAATCGTAGCCGTCAAATTCCCCGTTTTTCCAAGGGTTGGTGTGGGCTGACGGGCGACTTTGGCGTTCAGCAAAGGCTGCCATCATGTCAGCGTAGTCGCGTTCAGTCATGACAACGACATCTTCAGACGGATCATCGGCGTCGGCAACTGTGAGTTGTTGATTATGGCAACATGATACCATGAGTGGGGATGCGATGGAACGCATCAGTGTACCGCACCACGATAACACATAATCTGGATAAGACAGCAGAAGCACCGTAACCAGTTGGCCACGGTGCTTCTTTTGCTTTACAGTCTAAGAATTGCAAACTGATCACCATACTTGCCGTTCAACCGCTGGTAACCACGGTCCACCAGGAAGATGCAGCCGGTGGTGAGCATGCAGATGGGTAACATCTCTGGCGGCAGGAACATAGTTGCCATCACGCCACCAGCAACCAGCGGCGACTCCAGAATCGTCGCCCCCATGCTAATGGCACAAACCGCAATGACAAAGATGGGATCAAGGTGCGGCAAGAGGTGGCTGAGGGCAATGCCCTGCGCCGTGCTGGCAAAGAGCACGGGGAAAATGTCTCCGCCAAGCCAGCCAGTGTTCAAACAAATCGTCAGTAACCCCAGTTTCAGAAATGATCGCACCAGTAGGAACGTGCCTGGTTTCTGCTGCCAGCTTGTTGCGAGCAGGTGGAAATTGTGCATCCCTGAGAAGTTGATGCTGGGGACAAACAACGTTGCCAAATAAATCGCGAGGCCGCCAAATACAAGCAGACTCCAGTCGTGAGTGAAGCAATTAGTGATGATGTGGCGCACACCCACCATCAGGCGCAGATAGATACGCCCCGCCAGCCACGCGCTCAGCACAATCGGCGGCAACCAGAGCAAGTCGCGCATCCGCCAGGCAAAATGGCCGAGATAAACGATTACAGACGGCTCCCCGCCCCACTTGCAGGTCAGGTAGAAGGACAAGATTCCGCAGGCGAAGAAGCTGATCATACGCAGTGTCCACAGACTTTTGTGCTTGGCAGTTGGAAAGCGGCGCAACAGGTAATGATGCGGTGTGATGAGGATGCGCAACAGCCGCCCCAAGCCTTGCTGATGAATCGCCGCCCAGTTGTGCTCTAGGTAGCGCAACTTATCACCGAGCCAGATGCCGAACAGACAAGTAGAACTCACCAGCGTGGCTTCCGGCCCCAGACTCGTGCCGCTGGTGAGCATAAGTGCCGGCACGAGCATTTGCAGGGGCAGATAACGGTAGCTCGATGTTCCCGTCGCGGCGAGGTCCGCCCGGATCAAACCTAACGCTTTGGGAAACTGGCCGGTCGTGCGCTGGGTCAGGTAAATCACTGCCCCAACCACAGCGATCCAAACGGCGTTGAATACTGGCCTAAATGTTGGCCCTGGCCAGACGACGTCAATCAGCCAGCCTTGCAGCAAGTAGAAGCCGCCGAGAATGGCACCAATGATGAGCGCACACAAAAGGCCATAGCTATTGATGATGAACTTTTGCCTGTGCGCCACCTGACTGCCTCCGTTCTGCCAACACGAATCTAAAATCACGACAGTCACAAGCATAACGGTTTTGAACAAGGCGCGTCAAATCGTTCAACGTGATGTTGAAGTCGTGCGATTGTTGCGGCACGGCAATATTTGCGATACTGGCATCCGCGATGGAATAAGTGACACCATTGATGTGGCCAGCAGGGGGACATTGGGAACGTTTGTCCAAGATGGTTCACCGCGCTCATTAGGAATTCGAAAAGAGGCCCATATTCCGTCTTCCTGCTTAAGCACAGCACTTATATCAGGGGTTACAAAAAGGAGCCCAATTTTACTTATATTTCAAGCACAACAAAAGATATGGTGAATCAGATTCGATTCAGTAACAGCCGCCAGTGAGAACTTACAGTTGTAGCCCAGGCTGATCAGAATGATTGCCAAGTCAAGCTTGAGCAGAAAAACATCATAGACCTGGATGGGTAGGCAGTAAAAGTGATTGAACAAAACTAAATATGTTGCGCTGCCTGCCAACGAAGAAAAGAAGAAGAAATGGCCGATAAATCGCCAACCAATTAGCAGTATCGCAATCGTCAGGATGTTGGTGAATACAGCAACCGAAAGCGGGAGCAGATAGCTGCAGGTTAAAGCAAAACTGGTGACATCACCATTAATGATCTTTAGTGGTATCACCAGTGTTGCATATGTGAAAGCAAGCAGAACATTGCCGAAAAATATCTACAGCGTATCCTTGTATATATTGCCTTCTCTACTAGTTTGATGTCAATCAGGGACCCACCACGACGATGGGTCCCTGATTGACGTGCTAATGGCGTTTGAGGTGGGTCGCTTTGACGATCACGATGATCCCGCTGGCCAAGCTTAATGCGCCTGATACCAGGGTCACCGCGCCGCTAACGGTGGCGACGATGCCCCAAGGCCGAATGTGTTTTGGCATGATTTTCTCCTAACGATGATATGGGGCTAAGGTTTGTTGCCACAAGCTGAAATCAGGTTCCGGCAGCCAGTCGGCGATGGCGTCAACGACATGCACTTCGCCGTCTTCGTCGACGCGATAATCAACAGACAAAGCCGGCACCGGGTCGTCGCCGTCTAAGACGCTGACGATGTGGCCCATGTGGCCAGGGCGCAAGTGCTCGACAAAATGCGCAATTGCTAAGCTCAACGGTAACTGAATATTGTCTGCTAAATCAGAACATATATATTCCATCAGCGCCTCCTGTGAAACTTAATTTACTTATAGTGTAGCAGGTCGCTGGCTGATAGGAAAGCGAATTCACAGGTTATCGATCGCCGTTTGCGGCTGTAATTTATTGGCCATGAAAGTGAAAGTGAAACCCAACGCCATTGCCACTAACATCGAAATGGCAAAGCCCAACCAATTGTTAGACATGGCCGGCCCCAAGAAGGCCGGGACATAAGCGGTGCCGCGCGCGTCAAAGATCCCGACCACCGCGCCGGATACTGTTGAAGCGATCATCATCCCGGCAAAAGTCAGCTTATTGGCAAACACGAAGGGGTAAACCGATTCCACATAAGTTCCGAACAACAAGTTGATCGCCAAGCCTGGCGCGGCCAAGGCGCGATCGCTGGGGTGGCGGGGAAACAGCACGCTAGCCAAGTTGATGCCGGCAGCGACCATCACCAAACCGCACATATCAATGGAGCCTAAGAAGCTGTTGCCGTATTTGGACATTTGCAACATGATGATGGGTAAGAACACCGCGTGATAGCCGCCAATCATCAGCGCCGGCCAAATCAACAAGCCGCCTACCGCACCAGCCACGATCGGATTGATGGCAATGGCACCGTTGATCAGCATTTCCAACAGGTTGCCTAATTTCTCGGCCAGGCCTGCCACCAAATAATACCCGATCAAGCCGCTGATCAACCCAGCGCCAGCGCCGGCCACAATATTCGCGGTGGTGCCAGGAAAATGCCACTGTAAGCATTTATCAAACAATAAGCGCACCAACACGCCGGCCATGATCCCGCAAACGATGCCGCCGATCAAGCCGCCGTTGGTGGAAAATAACCCGGCAATGACGCCGGCACAAATGGCCACTTCACCTAAGCCGGAGATTTGCTTGGCGGCAACTCCGGCAATGATCACAGGCAAGCCGTTCATCACCACGTCAAACAACTTGCTAGTGGATTTGGGCATGCCTGGAATTCTGGCAATCAACAAGGTGATCGCCATGGTGATAAATGCCGGCAGCGCCGCCATCAGAATGCCGCGCAAGCTGATGTTGTGCCAGACGCTGCCGTTTTGTTGGGTGGTGCCGCCGCCAATTTGCGGGTGGAACTTCTGGCCCCAGGCTTTGCACAAGGCGTACATGGCGCTGACGGCACGGGTTTGGTTGTTGGTGCCGGTGGTGCCAGATACCGCCACGACTTTCAAGCCGGCTTCTTGAGCGTTAGCCATGGAGGTGCCGCCGGTGCCAGCGGCGATGACATCATGAGCGATCGCGGCTTGGATCGCTTGGCGATTGTTGCCAGTTGGGTCGGCACTCATTAAGATCAAACCGTCGACTTGACCGGCATTGATCAACGCTGCCACTTTGGCATCGTTGGCTTTGGCCGCCTTGTCCATTTCGGAAAGCGGCCCTTCGGCGATGATCACCGGCTGGCTGCCATCGTAGCCCCATAAGTGGGCAGGGGTGGTGGGTTTGGCGAAGTCCAGTGAGGCGTCGACGCCCATGAATTGAATCGTCGCCACGTCAGCGTCGGCGGCGTTGATTTGCTTGATCGTTTCGGCTAATAAGCTGGCCGGGTCCTTGCCGCCCATGGTGTAAAGGTTGCCGCCGGAGCTGCCGAGAATTGCGATATGTTTGCCCATGATGAATCCACACTCCAATCAGGATGTTTATCGAATATGATAGAACTTTTTGTGTCTACACACCAGAGCTTAATCATTCAAATCAAAAACTAATTTATTCAGAAAGCGGCGCAAAGGTTGACAACCACGGCGTTAATCGGGTATCCTAATATTCGTTGTGATGCAACTTATTGGGTAGTAGCGAAGTGGTAACGCAGTGGACTCTGAATCCATAATCATAGGTTCGATCCCTATCTACCCAAGAATATCTATCATGGGCTGTCATAGGCGTTCAAAAACGCTGATATGACGGCCTTTTCTATTTTTATATTTCATGGGCTTTGCTGGAATTTATATTAATTCCCACACGATTCCCACATGGCTCCACATGATCCACATACATTAAACTGCTAGGCAGGCGGTGATTTCCTCAAAATTAAGGAGATTATCAACTTTTCGCAAATCGTGATGAGTTTGATATTTTGATTTCCTTGACGCTGGGGAAATTATTTTTTTGAGTTCATTCTGATAATTGACAGAGTGACGTACTTTTCATATAATGGTTACATGCTTTTGTTAATGGGTATTAGCGAAGTGGTAACGCAATGGACTCTGAATCCATAATCCTAGGTTCGATCCCTAGATACCCAAGAGCTTTTAGAAGTCGCCTGTTGGCGGCTTTTTTTGATGGTTCTGTTTGTTCTCATGTTCCCCAAAAACAAACATTTTGGAGGTCTCCTTAAAAATAAGGAGACCCTCTAACAGACTTTTGATTCCTGATGATTAGGCGTTCTGAGCTGCATAAGACTAATAACTATTCATCATAAGCTCTGAACTCGCCTCAGAATCCAGTCTGACAACATCGAATAACGCTATATACACGAAAAAGCGGCCTGACCAATATATAACTACTAGTCAGACCGCTTAAAATCACAATTTTATGTATGCAGCAGATACTTGCCTCAAATATCTACCAGCTATGTAATGTTGTGTGCCTTTTCCACGACACACAACACTCAATTAAAAATGCAAAGGAATTTCGTTCAGCCCAAGGATCATTGGAACCCATTGAACCAAACAAGTACACAAGGATGGTGAAAACCAAGTGAACGAATCACACATAACCTTATGTAACAAGCCACGTCTCAATAACGCAGCTTGGCATATCCATGATATGTAATCGCGCACGCTTAAATGGAGTGCGCGACAATTGAAAAGTTTGAGTAAAAATCTCAAGGGCTGGATGAAGGCCCCACAATCGGGATGTGTGAAAAAAGAATGGATGAAAGTCACACCCCTATGTAACCGCTGGAATAACCAGCGGCAGAAGGTAATAATGAAAACAATACACACAGGAACCAAATTCAGGAGGAAACACACATTATTCATTTCTTACAGTTACTTTATAGGCATAAAGAACTTGTGTGACAAAAGAAAATGATATTTATTCTGTAATTTATTTAGTGGCGACGATTCCGCGCAGTTGCTGGATCATGCTAACAACTTGATACGGTGTGCCCTTATCCGCGTTCTGAACGTCACCACGGGTCATATACCAGAATTCGACTAATAGGGCTACGGCCATATCAAACTGTTTGTATGCAGCAAAATCAGCCACCTCAGCAGTGCTATCAACTGCATCTTTTACAAATTCTTCAGCAGCAGGAATATAGGTACCTAATAATACGGTGTCAGCCTCTGAATCTTCTTCTAGATTGAGGCTTTTTATGATCAGATCAGCAGTTACAGCCATTTGACCATCTCCCTTCTATGTATGGGCGATTACTCGCCCGTGCCTATCACCTAAGCAGATAACACAGCCTTATCAGCTTGTGCTACGTCTGCTTCAGGTGTTACGCCGCTTTTGGGTCTGTGGTTTGACCAGTAGCAGTAGCCGCTGCTGGGGCAATTTCCACATATTCGGCGGCCTTGTCGTCAATCACTTCAAAGTCATTGCGGATCACAACGGCCAGACCTTGGCTGTAATTGTCAAACACTTGCCAATTAGTTTCAACTTCGTTCTTCTGGGCAACAAATACAGACTGTGCCAGATCACCGATAACTAACGGGAATGCGCCACTAGCTGGGGTTGCCAACAACTTATTAGATACAACAATCACTTGAGCGCCAAATAATTGCTTACCAGTTGGCGCAGTGACACTAGGTTGCAAGAGATAACGGCCTTCAGAATCTTTCAGAGTATCTAAGTAGTTGTAACCATCTTGATTAGTGATGACTGACAGAGCTAACGCTGGATCTAAGTCAACATTAAACACGTGCTTCAAATCATCCAAAGTAGACGCTTGAACCTTGGCAAACTTAGAATCATCAGCCGTGAACAACTTAACGATTTCTGCATTATTCGTGTTGCGTACAAGCTTCTTCAATTGCGCCTTGATTTCAGCAACAATATCAACTTCAGAATCTTCTACGATTTCATTAGTCAAAAAGATCTTGCCAGCACGGGTTGCAACCTTGTAATCAACACCCTTGAATAAGCTGGCGTCAATATCACCAATTTCAGCAGCTTCTTCTTTAGTGGCTAACGTGCTTTCATTCGTCAAAGCAATGGGGTATGTGCCCACTGGCGTACCAACTTGCTTCACGGTCACATATTGAGCTAGATCATATTCAGCGTGCTTTAAGTCCATCACATCATTGATAACTTGAGTTGGTACCACAACACCAGCGGTTGTAGTTGTCACACCATCACGTTGTTCGCCATGTGAGCGAATATAATCTTCATAGGAACGGGTTTCAGTTTGTGCTGCATCAATAGTTTTTTTCAAATCATTATCTTCTTTCTTTTCAGTGTCTTCAGAAATTTGCTTTTCTTGTTGTGCTGCCAGCCATGCGGTATAGCTCCGCTTAGCAACAGCAACATTAGTATCGTCATATGCGGGAATTGCCACCGTTGAAACGTCGAACAATGATTTCACGGCTTTAATCGTGCGAATCACCTGACCGTCATCATCCTTGGAAAATTCGTCACCGTCTTCAGCAGAAATAAAGCTGAAGCTCATTGCTGACAAATTGCCAGCTTCAACATTCTTGTATACGTCATCCGCTGTGGTGGTTTCAGTTAAATCAGCTTCAAAGTGTAATCCTTTTTCGTCAACATCTAACTTCAACGTACCGGCCTTAGTGCTTGCTAAGACTTGACTCATATCGTGGTTGTTTACCAAATATACGTCTGACAGATCAACGCCATTAAACGCATCAGGGGCGATAACCTCTTTGAATCCACCTAGATCTTTGCTAGGTGAGTTGAAAACAACTGCGTAGCCTGATAGGTGTTTTGCAGCCTGATCCTGCTGGGTATCGTCTTCTGGCTTGGTTTCATTAACGGTTAGATTAGCATTTGTATTTAGCCGCTTTTCTTGTGTATCAGCCATTATTTACCTCATTTCCTTTTGTTGTGTGATTATTTTGATAATTTGCTAAATTACTTAGTGGCGTGTAGTTCAATGACTCCATGACTTCGTTACCACCATCAACAGGCGGTAAGCCTAATTTTTCACGGGCTTCATTAGTGGTATAAATACCGCCTTGCAAACCTTCAGCAGCAAGCTTCAACATGGATTCTGGATCAGCACTAAAAAGCCGGTCAGTATTAAAACTGAACCGGTTGTCACCTGTACTAAGTTTCATATCCAATTCTGAGCTGAAGGCTGCAAAGTATTGCGTTAATGTTTGTTGCAGGTATGCCACGTTACTTTGAGATTGATTACTGTGCTCATTCTCAACGCCAAGTCGTTCAGGTGGCAGGCCAAAAGCCTTAGCAACCTGTCTAGTTGTCCAGTCAGAGCTATTGGCGTATTTCACAACGTCTGTATTGACCTGAAGTGTTGAGTAATCAGTGTCTTCATCAAGAACGATTGTTTGTAATGCGTTATCGCCGCTGTTGGCAGCTTGAAACTTGTCCCGAATGGCTTCCCGTGCCTTAACATCAAGGTTAGACTTGTTAATCTTTAGAATGCCTGTACCTTGTACGCCGCTTTGGAAAAAGCCACGAATAAGCTTGTTACCAGTCTTTTGAATGGCTAATTCATCACGCAATGAAAATAGTGGGCTAATGCCTTTATAACCATCTTGGGTGAAAGCCTTGAAATGCAGTACATCCATAGGATTCAACTTCTGGGCCTTGCCATCTGTTGGCGTATACGTATACTCAGGCGCTTCGCCGTCATCATCATATGCAACCACCATGCAGCTATTCGGGATTAGCTTGAGGCCAGTCACCTGACCGCTATTGTTGCGTTCGATACGTGCAAAGCTGTTACCATTCAACAACATGTTTGCTGCCAGACTAAACTTAAACGCATAAGCGGTCATAAAATCATTGGGATTTTTGTTTAACATGGTAGCGATATGCTTATCGCTGTATTCAATCGGGTTTGCCGCCAGATCACCAGCAATGATCTTCACGGCAGCCATAATATCGGAATTGCGCAGGGCGCTCACACCAACGTAGCCACCTGAGTCATTGCTTGTCATGCTGATAACAGCATCAAGGAACGGCTCTGAATTGTCTTCCCGTGGCGGCGCATCATTCGTTAGAAAACTCACTTCTTATCACCTTCATTTTTGTTCACAATTAACGCCAGAATGATTAACACCACACCGGATGCAATCAAACCAACGAAAAGGCCCGCAAGCCCAAAAATACCCGCTACAACAAGGATTAACCCAAGTAATAGCAGGTATGTTTGAACATTAAAAGCCAAAATTTTCGCTTTGATAATACTCATTATTCGCCTCATTTGTATTTTGATCCATTGCCT
Source organism: Lacticaseibacillus jixiensis (assembly GCF_042847315.1). Taxonomy (NCBI): domain Bacteria; kingdom Bacillati; phylum Bacillota; class Bacilli; order Lactobacillales; family Lactobacillaceae; genus Lacticaseibacillus; species Lacticaseibacillus jixiensis. The sequence continues at coordinate 52,853 of NZ_BAAFPR010000019.1, forward strand.
GAGTGTATGCAGTCATCAAGGCGGCAACAGGGTCAATCTTGTTGCTGTTCTTTGTCTTATCAATAATCGGGTTGTTGTTGCTATCGTAGCGAATAATCGCGTTGTTGACGGCATAGGCCAACAACTTGTTATCAGCATGTTTGATTTTCCCGTTGTACAGTTCATCTCTGAATTGAACCGTGGGAATGCCTAAGAATCGTTGCCATTGCTTGACTTCAACAAGCGGCATATCACGTTTTTCAAGCTCTGGAATAAGATACCCCATTGACCACGGATCATAGCAAATAGCTTTCACATGCCAGTCATTGGCGTTGATCATATTCAACAGGTAATGAAGTACCTCATCATAATCAATAATGCCGCTATCTAGCTTAGTGATAGAACATTCACCACGGCGTTCACCAGCACGATAATCAAACCCATCATTGCGAATCTTTTCATCTAAGCCATACTTGCTGGCAACAAATGAATGGCTACCGGCATATAGTCCATAATCCTGCGGAATCAGCCAGCTAATAGCCGTTAAGTCAGATGACTTAGACAGATCTAATCCGATATACACGTCACTGCCGGTGGTATCAGGGGTTAACACAGTAGCTTTCTGCCAGTCTTCAGCTTTGATATAGCTATCTTTGCTGGCAGCGTGCCACATGTTAAAGTTCTTGACCAACAGCATGTTCATATCGCCTTTTTTACTGGCATCATCAACATCTTCTTGCAGGCTTGGAATCATTGTCTTTGCCCGCTCACTGTTAGACAGCAAGGGATTACTCTTGATCCATGTTTCAGGTTGATAAACTTCATCCTCAGAATCCTGTTCCCACACCGCAATAAAGTATCTAGGCGCTTCCGCCTTGCCATTTAAGACACCAGACACAAAATCATATTCGGCTTTCATTGGGCCGTTAAGATTAGTACCAGTCGTGCTGATAACCGCCAGCAATGAATTATCGCTGTTGATCTGGCCTGATTTCAGAGTCTTCAATATATCCGCAGAACGGGCTAACGCAAATTCGTCAATAATCGCAAGGTCTGAGGCGTATCCATCTAATGAATGCAGATCAGAAGCAAGCGGCTCAGCAATGCTATTGGAATCCAGATCACGAATCGCGTCACGGTTGATTTTAAGCCGTTCTCTGATTGACGGTGATACACGGCTCACTTGACGCAAGCCACTCGCCAGCATGTCAAAAGCTAGGTGAGCTTGTTGGCTGCTATTAGCGGTGAAAATCACTTCACGATTCATAGCAGGCTTGTTCTCCATCAATAGATAAATCGCGCCCAGATCACTCATTAGAAATGACTTGCCGTTCTTGCGGCTCATACTGATATATGCACGGTCATAACGGCGGTTTCCCGTGTCTTTCATCCGCCAGCCAAACAACTCACTGACAATCCACTTCTGGGATAATTCCAGTTTCATCTTTGATCCATCACGGGCAGGCATTAACTCACAAAACTGAATAGCCCTGTTGGCCTTTTTCACATCAAAATAAAAAAGGTAGTCATCTGATTGACTATCCTTTAGATCACGCTGATAACGGCGTGCAGCTTGTTTAATTTTCTCACCGGCAATGATCTCACCAGATAAGACTTTGTTTGTATATTCAGTTGCCCAATTAATCATCATTCATCAACTCAGCAAAAGGATCATCAACAGTCTTACCATTGCCCTTAACATTGAAATTCAAACGGGCGTAAGGGGTCAGACCTAAATCTCTGGAAAACTTTTGCATTTGCGCTGTTGCATCATTTTGAACTCTGATAGCTGGATTAGGTTTCATGCCGCCTGTGGTTGTTTGAACCATGAGGCCATGCTTGTTAATCTCAGCTTGTGCAGCCTGAATCTTGCTAACGGCCATGCAATAGCTTGCCACAGATTGCAAATCTAAGGCGCTTAGTGGCAGATTTTCGCTCATTAGTGGAATTATACGCTGCCACTCTAAAGTCGCTGTATCGTCCAGCCATGAGGGCACAGGGGCATTCAGTGGCGTATATTGATTCATTGCTTTTTGAGCATCTTCACGGGCAGCTTTTTCGTTCTTGCTCATGTGGCTCTTTAAGTCGTCTGGATTCTTATATCTATTTGCCATATCTAGTGATCCACATCCTTTCTTCAAATTTTATTTAATTAGTGCTACTATATTCGTAAATACACCGATACACGACAAAAAAACTAAAATTAACGGTATTTTTCGTTCTCTAGAGTGGGCTGTGTATCTACAAATAATTAACTACGGCCCCATATTACTTTGAGGGGTCTTCTTTTAGTGGTGTTAAATGATACTTTTTAATATCATCCTGTGTCTTTAGCACGTGGCAGGCATGGCACAACGATTGTAAGTTGTCATCGTCTAGCCGCTTATCCCAGTCAACTCTAATAGGCGTGATATGGTCTACCACATCCACAGGAATAATCTTTCCTTGCTTTAGACACCATTCACAACATGGATGGTCTAACCGGTAAGAATATGATAGCTTTCGCCATGGCTTGGAACGATAGAATTGAAAGAACTTACCGCCATCATGCTTATGTTCTAAGTATCTAGCGTGTCCTTCAGTCTTTGTGAGGCGTTGTTGTTTGTGCTTGTCACAGAACCTCAGATCATAGTCGATCAATGTTCTGCAACCGGCATGAGCGCATAAGTGTTTAGGTTTTGCCATTCATACCATCTCACTTCTGATTCTTTTGGCAGCTTGAATACGACTTGTGTTCTTCAGCCATCATGTCCATGGTTGCTTTAGTGTTGAGCAGCATATCATTCAGAACCATTAAGATACGTGCGTTAATCTCAGCTTCAGGTGTCACATCATCTTCATGTGCAAGCCTCTTGGATTCAGTCAATACCTTATCGGCAGTTGATTTAGATCTATTCATATGGATTACCTCCTTTCAAATTTATGCCTCTATATACTAAGGTGCGTAACTCAACAAAAAAGGCCATGTTTTTAGAAACTGTAACAATTTGTAACATAAGACGCATATGTTCTAGTTTGTTCCAAAAGGTATTGGAACACTGTTCCAGAAAATAACGGCTGTATCCCCTGTGGCTCTAGGGGTGTTCCAACGTTCCAGTAAAAAGCTGATTCTATTTACTTTTCTCAGTTTTTTATGTAGGTATTCACCACACAGGATCATAGTGAACATGGTATTCAATAATCATCATTTTTTTCAAAACTAAGAAAAATACTGGAACACTGGAACAAAAACGCTCTAACCGTTGTGGCTAGGGCGTTTAGGCCGTTCCAATATTTAAATATTGACCGGAACACTGTTCCAACTTACTGGAACGCATTGTTTAATCAAATGATTCTACTTGTTTCAATCCTAAGTATCTGGACATATTATTATGGTCATCACCAAAACCCATATGGCATTTTTTCCGTGTTACCCCCATCTTTTCTAGTTGTAACTTGAGTTTTGGTTGAGTTGGTTTATCGTCATAGCCGTTTGATATGCAGTACGATTTAAACTCATCAAAAAACGTCTTGGCAGACTCCCCACGGTCACCATTTGGTGTAACTTTGTAATACTCATTAACGAATTCGGCTAGATGGTCATTGGCTTGAATCCATTCACGACTTGCTTGGATGACACTATCAGGCTTGGTGAATCTCCTAGCTGTAAGTGCTTTGGCAAACTCTTGCATACACTTCATTGCAAACTGTGAACGTTCATCATCAATTGCTTTAAAATCAAAGTCATCCCAAAAACTGGGATCATCACGTGCATCACCATTAATAAGCTTGATTACCATTACACGGTCAGCAAATCCGCGACTATGATCAGTAAACGTTGGCATGGTGTTTGAACTGAACAGAAGCTTTGCATAGTTGGTGAATGTGAAGTGTTGCAAGCCCTTGAATTCAGCTTCTAATCCATCACCACCAGTCACAGACTTAATAATATCCGTATCTTTTAACTTGGCTTTACCAACATCAGCCATAATATTAGCTTCTTTACCGTACAAATTGGAAATTTCAAAGCGGCGGTTGCTATCAGCCAAGATTTCGGGTTTAACATGTGAAATATTCTCCTCTTGAATCACATTGGTTATACGCCGAATAACTGTGCTCTTGCCCTCGCCACCGTCACCATATAGCCATAAAAACTCTTGGAAGGGAACGTGTGAACGGTACAGCATATATCCAACAAATTGCTCAAGCGTGATATACGCATCACCCATCATTGCATTCAACCATTTTTCAGTCTCAGGACACTCATTTTCTTTTGGATCAACAGAATAATCATGGGTATTAAGCATATAATTTTCAGCTTTGCTTTTCTCCATCTTGCCCGTGAGTATATTATACGTGCCGTTCGCAAAAGCAACTAGCTCAGGCCGTTTGTTTTGGTCGAATGGAGAATTGTTCCTGAATTTATCATTGAATGTTTCCAGCTCAATATAACGCCTTACGGCAGAAACATCCTTAGGACTATACAATCCCCATTTTTCAATTTCATGATGTGTATAGCTTTCCACTATTAATCTGAATTCACCTTTTCCAAGCGTGCGCCACGTTCCTAAATCGGATTGATAAATTGCGCCATTCATCAACGCTGGAAACACTGCAATAGGAGTTTTATCAAGAAAAGTCTTGGCATACACAACAGTATTGAATTTCACAATTCGATGCACGGTATACTTTTCATTATCCTTGCCTTTTTCAGTATTGAAGTGAAAATCTAACCAACTTGGCGTGATTTTTGCCAGTTCTTCGTTATATTTTGCAACTGCTGCTGGTGTTTTATCCATTGGTGCTGGATAGGTGTAGACGTTGACCGGTGTTAGTTGTTGTTTCAAATTATTGGCGTATTGTTGGGCAGGAAAACCAACGTAGGTCTCTAATTCATGCATTTTTTTAGCAAGATCACTCATTGGCGTGCCACCTCTTTTGCCGTAATAGAACGGATAATTCCACCCAATTCTTTTGTGCTTAATGATGGTCGAATATAGTTTTCATTAATCAGCAGCATCAAGCTCATGACGGTTTCTGGAGTAGCACCAGCACGATACAAAGAACCAACGATACTAGTTGCCCACACATTGCGTCCACCTTGGTCAATACCGGCAACAATCCTGTTTAACAATTTGCCATCTACGCCAGTCATACGAACCGTGTTTCCAAAACCACGCACAAATATCTGTTCCGGCTTGGGCTGAATCTCATCCAGTAACCACTGAGGCGCTGGCTTAATGTCTGCCCACGTTTTATTTTCGCAGGGTTCACATTGTCCGCCACGATACCGGCTTGGCGCTACTGGCACGAAAACAGCATTATAGTCGATACCAGAGGGGATTATCTTTCCATCTTTACCACGTTCCGCAAACAAATTTGTAGCTTCAGTGAGTTTCAGCTTAGGATCATAGCTGTAAAACAAGTGCAGCCCACCACTTGGAGACTTTTCCCAATAGGTGTCTAACGTGCCCGCGCTATTGTCCTTGGCTAAATTCTTCAGAGTTGTTGTACCATCTGCACCACTGGCATGATTAACATCAATATCCAGCATGAGAATGCCGGTACCCTCAAGCAACACACCAATGCTATTGTAGTGTTCAGTTGCCCACCACTGGTGAGCAAGATTATTATCCAGCGTTGCGTTATCCTTTGGTGCTGTGATAGCTGGGCGGTTACCATTAAACGGAATCACCTTGATATGATTCTTTTGAATTTCTAACGCCGTTTCATACAAACTTTTCATTCGTTAATTTCATCCACTTTCTTGATAAATCTACAAAAGATGGATAGAATAGAGTCAAATACATAGATACTCTAGCTATCAATCTTTCAGGCCTTCAGCGTGCCCGCGCTGTTGGTCTTTTTTGTCGTTGTTGCTAAACTCACACCATTCGCCATAAAGCACGCCGCCAAAGAAGGTGACGAACAAGGCGATAAGGGTGAGTTGATGACTCATGATCCATAATAAAATGCTCATTTTAATCCCCTCAATATCCATACTTCGCGGCGTTTGCCAACAAGTCTTTAGCAAGTTCAACCTGATCTGGTGTGCTCTCTGGATCAGCTAAAACGCGTTTGGAAAGAGTTGAGACCACATAATAATCAACTGCCCAGCCTTCAGCCGTATGCGTGAAATGACTCGCATCGAACTCCGCATAAATTGGATTCATACGTTTGTAGGCTGCAAGATTTTCGGCTTTAACTTCGCCGTTCTCATCCATGCTAAAAGAATCAAAATAGCCTTGATCTAACGCCCACTGAGTAGGCTGGCAATTCTTGTCAATTAAGTTGGCTGTAACCATATGCTGGTACATTTCTTCACGTGTTGCTTTGATCCCAATGGCATTGAACTTCTTGTAGCAATCTTCAACGATTTCTGGATATTTGATTTTCATTATTATTAGTCCTCCTGTGGGCTTGTCTTTAGTTACTTTCAACCTTACGAATTGCAATCAAGTGAACGCCTTGCAGCTCTGAATCATCAGCATATGAAACCTGTGTCACGCTGTAATGAGATTTGGGATCAGATGAAAGCTGTACCTGTAAATCAGACGTATCAAGAAACGGTGTGAGCTGGTCATGATATTGACGCGTGACAGCAAACACAATGTCTTTGGTGGTATCAACACCGGTCAGAACCTGAAGCGTTCTATCAGTCACCGTATACAATGCTGCATGTCTACTGAAATCTTTCACGAATTCAGATTTATACATACCATTAGGCTGTTCCACTGACTGTGAATGTCCGAAACTTAAGACGTATCGGAATCTAATTCTATTTAGCTGTGTCATTTGTACATTTCTCTTTTCTATTTGTTGTCATATAAGGCTTGTCGTGAAACGCGACAAGCTGAATTACGGCATTCCATTAAAATCTATGATCCATGGCAGTGTGACGTTTGCCATCCGGTTAAAGAACAGATCAACGAATGATTCATGATATTTGTCACGGCGATAATCCTCAAAGCATGAATACAGGCATTCGGCGTAAATTTGATAAAGATCATCACGCGAATGCTTCACGCGCTGGAATGGGCACATCATTGTAAATGACGTTGCTACCATTGTTCTCATGGACTCTTGCGCTAATTCAAACAAATCATCAAAAGTCATCTTCTTGGGTTTGTCGTCGAACCATGAAATTTCCTTCATTTCGTGATTGGAACTATTCAAGGCTGAAGGGTGGAAATTCTCTAGCATCTTGAATGTTGCACGCTGCATCTTCTTATAGAAGGAAGTCAGCACTGGGGTCTTCTGTGTGAGCTGGTAATCATCGTAGCAACTACGTAGGCAACCCATATAAAGCTTGGTGATATAGTCCTTGCTGAAGCTCATACGTTGTTCGTAAGCACCTAATAACAGACCGCCTATCCCTCTCAATTGCCAAGCGGTATCATGACCTCATCATAAGAATGGTGAGGTATTTATATGGACGAAGATCAACCCGAGATTGTTCGTATCAAGTTGGACG